>JBBAVS010000061.1:0-23210 GCA_040397585.1 Pirellulales bacterium
CTCGTCGACTCGATCATCGTCGCCAACGTGGACGGCACGAACGCTTGCGACGTAACCGTGGCGCGGTTTCAGTCCGCGACGAACACAGGCACGGCGTTTCCGATCGCATCGACGATCACGGTGCCAGCCGACGCGAGCATCATCATTGTTGGCAAGGACAACCCGATCAATCTCACCGAGAACGAGTCGATCTACGTCACGGCGAGCGCGGCGAATGATCTCGTGGTCGATGCGAATTGGAAGGAGTTGTCGTGACCATCGGCGACCCTTGCTACCGCGACCGTCATGGCCTGGCCCACGACGCGCTACCGTTCCGCGTCCGCCTGCCAGACGGCTCTACTCGCACCGATCCGTCTCAGTGGTGCAATGACGAAGCTGTAATGGAGGCGACCGGCTGGACTCGCAGCGTGGTGGTCGCGACCGATCTGCCAGAGCCGGAGACGGTTGATGAGTAGGCCACGCGGCGGATACATCGGGTTCAACCGCACTCCGGCGGCGTCGGCGATCAACTCTGCTGCGGTCGGGGTGTGGAAGCTGCGCGAAGCCGAGGCACTGAAGCGGGCGGGGACTTGGCCTTTGCCCGGAGTGTCTCTGCCAGTGACATCCGGCCTGCAACTGTGGCTCGACGCCGCCGATTCCGCCACGCTGTTCGACGCCACTACTGGCGGCTCGCCTGTTGCTGCGGACGGAGGGGTAGCACGGTGGGAAGATAAATCTGGCAACGCGAGGCATTTTACTCAGAGCGAATCCACTAAACGACCGCAGAGAAAAACAGCACAGCAGAACGGACTTGATGCGCTGCTGTTTGATGGAAGCAATGACAGTCTCACCGGCGGTGATTTCTTAGACGGAAATGTCGGTGGCAAAACAGCGTTTGTAGTTCTGAAAAGAAACGCCACCGGTGTTATGCATGAAATCCTAACTAAGGGCACGACAAACGGCGGATGGGTGTTTCGCCTTACAGATACGAACAAACTAAATGGCAGTTCTTGGTCAGACGTAACTTTTGAAAACTCAACCGATGTAAGCTCGTCTGGGACGGTAACGGCAACAGGCTACACGGCTTTTGCGTGGAGGCATACCGCAGGCAGTTTTCACACCCAGCAGTTTTTTCGCAACGGAACATCAGTTGAAACCGCTAGCCCTGTTGAGGCCGGAGATGGGGCACGAACGCTGCCAAATATATCTGACGTAATGCGCATTGGTGTGCAGCGATACGACGGTGAATTAGCAGCGCCGGGTGATTATTTTCTATACAACGGCAACATCGCCGAAATCATCATCTACGACTCCGCCCTCTCGGACACGGATCGCGCCGCAGTTGAATCGTATCTAATCAGCAAATGGGGCATCACATGATGACCCTCTACTACACCCTCTGCTCCTACGAGGCGTGGTATCACGCTCGCGAGTTGTTCACCGTGCTCTGCCTCTGTTACCTGGTGCTGCATGCGAAACACACTTGAGCTCCTCATCTGCGGCACCATCGGCAGCTATTGCCTGTGGCGGTGCGCGGCCGTCATGCCGCTTGCAATCGCGGAGGCCCACGCCCTGGTCGAGGCGTACCTCGGCCGGGCTCGCGAGATCGAGCAGTTGGCCGAGCCGGCTGAGTGACGGAACAACAATAGGGATTTCGCCTGTCCCGCGGCGAGGCCCGCTATCATGACGCAACCTGTCCCGCGATGGCGCCCCCAGACGATGCGGCGATCCGCGACGAAAGAGGTCGCCCACTACCGGTCCTCGGCCTGGCTCTCTCGTCGCCTACGGATCGCGATCCGGGACGCCTACGTCTGCCGCGACTGCTCACGCGTGGCGACGGGGAAGGCCGGGCACGCGGACCACATCGTCCCCCTCGAGGACGGCGGCACGGACGACGACGAGAACCTCGCCTGGCGATGCAGCTCGTGCCACGGGAAGAAGACACGAAAGGAGCAGCGGCGGCGCGGGTTCGGGTGACGATCAAAGGGGGGTGGGGTCTGCAAGAATCGTGCCAAACGCCCCATGACCCCACGGCCGCTCTGCGCTAGTTCGTGTCGGGTTTTCAAGAATTGGAGGTCCACTTGGGTTCCCGAGGTCCCATCCCCGACCCGCGGAGCGGCCGATCCCAGACCGGCCGGAACACGCGGGCGAAGAAGCCGGCGCCGGCCAGGCCGGCCGATGCCTCCCCGCCTGCCGGCAAACTGCCGCCGCCCCCGGACGTCGCCGCCGTGCCGGCGGCGCTCGCCTTCTGGCGGACCGTCGCCCCTGCCCTGATCGCCGCCGGCCGGCTCGCCCCCGAGCAGACCGCCGCCTTCGCGATCCTCTGCCAGATCCATGCCGACATCCTCGCCCTCCAGGAGCAGCTCGTCGCCGAGGGCTGGATCACGGCGACCGACAAGGGGCAGGCGGCCAGCCCGGTCGCGAAGCTGCTCCGTGACTCGCGGCGGGATTTCGTCATGCTTGCCCGCGACTTCGGTCTGACCGCGGCGGCCGCGGCCCGGCTCCCGCAGGACCCCACCGATGGCGAAGAAGACGACGAAGAAGCCCGCGCCCTCCGGACGTTCACGGGCGGCTGATCCGAAGAAGCGGCCGGAGTACGTCGCCGGGTTCACGTTCGACGCCGAGGCCGCCGCGCGGCCGGCCGAATTCATCGAGCGATTCTGTCGGCACCCGAGCGACGACGGAAAGCCGCAGCCGATCAAGGTCCTCGACTGGCAACGCGACCGCGTGATCGCGCCGATCTTCGGGTGGAAGGGGCCGACCGGCCGGCTCCGCTACCGTCGCGCCGGGATCTGGGTTCCGAAGAAGAACCGGAAGAGTTCGCTCATGTCGCAACTCGCGGCCTACATGGCGACTTCCCATTTCCCGATCGCCGACGTCTTCCTGGCCGCGAACGATCGCGAGCAGGCGAGGACGATGTTCCGCATGGCGGCCGCCGTGATCGAGGCCTCGCCGCAACTCTCGAAGCTGCTCGAGGTGATCGACTACAAAAGCGTGATCCGGAACCGGCGGCACGGGAACGAGATCCGCTGTCTGTCGAGCGAGTGGCGGAAACAGGAAGGCCTGAACGGCTCGGTCATCCTCGACGAGATCCACAGTTTCCGCTCGCCGGCTCTGGTCGATGCCCTCGTCTACGCGATCCGCGGAACGCCGAATAGCGTCGTGATGTCGATCTCAACGGCCGGGGAGGACCGGAACGGCATCGGCTGGCAGTGGTGGAAGGACTCCGAGCTGGTGATGAAGACCCCGGCCGCAAACCCGACGTTCTACGGGCTGATCTACGCGGCCGATCCGGAGGACGACTTCTCCGATCCCGCCGTCTGGCGGAAAGCGAATCCGTCGCTGGGAGTCGCGTTTCCCGAGTCGGAATTCGCGGCCGACTACCAGGACGCGACGACTGATCCGCGGAAGATGTCGAAGTTCCTCCGCTACTCCTTGAACGTCTGGCAACAGGCTGACTCCCGCTGGTTCCACGGCGACGACTGGTCGAAGTGTGGACGCGAGCCGCTGGAGCCGCTCGCCGGCCGGCCCTGCTGGGTGGGCGTGGACCTGGCCTCGAACCTCGACATGACGAGCGCGGCCTTCGTGTTCAAAGAGGCCGACGGCTCCTACGCGGTCGAGTGGAAATACTGGGTCCCGTCGGAGACCGTCGGCGACCGGGTGCGCGAGGGCATCCCGTATGACACCTGGATCCGCGAAGGCTGGGTGACCGTGACCGACGGCCACCGGCTCGATCATGAGGCGGTCGCCCGCGACATCCTCGCCTACGGGGAGTCGCACGAGATCCGCGGCGTCGGGGTCGATCCCTGGCAGGCCGGGGCCCTGGAGACACTCCTCCAGCGGGAAGGCATCGAAGTGAAGTCGGTCGCCCAACGAACGGCCTACCTCAACGCTCCATGCAAACTGCTCGAGGCCCTGGTCGTCGAGGGCCGGCTCCGGCACGGAGAGAACCCGGTCGCGGCGTTCAACGCCAACAACGTGTGCGTTTACACGGACCCCACGGGCATGATCAAGCCGGACAAGAAGAAGTCGAGCGAGAAGATCGACGGGATCGCGGCGCTCGTCAACGGCCTCGCGCTCGCCTCGACCGACGACGCGGAAACGGGCAGCGCGGACGACTGGAAGATCCACGTTCTCTGAAACTTTACCGGGCAAACCCGGGGGGCGGACACTGGCGGCAGGCAGGGCGTGCAGCGCTGCCGACCGAGGGTCCGCCGATGCCCCGCAAGCCCGCCGCCGCCCCGCGCCGAAAGACCGCCGCGCGGCCGATCCGCGGGACGCTCGTCAACCTGCGGCAGAGCCTGGCCGACATCAGCCTGAGCCTGTCGCCGCGCGACATCGGCCCCGAGACCGCGATCCGCGTGTCGTCGATCCTCGGGGTCGTCCGCTGGATCTCGCAAGCCGTGGCGGTGATGCCGCTCCAGGTGATGCGGACGCTCCCCGACGGACGGAAGGAGGACGCAAACCTCCCCTGCTCCTACACGCTGCGGAAGCGGCCGAACCCGTGGCAGAGCGCCTACGACTTCTGGCAGCTCGTCGCCTACTGGACGGCTCTCCACGGAAACGCCTACTGCCGCGTCCTGCCGGGGCCGCGCGGGTTCTGTTCGGAGCTGCGGCCGATGCACCCGTCTCGGGTGAAGGTCGAACGTCTTTCCGACTACTCGCTCACCTACAAGTTCTGGAACGAACGCGGCGTTTGGGAACCGGTGCCGGCCTCGGAGGTGATGCACTGGCGATGGCTGTCGAACAACGGCACGATCGGCATGGCGCCGGCTGAACTGTGCGGGACGTCAATCGCCCTCGCCCGTGAACTCGACACCGCGGCGACGAGTTTCTGGAAGAACTCCGCGCGGCCCGACGTTGTCCTGGAGACCCAAGAGAAGATCCCGCAAGAGGCCGTCGACGCCCTCCGCGAACAGATCCGGACGCTCTACGGCGGCGCCGCCAACCGCGGCTCGGCCGCCGTCCTCCCGAAGAAGACGAAGCTCGTCCCGATCGAATCAAATTCGATGGAGGCGAATCAGTTTCAGGAGTTGAGGGACGCGATCCTACCCGACGTCTGCCGCTGCTGGGGCGTTCCCTCGACGCTCCTCGGCGACGCCCGGATGGCGAAATATTCGACCGTGGAACAGGAGCATCTGTCCGCCCAGGTCTGGTGCCTGCTGCCCTGGCAAAAGCGTATGGAGGGGCCGGTGGACATGCTCCTCCAGCCGGTCTACGGCGAGGAAATCTACGCGCGGCTCGACAACCGCGGCCTGCTCCGCGGGGACACCGCGGCCCGGTCGGCGCTCTACCAGACGCTCTGGAACATGGGCGCGATCACGCCGAACGAGATCCGCGACCGCGAGGATCTGCCGCTCCTCGAGGACCCGGCCGCGAACGAGACGTTCGTCCAGCTCGGGTTCTCGACGCTCGCGGCCGCGGCCGCCCAGGCCGGCGCCGCCGGGGGCGAGCCGCCGGCGAGCGACACGACCTCGAGCCCGCCGGCCGCCGCGTCGCCGGATGACGAGACCCCGCCGGCCGACGAGCCGGCCCCTGGAGGGACTACCGATGACGCAGCCTGAACGCCGCTACCTCCTGACCGCCGACCATCCTGACGCGATCGCCGTCGAGCGGCGAGACGATCAGCCGCCGCAGCTCGTCGGGATCTCCCCCCCGTGGGAGAGCCTGTCCGTCGACCTGGGCGGATTCCGCGAGAAGTTCTCCGCGACCGCGTTCGACGGTCTGATCGACCGCAAGCCGACGGACCCGCGCGGCAAGATCGACGTTCCGTTCCTGTTCAACCACGACCCGAACCTGATCACCGGGCGGACGTCGAACGGCCGGCTCGACCTGACGAAGGAAGCCCGCGGCCTGGGCTACCGCCACACTCCGCTCCTGACGAACAGCGGTCGGGATCTCGTGATGATGGTCGAGGATCGGACGATCACCGGGAGTTCGTTCGCGTTCACGGTCGCCGAGGGCGGCGAGACCTGGACGGAAGACGAGCGGGGGAACGTGATCCGGACCGTGACGAAGGCGGGCGGGCTCTTCGACATCTCTGCGGTGACGAGCCCGGCCTATCCGTCGTCTTCGGTCGCCCCCCGGTCCCTCGACCTCTGGCGGTCCGCCCGCGCCGCCGCGGCCGCCCCCGGCACGGCCCAGGGCCTGCTGATCTCGATCGACTTCGACCAGACGTTCACCGCGGCCCCCGGCCTCTGGCGGAGTTTCATAGCCGAGGCCCTCGCCCGCGGGAACCGCGTCTGTTGCGTGACTCGCCGCGAGGACACCGAGGAGAACCGCGAGGAGATCCGGCTCGCGTTCGGGGGACATTTTGGCGACTTGGCCGGCGTCGTTCTTGCCGGGCCGGACCGGCGCAAACGGTCGGCCGCAGCCGACGCCGGCCTCTCGCCCGACATCTGGATCGACGACAAGCCCGAGACGGTGCCCGAGCCCGAGGAGACTCGCGGTCTCCGCGTGTCGAGCCTCGCCGCCGCCCGGGCTGTCGCCGCCGCCGCTGCCGCGAGGATGCGCCTCTATGCCGGGTAAATGCCCCAAGTGCGGCGGCCGCGCCCGCGCGACGTCATCGAAGCGGGCCGGCGACCGCCAGGTCCAGTACGTCGAATGCCAGTCCTGCCGCGCACGATGCCGCCAGGTCGTGCCTGCCGATTCAATCTGGAGGCGCAGCCGATGACCGACATGAACGCCCCGGCCGCCGCAGCGGCGCCGTTCGACACGCTCACGGCCCAACTCGGCGCATTCTTCGCCGCGGCCCGGTCGGCCGCCGCCGGCGGCCTGACCTGGCAGGAGTTCGGCGAGCTGCTCGTCTCGCTCCTGCGGATGTGCGTCACCACGCTCGACACGGTCGAGGGCCTGACCCGCGACGAGAAGCGGGCGGTCGTCCTGGCCGCGGCCGCGAGCCTGTTCGACCTCGTGGCCGACAAGGCGATCCCCGTCGTCGCCTGGCCGTTCTGGCTGATCGTTCGGCCGGCTGTCCGGTCGCTCGTCCTGGCGATCGCCGCCGGGGCGATGGAGCAAATTCTGAAACTCGTGAGGTCGTGATGGTCACCGCATTCCTGCTCGCCGCCGCCGCGCTCCTGTTCACGAAGCCGGAGACGATCCAGGCGATCCGCGAGACCTTCCAGAAGAAGGTCGCCGCGGCGTCGCTCCAGCCCCGGCACCTGCTCGCCGTTGGCCTGGTGATCGGCGCCGCCGTCGTCTGGTCTGCCAGCCTCCACGACCAGGCGGCGCCGCCCGCCCCAGCCCCGGCCCCGGCACCGTCGGGCCTGCACCTTCGCGGCCTGTTCAAGGGACCGACGGCGTCGGAGGACGCGGCCGCGATCGGCGCCCTCTGCTCCGAGCTGGCCGACGAGATCGAATGGGATGGCAGGCAGGCCGAGCCGTTCCTGAAGACCGGCGTCGCCTTCGACGATCTGCGGCAGCGGTCGCGCGAACTGCGATGTCGCGGCGTGTCGGTCGGGGCCCGCCAGCCGGCGGCCCGCGACGCGATCAAGACCTACCTCGAGGACCAGGTCGGGACCGCCGGCGGACCGGTGACCCCGGAACAGCGGGCGAAGTGGGTCGACTCGCTCCGCGCGATCGGCCGGGAGGCAACCCATGCGGCACGATAGGATTCGGATTCTCGCCGTCTCCCTGCTCCTCGGCCTGGCGGTCGCGGCTGTCGTCGCGAGCCTGACGGGCGGCCCCCGCGCGGCCGGCTGGATCGGTGAAGGCGACGGCCGGTTCGGGTGGCGGCCGGATCCCGACGGCGTCCGCGCGTTCCTCTCCGAGCTGTCAGAGCCGACGTTCGCCCGGGCCGGGGCCGAGACCGTGGCGAAGGCCGAGGGGAAGGACACGTTCCTCTACCGGTCGGCCTACAAAGCCCACCAGGCCCTCTACGGCCGGCCGTGGATCGTCGAGCGGCAGGGCATCGGGGACTGTGTTTCCTGGGGCTGGGCCCACGGGGTCTACGTCGCCCAGTGTGTCGACTGGGAAACCGGCCGGCTCGCAAACCCACCCCCGTTCCCATCCACCGAGGCAATCTACGGAGGCTCGCGCGTCGAGGCCCGCGGCCGGTCGGGCGACGGCGCCGCTCCTGTCGGCGGCTGGAGCGACGGCTCCTACGGCGCGGCCGCGGCCCGCTGGGTCCGCGACTGGGGCGTCGTCTACCGCGAGCAGATCGGCGACCTCGACCTCCGGGCCTACTCCGCCGACCGGGCGAAGCAGTGGGGCGCCTACGGCTGCGGCGGCAAGGGCGACGGCGGCCGGCTCGACGCGGTCGCGAAGCGGCACCCCGCGACCCACATCGCCCTCGTCACGACCTGGGCCGAAGCCGCCGCCGCGATCGAGGCCGGGTTCCCGGTGCCGGTCGCCTCGATGCAGGGATTCACGAACACCCGCAACGCGCAGGGCTACGCCGCGGCGTCGGGGCAGTGGGCGCACCAGATGGTCTTCGTGGCCGTCCGCTACCAGCGGAACGGCTCGCCCTCCGACGCCCTGCTCTGCCTGAACTCCTGGGGCCCGAATTGGATCACCGGACAGAAGTGGCCGGAGGACATGCCTGACGGCTCGTTCTGGGTCGAGCGGCGCGTCGTCGAGCGGATGCTCGCCCAGGAGGACTCGTTCGCGGTCGGGTCGATCAGCGGATTCGGCTGGCGCGACCTCCACCACGGTAATTGGCTCACCCCCGCGCCGGAGGCTCGTCGATGACGATCACGTTCACGAAGCGGCACGCGATTCTTGCGGCGGCCGCGGTCCTGCTCCTGCTCTGGTTCTCGGCCTCGGCCTCCGGGCCCTTCCCGCCGACGCCGTTCGGCCCGCCCCGGCCCGACCGGCCGGTCCTGCGGGTGATCGCGCGGATCGCGAAGACGTTCCTCTGGGTCGCGCTCGTGGCCGAAGGCCCGCAGGCCGTCGGGGCCGAGCAGCAGATCGTGAGGGCACGCGTGGACGACGAAGGTCATCGAGTTCTCGAACACGGAAAGGGGTGGTGAATGAGTCTGATCGGATGGATCATTTTCGGCTGGATCGCCGGCTCGATCGGGAATTGGCTGTTGCCGATCCGGCCCGACGGCCGGGCAACTGGGATCGAGACGATCGGGTGCGGCGTGGCCGGCTCCGTCGTCGGCGGCCTGCTCGAGGCCGCGGTCGGCGGCGGGGGCTACCGGCCGGCCGGGATCCTGTGGTCGGTGGCCGGCGCGGCCGCCGCGATCTGGGTCTGGCGGGCATTCACTGAGGAGGCCCCCAAGTGATCGCGCACCTCTGGCGCTCCCTGATCGCCTGGCTCGTCTGGCTGTCGGCCGACCCGGCCGCTGTCGACCTCGAGGCTCCGAAGGCGGCCGCCGCGGTCGCCGCCGCCCGGGCGAGCCTCGCGGTGGACGCCGCGCCGCCGGCGCCCCCGGCTCCGCCGCCGGCCCCCGGCCCGAAGCCGAAGCCGACCGGGTGCCGGTGCGGATGCACGAACGGCAAGATCCGGCCCGACGGCCGGATCGAGATCCCTTGCGCATGCTCGGCCGCCTGCACCTGTAAGGCGGGGAAGTGCGCCGCCGGAAAGTGTTCTCCCTGAAATCGTCCTACCGTAGGACGCGCGAAACTTTTCCGAGGGTGGCTCCGGCTGGCATTCTCGCGAGCGTCGGCCCGAACACCACACACGCCACGCAAGGAAGCGCACCATGCCCAGCCCCAAGCTCGCTCGACTCCAGGACGAGACCGTCAGCATCGAGAACGAGATCAACGATCTCCGCTCTGTGACCCCGGCCGACGAGGGCGACAAGAAGCGGATCGAGGATCGGCTCGCGGCCCTCTCGACTCGGGCCGGCGAGATCGCTTCCGAGGCGCAGGGCGAGCGAGCCCTCGACGAGCGGCTCGCCGCGCTGCGGGCCGTCCGGTCGAGCGACTCCGAGCCGCAGAAGCCGGAGATCACGGACCAGGAGGCGGACAAGGTCGACATCCGCGCCGGCGTTCGGGCCTTCCGGTCTGTGAAGATCGCCGCCGCGGTCGGCTCCTACCTCTGCGGGCTGTCCGGTGTCGCGAAGCGTGCGATGGGCGAAACCGTCGACGGATTCGGCGACGACTGGGTGACCACGGAACTCTACAACGCGATCGTCAACCGGCTTCAGTACCAGTCGGTCGGCCTCCAGCTCGCGAGCATCTTCCGGCCGGCCGGCCAGAAGCTGTCGATCCCGAAGTCGGGCGACGTCACGTTCGGGTTCGCCGCCGAAAACGCGGCGTTCACTGACCAGGACGTCAGCTCCAGCGGCGCCGAACTGGTCCTCCACGAAGGCGGGGCCTCGGTGCCCGTCTCGCGGGCCCTGCTCGAGGATTCCCCGGTGGACGTCGCCGGCCTGCTCGTCGATCGGTTCTCGCACGGCCTCGCCCGCTGGATCGACTCGGTCTGGCTGGGGGGCAACGCGTCGAACCCGACGATCACCGGCCTCGCGGGCGCCGTCGCCGGCGGGAACACGATCACCGTGGCACTCAACGCCGCGACCTCCGTCACCAACCTCGCCGACCTGGTCGGCAAGGTCGACGAGGCGATCATGGGGACCGGAAGCTTCGTCTGCTCGAAGGCCGGTTACGTCGACCTGATGAAGATCTGGGCCGCGCAGCAGACGACGATGGTCGTCGGTGGCGGCCGCGTCGTGCCGACGATCTTCGGTGCCCCGGTGTACCTGGTGAAGGGACTGCCGGCGACCACGTTGGCCTTGTTCGGCGACTTCTCGATGGCGACCGCCGTCGGGGTCAAGGACTCCGGCCTGGAGATCAACGTCGCCCGCGAGCTGCTCGTCCGCAGCCGCCAGGTCCTCTACGTCGCGAATACCCGGGTGGGCGTGAGCAATCACGGCCCTGAGTTCGTGGCCCGGCTGGCGAAGGCGACGAGCTGATCCTGACCGCGTGACAGCAAACCGGGCCCGGGGGCCGGCAAGGACGCCAGCCCCCGGGCCGCCCCGTATCCGGAGGGACCAGTGCCCGATCCCGCAGCCCCGCAGCCGCTCCGGCTCCTTCGCTCCTACCGGGGCTACCGGCGTGGCGAGGTGATCTCCGCGACGCCGCAGCTCGCCCGGGCCCTGGTCGACGGTGGGGTCGCGGAGCCGGCGGACACCGGGCCGCGTCTGCCGGGCCTCGAGGTCGAGCGAGCGGTCGAGTCGGTGGCGATCGAAACGAGGTGACCCCGTGCCGATCCCGAATACCTCAAACGTCGCCGCGAAGGATCTGATCATCACGCCGCTCCGCGGCATGGCGGCGGCGAAGGTCGACCTCGTCAGGAACGGCGCGAACGCCATCGTGACCGTCACGTTCGTCTCCGGCCTGAACTACTCCGGCTGGACCGCCTACGCCGAGGCGACGGCGACCGAGGCCGGAAAGACGATCGCGATCACGCCCGTGATCACGACCGACGCAGCCGGCCGGAGAGTGGCGACGATGACGTTCGTCGCGGGAGCGTTCTACGGGATCTCCGGACTCGACTTCGACTCGCGATACGTCGCCTACCCGCGATCGTTCCGCATCGAGGCCTGGCACGAAAGGCAGATCGGCGGCAAGACCTACGCCGACATCTTCCTCGGGGGCACTGTGTCGCTCATCACGGCCCAGCCGAACTACATCCAATCGGTCAACCAGTCATGAAACCAGACACTCTCCGCGTGATTCAGTGGCCCGTGATCGAGCCCGTGAGCCTCGTCGAGGCGAAGTTCCAGTGCGGCCTGATGCCCGACCAGGACGACCACGACACGCTCCTCCTCGGGAAGATCGCCGCCGGTCGCCGGCTGATTGAGCGGCGGCTCGGCCAGACGCTCGTCGCCACCCAGTACCGCGCGACCTGGTCGTCGCCCCCTCCGGTCCTGACGCTCCCCGCCCCGCCCCTGCTCATGAATGAGACCTACCCGCTCGCCGTCACTCTGGCAGGCGTGGCCGTGGCGGCCGGCGACCTCGAGGTCGACGCCGACGCGATGCCGGCGACGGTGAAGATGCCGACCGGCGTGGCCGGGAAGGTGGTCGCGACCTACTGGGGCGGCGTGGCCCCGGGGACGCCGATCCCCCCGCAGCTCCGCTCGGCCCTGTTGATGTACGTCGAGCATCTATTCAAGAACCGCGGCGTCCTGGCGGAGGACACGGCGGCCGAGCTGCCGCAGGCCTTCGAGGCCCTGCTCGCCAGCGAATCCCACGACGGGGGCTGGTGACATGGGGCTGCCGTCCGGACTCTTGCGCGAGGTGTTCGCGATCGAATCGCCGGCCGAGACCCGGAACGCCCTCGGCGAGAGCGTCCAGTCGTGGAGCGAAGTCGGCCGCGTCTACGGATCCTATGAGGCCGTCAGCTACTCGGAGCAGCAGCGGCGCGGCCAGATCGGCGGCTCGACCCAGGCGACCGTCCGGATCCGCTACGTCGCCGGCCTCCGCGGCAACTGGCGGCTGCGGTGGGTGAGCCGTGGCGACCGGCTCCTCTACATCTCCGCGGTCGTCGAGAAGGGTGCCCGTGAAGAACACGAATTGACGGTCGAGGAGCAGGCCACATGATCGCGCTCAACTGGAGGGGCATGTCGGGAGAGGTGGGGGCGATCATGTCCCGTTATGACGAGCTGCCGCGGCACATCGCGAAGAAGCATCTCGGCGCCGCGATGAAACGGGCCCTGAAGACCGGCGTTCCGGTTTTGCGGAAAAACACCCCGAAGCGGAAGAAGACGCTCCGCGCGTCGGCGGTGACTCGCGACACTCGCGGCCGGTTCACGAAGGGCTCCGGCAAGATCAAGAACATCGCCGGCAACCTCCGCCGGGCGGCGACCGTGAATTCCAAGTACGTCGGCAAGAACCGCGACGGATTCGTTATCGGCCGGCTGGGCTTCAAGTACGGCACCGAGAGCCGGAAGGCGATCTGGCTGGAGTTCGGGACGGCCCAGATCGAGCCGCGAAAGATCATGGAACGGACCCACGCCCAGATCAAACAGCCGGCCTCGAAGATGCTGATCGGCGAAATGAGGAAGGCCCTCGACCGGGCCTGTGTCGAATTGGCCGCCGGGAAGAATCCTGGCGGCGCCCCCGGCTTCCGACGCAAGAGGTGACCATGCCACTCCCCACGAACTACGCCGAGGGCTGGCTTCGCGACGCGATCGAGGACGCGGCCGGGTGTCCGGCCTACCCGCTGGCCGTCCCGGAGGGCGTCCTGCCGCCGTTCGTGATGTACGGCCAGGCGGGGCAGGAAGACCTCCAGACACTCGACGAGGGATTCGGCTCCTCGACCCTGGTTCAGGGGACGTTTTCCGTGTCGATCTGCGCCGACGGTTACCTCCAGGCGAAGCAGCTCGCCCGGGGGATCCGGGCCGCGCTACGAAACTTTACCGGCCTCGTCGGCGACTTGAAGATTCACGAGACGGCGATCACCGGCCAGCAGGACGGCGACGCGGTGTTCCTCGAAGGCCGCGACGTCCCGACCTACATCGTCGAACAGACTTACGCGATCACCTGGGAGGAGTAAACCATGCCCGATCCCGTGACCTTCATCAGTTCGCAGGGGACGACGTTCTCCTTCGCCGGCGCGACCTTCAAGTGCATGGACATCAGCCAGGAGGGCTCGGCCCCGAGTCGCGAGCGTGTCGACCTCTCGACGCTCGACCTCGCCGACGGGGCCCAGAAAGTGTACGGCAATGCCCCGCTCACGGAACCGGCCGATCCGAAGAAGGTGACGATCCAGTTCCGCTGTCACGGCACGGCCACGCCCCCGACCGAGGGCGCCGAAGGCACGCTCACCACGACCGGCGGCAGCGGCACCTACCGCTGCACCGCGTCGAGCATCACCCGGAAGGTCGGCGCGTTCGTCGAGGGCTCGGCCACGTTCGAGCAGGTCCTGTGATCCGGGGGTGATCCGTGCCCCTGCCCCCCAGTTCCCATCCTTGCATCGTCACTTTCGCCGGCGTCCAGATCGGCGCGCTCACCGGGTTTGACTCGGAGGCCGCAGCCGGTCAACTCCAGGACGTCACTCACGGCGACAGCCAGGTGATCGGCTACGGAACGGCCTCGCGGGTTCTCAAGGAATGGGACTGTACCTCGATCGAATCGACGACGGCCGCCTTTCAGTTCTGGGGGCCGCCGTCGTTCTCGCTCCAGGACGTCGGGACGCGCGGGCTGCTCACGTTTTCGGTCCCCGGCAAAACCTACTCCGGAGAGGCGATCCTCACTCGCTGGAGTCACTCCGGCAGGAAGGGAGAGTTCTCGACGGGGTCTTGCTCCTTCCAACTCACGGGAACCTGACATGACGACGATCACGACGTTCGACGATCTCCTCGCGCTCGGTGCCACCGGCGCCCCGATGCCCTACTTCTGCAAGGCGTGGAAGCGGACGGTCCTGCTCAAGGATCCGACGGCCGAAGACCTCGACGTCTGGCGGATGTATTGCAATCGCAACAAGGCCGCCGACGCCCCGTTCTCTGCGCGGCTCCTCCAGATCATGCTCGTGAACGACAAGGGCGAGCCGATCATTCCGCCCGGCGACGAGGGCCTCGACGCCGTGGCGATGATGCCGGCGTCCGGCGTGGCCGAGGTGGCCGAGGCGGCCATGAAACTGATGAACGGGCCGACCGAGGAGGAGGTCGAGGAACTGGAAAAAAACTCCGACGCCAGCCGCTCGAGCTGATGCTCTACCGGCTGGCCCTGGAATGCAACGTGTGGAACGTCGAGGAGGAACTGAAGCCACGGATCACGCGGTCACAACTGGCGAGGTGGGCGGCCTACTACCGGGTCGAGCCGTGGGGCAACCCGTGGCGGCGGGCCGGGCGGGCGACCGCCCTGATCCGGGCGGCGCTCGGGTGCCGCTACGACAAGGGCGACGAGGAGCGGTTCCTCCCGTCCTATCGCGAGGGTGACGAGAGCAGGCCGGCGGTGCCCCTCACGGACGAGGAGATCGCGGAGAAGTTGGCCCGGCTCCCCGGGCTCCGGAAGGCAGGGACGTCATGGCGGACATCGGCAAGGTACGCGCAGTATTCACGGCCTCGACGGGCGGTCTCGTCTCGGGTGTGAATCAGGCCGTCAGCAGCATGTCGAAGATGGAGGCCGCTGTCGGCAGCCTTCGGAGCGGCATGACCGCGCTCGTCGCGATCCAGGGGGCCCAGCTCTTCGCGTCGGTCGCCGGGGCTGTCTCCCGCGGCGTGTCTTCGATGGTCTCCTACGGCCAGGCCCAGGCCGAGGTGATCGACCAGCAGAGCAAACTCGCGGCGCGGCTCGGGATGACCCTCGGGGAATTCTCCGGTCTCGCCCTCGCCGGCGACCTGGCCGGCGTCGGCATGGACACGATCGCGAAGGCCGCGACGAAGGCCGACATCGCGTTCGTGAAGGCCTCGCAGGGATCGAAGGTGGCTCAGGCCGCCTTCTCCGGGCTCGGCCTGTCCGTGGACCAGCTCGGGGGCCTGTCGGCCTCGGAGCGGTTCGACGCGATCGCCGCGGCAATCGCCAAGCTCCCGACCGAGGCCCAGCGGGCGGCCGCGGCCGTCCAGATCTTCGGCAAGTCGGGCGTCGAGCTGCTCCCGCTCTTCTCCCAGGGGGCCGAGGGGATCGCCCAGGCCCGCGAGCAGGCCGAGCGGCTCGGGCTCACCCTGACGAATGCCCAGGGGCAGGACGTTGAGGCGATGAACGACGCGTTCACGATGGCAGGCAAGGCGATCGAGGGCGTCGTGAACCAGGTCGTCGCCTACCTGTCCCCGGCCGTGAAGGAGGTCGCCGACACGTTTACGAACCTCGTCGGCTCGATGGGCGGCGCGAACCTCGGCCAGGCGATCGGCGACGGGATCCTCCAGGGGGCGCGGTTCCTCGCCGGGATCGGCGACTATCTGATCTCCAACCTGTCGAGTGTCTGGGAGTACGTCTCCCAGGTGGGCGGGCAGTGGGGATCCGTGGCCGACGCGATGAATCGGATCGCCGGCTTCCTCTCCGGCGTGTTCAATGCCGCGGAGGCCGGGCTCGGTGTTGTCGTCCTCGGGTTCGGGGCGGTCGTCGAGGGGATAGCGCGGCTCCTCCGGGCCGGCGGGCGGTTCCTCGGTCTCGACACTTCCGGGCTCGACGCCTACGTCGAAGGGGCGAAGGCATTCAACGCGGAGATCACGAAGGGCATCGACCAGAACGTCGCCGACTCGAAGGCCGGATTCGAGCGGGCGTTCGGCGAGACGGCCGCACCCGTCGGGGCCGCCGTCGCCGGCCCGCTGACGGCGGCCCTCGACGGGGCGATCGCCCGGGCCGAGCAGTCGGCCGCCCAGGTGGACACGGCCTCGAGGGCGACGCCCCCGGCGGCGGCCCCGGCGGCAGAGCTGCGGAACGATCAGGCCATAAAGGGCATCGACTCGCGATCCCAGGAGGGCATCGCGGAAATGTTCCGGCTGATGCGCGGCGGCGGCGAGGACGTCCAGGAGAAGCAGCTCTCCGTCCTCGAGCAGATCCGCGACGGCCTGGGCGGCGGCGACGACGAGTACCCGTTCGCTCTGGAGGGTGGCTGATGGCTGTCGTGAAGGCCGACTGGCTTCCCTCCGGGGGCCTGTCCGGGAAGCTCGGCGAATCCTACCGGCCGACCGAGAAGTGGCGTGTCCGCGTCGACGACCCGCGGACCTCGAAGATCGTGATCGCCAACTCCACCGGCCAGGGTTACGGCGTGGCTCACTGGGACTTCCCCGCGTGCAAGGCGATGGAGTTCTCCGTCGACCTGGCCGACGATGTCGGGATGATCTGGATCGTGACGGTCCAGTTCTACGTCCCGACGAACGGAAAGAAGATCAACGCGACGACCGGGATCCCCGAGGACTTCTGGCAGGCCGCCGGCGGCACGACGAGCGTTCCGGCGTTCCGCGATCGAAACGGTGCGCTGATCGTCAACTCGGCCGGCGATCCGATCGAGGGCCTGTCCCGCGAGCGCGAAGAGCGCGGATGGACGCTGACGAAGTTCTACGCGGCCGATACCTGGATGACGGACAGGAACACCTACTCAGGGAGCGTGAACTCCGACGTCTGGGATGGCGAGGCCGCGGGCAAATGGAAGGTCTCGTTGAAGTCGGCCGACGAGCGGCAGTCGCAGAAGCTCGACGAGGGCGACGAGCAAGGCGAGGTCAAGAAGTACGTCGAGACGAAGTGGGAATTCCGGTTCGATCCCGACGGCTGGCAGCTCAAGCCGTGGGATCTCGGATTCCAGGAGAAGGCCGACTCCAACGGCAACGCGTCGACGAGCGGCACCAACCGGCGGACGATCACCGGCAAGGACGGGAAGGCGGTCAGGCAGCCGGTCGCGCTGGCGAACGGTGTCGCGAAGGCGGCCGGCCAGGCCCCCGACGCGCTGACGTTCAACGTCTATCCGGCGACGGCCTACGGCGCGAAGTTCGGCGCGCCGTCGATCGTTCCTTCGTAGGAGCCGTGGAGCATGGATCGGAAGGTGCGCCTCACGGAATCCGCCGCCCGCCGCGTCGCCGCGGCGACGCTGGCCTATGAGCGCAGCGGCCGCGATCAGCCTCCGATCCATTTCCGGCAACCAGGCGACGACGGCGGCGAGCCGATCCGGCTCGGGAAGACGACCGCCGTCTGGAACAAGGGCTCGACCGCCACGATCCAACTTTGGGAGGGCGGCACGCCCGGGAGCGAGACCCAGTCCGGGACGCTCGCCGGTTGTGTGAACAAATTCGCGACCGTCGCGAGCGGGAAATGGGTCGCCGTCGCCCGCGGCCCCCTGGGGGCGTACTACCTCATCGCGGCGGAGTGCTGACGCATGGTCCTGCTGCCCTGCTCGTCCTGCTGTTGCACGATGCCGGCGCCGCCCGACGAGATCGAGGTCGAGATCTCCAGCAGCACATCGCATTTCGGCACCCTAACGCTCGGACGCTACGCCTCGGCCGCCTGCGACGGCCCTGTCGCTGAAGCGTCGATGAGTGTTCTGTTTACCGCCCCCGTCGGGGTGTTCACGCTGACTCCGCTCCCTGGCGGCGGTTACGGCTACGCCGAGGACTACGGCTCGGCCGGCACAGTTCACCAGATTCTGGCGAACGTCGGCTCGGATGCCTCCGAGGTCTCGCTCCAGGTCTCGCTCGTTCGGCGAGTGTGGGTTCTCGGGGGGACACCCGCTACGCGAGCGTCTCTGGAACCTCTGACCTGGGGGGAGGGCCGGCTCGGCGAATCCTTTACTGGCCTGTCTCGAGACTCTCCGTCGTTCAACGCTTTGGGCTATCCCGACACGTTCTCGCTGTTGAAGGCGACCATCGACGGTTTCCCGCAACTGATCGTCCGTGACGCGCCGGCGTCCCCTTCCTGTCGAACGATCGAGATCAGGCAGGGCAGCAACGAAACGTTCAACGGTCGGGTGTGCGGCGCGGCGGGCTGCGCGGCACCCTTCGATGTTCGGGTCGACGTCAACCTTCTCGCCGGGCTCGCGAATTTCCCTCAACTGGGAGCGTACACACTCCAAAACTGGCGATGGGACAGTTGTCTCGTGATCGGCACTCACACCCCGCGAAACGTCCTGTCGTCTTCGGGAGTGATGTCCTGGCCTCCCGCCTCCGTTGCGGCCCAAACCATCGAGGTCGCGTTCCGCGTATCTCGGATCACGCTGATCTATGACGGGCAACCGTCCTCGCCGCAGTTCGAGCCGCGCGGGACGTCACGCTGCACCCTGCCCGCCAACTACGACGTCGCCAACTGCCCATGAATTGCAAGTTCGACAACCTCCGCTGCATCCGCTGCGGCGCGACCGCGAGGTCGGCGGACGCGCGGCGCAACTGTGACTCCGCCCCACGGCCGGGCCTGGGCGATCACCTGGAACGGGTCCTGTCGGCGGTCGGCGCCACGAAGGACCGCGCGAACGCCGTCGCGGTCGCCGTCGGGTTCCACGACTGCGGGTGCGAGCAGCGGCAGGACTGGCTCAACGAAGCCGGATTACAGATCGGTATCGGGAACTGACCGTGAGGGGTAAACGATGCCACGGCTGGAAACGAGCCTCGACGAGAGCGACGACGACGACACGCCGGACGGAATAGGCGACGAAATCAACTGGCTTAGAAAACCGAAGGCAAAGGAGGGCCGAGAGAATGGCAGGCGATCCGATGACAGCGGTCGTAAAACGGCTCGTGGCCGAGAACCCAAACCACTCCGCGCGCGGGCTGGCAAGGCTACTCGTCGCCGAAAGTAGGGGCGCTCTCGGCCTCGAGGCGGCGAGGACTCGCATTCGGGCGCAGTTCGGCCAGAGCGGCCGCAAGAAAGACAAGAAATACGCCACGGCCCCGCGGCCGGCCCGCCAGCCTGGGCACCGGTTCGCGATGCCGCCGTCGAAGGTCGAGCCGTGGACGACGCACGACCTGGGCGTCGTCGGGAGGGTCGGGATCCTCAGCGACATTCACGTTCCCTATCACGATCCGGTCGCGCTCGAGGCCGCGGTCGATCACCTGGGCGAGACCGGGATCGACGCGCTCGTCCTGAACGGCGACATCGCCGACTTCTATACCATCAGCCGCTGGATCAAGGATCCGAGAAAGCGTGACCTCCCCGGCGAGCTGGCGCAGATCCGCGAGATGCTCGGGTGGATCCGGCAGTCGTTCCCGAAGATCCCGATCGTCTTCAAGACCGGGAACCACGAGGAGCGCTGGAAACACTGGCTGTGGCAACACGCCCCCGAGGTCTCGGCCGAGCCGGAAATGGGCCTCAACGCCTGGCTCCACCTTGAGCGGCACGGGATGACGCTCGTCGAGGATAAGCGGCCGATCATGCTCGGGAAGCTGCCGGTCCTCCACGGTCACGAGAAGGGCAAGGGGATCAGCTCGCCGGTCAACCAGGCGCGCGGGGCATTCCTCCGGCTGCATCACACGGTGCTCGAGGGGCACGGCCACCGGACCAGCGCACACTGCGAGCCCGACATGTGGGGGAGCGAGGTCTTCTGTTGGAGTACCGGCTGCCTCTGCGATCTCCGGCCGGAATACTCGCGTTTCTCCAAATACAACCACGGTTTTGCGGTGGTCACGGTCCACGCCGACCAGCAATTCGACGTCGAGAACCTGCGGATCACGGCCGGCGGGAGGGTCCGCTCCTCGTGACCGCGTACATCCTCACCGACGCGGACCTCGACGAGGCCGAGCAGCTCGCCCGGCGGTTCCAAGGGGCCTGGACTGGCACATCGGGGACGTTAGCGTCCTGGCTGTTTCACGCGATCAGGACGATCAGGCATCTTCAGGAGGGAAACGTGAAAGATCCCAATCATCCCGGCTACGGGGCCGAGGTCGTGACCCCGGCCGAGAGCCTGCTGGTAACGGCGACGGCCGTGATCCGGCAACGGCGGACGACCTACGGGCCGCCGCGCGAACACTTCGCGAAGACGGTCGCGGCCGTCAACGCGATCTTCGCGAGCAAACTCCGCGAGCCTCTGACCGAGGCCGACTGGGCGCAGATCATGATCCTCGACAAGCTCGCCCGGCATCAGGGGACCGCGAAGAGTTCCGACACGCCGGTCGACCTGGCCGGCTACGCGGCCTGCCTGGCGGAGTGTGAGGCGGCCCCATGAGCCCGTTCCTGATCGCCGTCACGGGCGTGATCTACATCGTCGTCGCGGCCGACCTCGTTTACCACGGTAAGACGGGACTCGCGATCGCCTACCTGGGCTACGCGTTCGCGAACGCCGGGCTCTACCTGGCGGCCCGCTGACTGGAGTCGTGCCTTGATTCTGCTCTACGCAATCTCCGCGTGGCTCGCCGCCGACTTTGCGGCGGGCGTCGTTCACTGGTGGGAGGACCGATACGGCGACCCGGCGTGGCCGATCCTGGGCGAGCATGTCGTGGCGCCGAACATCCGGCACCACTCCGAGCCCCGGGCGTTCCTGGCCGGCGACTACTGGCAACGCAACTGGACTACGATCTTGCCAGCGGCCGTCATCGCGATCGTCGCACTGGCGGCGGGGCAGAACTGGCTGGCCCTGGCGGCAGCGTGCGCGACCCAGGCGAACGAGGTTCACGGCTGGGCGCACCAGCGGTGTTCGCGCCCGATACGGGGGCTCCAGTTGATCGGCCTGCTGTCGTCGCCAGACGGGCACGCCGCCCATCATCAATCGCCGTTCAGCACAAATTTCTGTGTGATGAGCGACTGGCTCAACCCGCTGCTTGCGGCGGTGGGGTTCTGGCGTCGGCTCGAGCAAGTCGTGGGGCTGGCGGGCGTGCATCCGCGCAGGGAGCGGGAGACCGCGTGACCGGGCGGCGGGCGAGGGCCTCGACGAGCAGCTCGCGGGGGTGCGGCGCCGCCCGGCCGAGGATCGCCCGGTCCCCGTAGGCCGACTCGAATACCGCCCTTGTGTTCCCGAGGTGGAGGTGCCCCGCCCCGCCCTGCTGGAGTTCGACGTCGGTCCCCGAGCCGCGGCGGATCCATTTCCAGGTTCCGGGGCGGATCCCGGCCTTCGCGACGAGCCGGGCGACCTGGTCCGTAAAAGTCTCGTGGCTGGCCGGCCACGGGCAGACGAGGGCCCGGGGGCAGGCTTCCAGGGACGCCAGCAGGGCCGCGAGGGTGGACGGCTGGAGCCGGCAGGTGATCAGGGAGCCCGTCTTGGCCTGTGACCAGACGACGGCCCCGTCGGCCCGGACGGCCTCGACGGGCAGGGCGACCAGATCGCCCCAGCGGAGTCCTGTGTCCCAGGCGACGCGGATCGCGAGATCCCACCAGACGCTCCGGCGGAGGCCGCAGCGGTGCCAGCGGGGCAGGGCCTGGCAGGCGGCGAGGAGCCGCTCGACCTCCGCCCGCTCCCAGGCGACGACCGGCCGGCGGGGTACCCGGACGCTCCGGACTCGTCGGGTCGGCGGGTCACAGAGGCCGTCGTCGGCGGCCGCCCGCCACAGGGCGAGGATCTGGGTTCTCTTGGACCGGACGGTCGGCGGGGCCGCGGTCGCGGAGTAGTCGCGGAGGAACGCCGAGACACTCTGCTCGTCCAGCTCATCGAGGCGGACGGGGCCGCCGGCCCAGCGCTCGAAGAGGTCGGCCGAGATCTGGTATTGGCGCAGGGTCTCCGGGCGGACATCGCGCAGGAGCCCGTAGTCGCGGGCATACGCCCCGAGCGTGGCAGGACCGGACCGACGGAACATTCGGCACCCCGTGCCCCCCCTCGTTCGGCCGCCTGCCGGAGTGGGGAAGAATCGCGGAGCATCCTTACCGCCGGCGACCGAGTCAAACACCCCGCAGGACCGGAACGGCCGGCATTCTGCGACTGGTTTCGGTTCGGTAGAGCATCGGTCTACGGAACCGAAGGTTGAAGGTTCGAGCCCTTCCGGGTGTATCGGCCGCAGGGAACCCTACGGGGCCGGCGGGCGCAAAGCAAGCCGCGGCCGGCTGTTGAATCAGCCGGCCGCGGCGATACCCTCGGAGGCTATGGCGATGATCGTCGACAAATCGGGGCGGAGCCTCTGCACGACGGCCGAAGCGGCGAAGGCCTTCGGCTGCTCGACCCACTACATCCGCCAGATGGCCCGAAAGGGTGTCCTTTGGTCGAGGGTGGAATCCCCTCGCGTGGTGTTCTACGATCTGAACGAGATCAGGCGGATCGCCAAGGATCATCAGGCGAAGAGAAAGAAGCGGGGCGGGCGACCGCCGGCAGGATTCCGCGCCGCCTGATCGGCTCGCGGAGGTTCGTCCGATGTCCTGGCTGATCTACCTCGTCCGCGCCGCCGCGGCCGGATTTATTCTCATCATCGGTTTGTCCCTGCTGGTTGTCGCTGCGTTCTCCAAGGATCGCAGCACCCCGGCCGTAGCTGTTTGTGTTGTGATGGTCGTCGGCGGCTTTCTCTCGTGGCCCCGACGGCCGAATGCCTGGAGGCGAGATCCTCCGACGGATCGGCAGCTCGAGTACGCGACCGATCTCGGGATCGCCATTCCTCGCGGCGCAACCCGCGGCGAAGTCTCGGACCTGATCTCCCAGGCTACGGGCGAACCCTTTCGCCCCCGCTAATCCCCCGGGAAACCGCCCGGAATAAAGTCCTCTTGACCAAGTTCCGATAAGTGTTCTAGATTCCCGCCCGCGTCACGGATGACCGGGCTCACAACCCGCGAACGGAGGACCGAGAGCATGGACGCTGCAAAGGTGATCGAGATCGTGATCGTTGCCCTTCGGATTGTTGTCGCCCTGCTCAACCGCTGAGTGGGGTCCCCAAAATCCGATAACTGAGAAAGGATTCGCATGGACGCGAACACGGAACGGATGCCGGGAGACGCGGAGGCCTTCGCGGCCGCGGCAGTAATGACGGACCTCTACGGCCGGCGCCTGCGGCTCGGCGATCTCGTCT
>JBBAVS010000062.1:0-23128 GCA_040397585.1 Pirellulales bacterium
CATGGGTGGCGGTGGCATGGGTGGCGGTGGCATGGGTGGCGGTGGCATGGGTGGCATGGGCGGCGGCGGCATGGGTGGCATGGGCGGCGGTGGAATGGGTGGCGGCATGGGCGGTGGCGGCATGGGCGGTGGCGGCATGGGTGGTGGCGGTATGGGCGGTGGCATGGGCATGTGCTGGGTCGCTCGTGAGGTCTACGGCGAGTCGAACCCCAAGTGGCTCCGCTTCCGAGCCTGGCTCCGCACGGATGCCCCGCGGTGGCTGCACGATCTCTACGGCGCCCACGGCGAGGCCTTCGCGTCCTGGATCCACGACAAGCCGGCCGCGAAGGCCGCGATCCGCACGCTGATGGACGTCGCGATCGCCGAGGCGGAGGTGCCATGCCCCGTTTCGGAGTGATCCTGGCGGCCGCCGGACAGAGCAGCCGCTTCCAAGACGCCAACTACAAGAAGCCGTTCGCGCCGCTCGCCGGCCGGGCGGTCTGGATGCACTCGGCCGAGAAGTTCACCGACCGCGACGACGTCAAGCAGGTCGTCGTGGTGGTCTCGCCGGAGGATCGCCAGGCCTTCGTCGAGAAGTTCGGCGCCAACCTCGCCTTCATGGGAATCACGCTCGCCGAGGGGGGCGCCACACGGGCCGACTCGGTCCGCAACGGGCTGGAGAAACTCGCCGCCGACATCGACATGGTCGCGATCCACGACGCGGCGCGGCCCTGTCTCGCTCCCGTCTGGATCGACAAGGTGTTCGCCGCCGGCGTCCGCACCGGGGCGGCGATCCTCGCCATTCCGGTGGTCGGCACGCTCAAGCGGGTCGGCCCCGGCAACGTGATCACCGAGACGGTCGATCGGACGGGCCTCTGGGAGGCGCAGACGCCGCAGGTCTTCTCCCGCGACCTGCTCGTGAAGGCCTTCGCGGCCCAGCGCGACGCCACGGCAACCGACGAGGCCGCGCTCATCGAGCGGAGCGGCCATCCGGTCACGGTCGTGCCCGGCTCGCCGATCAACCTCAAGATCACCTGCCGCGAAGATCTCAAACTCGCGGAGCAGGCCCTCAAGGCCCTGCCCGCGCCGAAGCTCGGCGGTCCTGCCCATCCCTTCGCCGACGGCGACCTCTGGCGGTAGCCCCATGCCCCACGACCTCGTCAGCGAGTTCGAGGCCCGCGGCCTCGTCCACCAGTCGACCGATGCGGCCGTGCTCCGGCAGTGGCTGGCCACGCCCGGCCGCCGGGTCTACGCCGGATTCGACCCCACGGCCGACAGCCTGCACGTGGGCCACCTCGTGGCCCTGGTGCTCCTGCGCCGCGTCGCCCGGGCCGGCCACGAACCGGTCGCCCTGATCGGCGGCGCCACCGGGATGATCGGCGACCCGAGCGGCCGCAGCGACGAGCGGAACCTGCTTTCGCCGGCCGAACTCGAGGCCAACATCGCCGGCGTGGGCCGGCAGATCCGGGCGGTGCTCGCGTCGTCCGGCGACCGGGTGCACGTCGTCAACAACGGCGACTGGATGCGGGGCGTGGGCTACCTCGAGTTCCTCCGCGACGTCGGCAAGCACTTCCCGCTCTCGCAGATGCTCGCCAAAGACTCCGTGAAGAGCCGCCTCGAGCGGGATGGCGGCATCTCCTACACCGAGTTCAGCTACATGCTGCTCCAGGCCTGGGACTTCGTGCACCTCTCCGACACGCTCGACTGCCGCGTCCAGATCGGCGGCAGCGACCAGTGGGGCAACATCACCGCCGGCATCGAGCTCGGCCGCCGGCTCCGCTCCCGCGACCTGCACGGCATCACCTGCCCGCTGCTGACGAAGTCGGACGGCACGAAGATGGGAAAGACGGCGTCGGGCGCGATCTGGCTTGACCCGCAGCGGACGAGCCCCTACCGCTTCTACCAGTATTGGATCAACCTCGACGACGACGACGCAGGCCGCTGCCTGCTGCGGCTCACGGAGCTGCCGTTCGACGAGGTCGCCGACCTCGACGCGAGGCGGGCGTCCCAGCCCGCAGCCCGCGACACGCAGAAGCGGCTCGCCGAGGAGCTCACGCGGCTCGTCCACGGCGAGGCCGGCCTCGCCGCGGCTCGGCAGGCCACCGCGATCTTCTTCGGCGCCGAGATCGCGAGCCTCGACGACACGGCCCTCTCGGAGATCTTCGCCGACGTGCCGAGCCACGAGTTTCCGCGGGCCGCGCTCGAGGGCGAGGGCCTGCCGCTCGTTGAGGCGCTCAAGGCCACGGGCCTGGCCCAGACCGCGAGCGCCGCCCGCCGCACGATCGAGCAGGGGGGCGGCTATGTGAACAATCGCCGCGTGACCGACCCCGCCCACCGGCTTACGGCCGGCGACCTCGTCGGCGCGGCCACGCTCGTGCTCCGCTCGGGCAAGAAGTCGTATGCCGTGGCCCGCTTCGTCTGATCCTCCCGCCAGGAGCCTGCCCATGGTTCGCCGTGTCGCGGTCTTCGCCGTCGCCCTCGGCCTTCTCGTCGCCTGTGGCCGCGGCCGGGCTGACGATCCCGCGGTCGAACGCGGCGGCGTGGCGGGGCTCGCCGAGCGGCTGAAGACGGGCCTCCGGGTCAAGGCACCGCACGACGTGCAGTTCGTGGAGACGGTGGCCGAGCGGGTCCGCGAGGGCAGGCTGCCGGAGAAGCTCGTCGACTCGACCTACCTGTGGGCCGTGCGCCGCGGCAAGAAGTATCCGTTCCCCGCCTTCCAGCACGTGATCCGCCTCCAGGCGGCGAAGCTCAACGTGCCGCTGGACTAGCCGCGGCCGCCGCCGGCCGCAGGCGAACCACCGCGTAGGTGCCGTTGGCATGCAGCCGCTCGCCCGGGATCGACTCGAGGAGGGGCGCGTCGAGCGGCACGATCGCGTGATCGGCGCCATACCGCGCGCTCACCTCGCGGACCCGCTCGGGGCCGAGTGACACGGTTGACCGCTCCATCTCGACGAGCGAACCCGACCGCGAGAAGCAGTCCACGATCCGCTGCCGCCACTCGACGAGCGACGCGGCATCCTGCGGGCTGTTCTTCCACGACACCACCTCGCGACGCCCCGTCCGCCAGGTGAAGCTCGCCGCCCCTCGGGGCGTGAGGAAGCAGGCGTCCGCCGGCGCGTGGTCGCGGACCCAGGAGCAGATATCGGCCCAGGCCGTCGCGGCGAGTCTGGCGTCGGCCCGCGGGGCGACCGGATCGCGACCGGGCAGCGGCCAGTGCAGGCTCTGCCCGGCGAGGTCGGCCACCAGCAGGGCGATCGTGGCGGCCCGCAGCCACGCCGGCCGGCCGGGAAACACGCGGCCGCACGTCGCGGGGTCGGCCACCACCGCGGCGAAGGTGGTTGCGAGGGCGAAGGGCACCGCCACGTCGGCCAGCCGAAACCAGTAGTAGCGGAGCAGGGCATACGAGACCGCCGGTGCCCACGGCTCGAGGACGGCGATGCCGACGCCGACCGCCGAGATCGCCAGGGCGGCCAGCGTGAACGTGCCGATCCGATTGCGCGCCGCCGTCGCCGGCAGCAGGTGCGACAGGAGCCACCACACCGCAACGGCGAGCAGGTGCCGCGCGATCATCCCGTCGGCGAAGGTCCGCGGCAGGAGGTGGTGCGAGAGCCGCTCGACGACGTAGATCTTCGTGGCGGCGGCCCGCGTGGCGGCATCGACCCCGGCCGTGAGTCCGAGCGCCGGCCCCACGCCCGCCGCGGCAGCCGCGAGCCCACCGGCGACCACCGCCACTTCCCACCACGACATCCGGCCGCGAGCAGGCGCCGCGGCCTCCCGCTGCCGGATCGGGCCCGCGACCCAGGTGACCGCCGTCGCGACCAGGGCCCAGCCGCCAACGAGCGGATGGAAGGCCGTGCCGATGCCCGCGAGGCCGAACGCGGTGGCGAATCGACCCGAGCCCAGTTCCCCGAGGCCGCCGAGGACCGCCGCCCAGGCGAACACCTTCGCCTCGCAGCCCCCGATCACCCACTCGCCCGCTGCCGTCGTGTTGCGGAGGGCGAAGGAAAACAGGCCCGCGGCGACGACGCGGGCCCACGGGGTCGCAAGCAGGGGAACCGCCGCGTGCCGGAAGCCGATGGCGAGCAGCAGCCAGCCCGCGAGGCGGCCGAGCCAGGCGGTCGCTTCGAGCGACAGGGCCGCAGCAACCGGTCCCGCGACGAGATAGAACACGCCGTGGGCGTCGGGCGTCTCCAGAAAGAAGTCGCCGCGGCCCCAGTTCGGATCGGCGGCATGCCGGGCCTTCGTCAGATACACGGCCTCGTTGACGTCGGGCGCGGGCCAGGCCCCGGCGGCGGCGAAGACCGCCGTGATCAACAGGCACTCGCCGAGGCCGCGGGCCCAGCCCGCCGTGCCACCGCCGCCGCTTTCGCCCACCGCACCGTGCATCTATAAACGCCTCGCCGACCGCATCGTCCACCTCCCAAGGATACCGATGGCCGCTCCCGACCCCGCCATGCTCCGCCCTGCCCCCGACGGCCCCGCGACCGCTCCCGGGGGAGCGGCGCTCCGCCGGGCCGCCGCCACGGAGATGCTCGGCATCGTCGGGGCCCCCTTCGCCCTCGCCGCGAAACTCGTGGAGTCGGCCGGTTTCGACGCGGTCTATCTCTCGGGCGCGGCGTTCTCCGCCGGCACCCTCGGGGTGCCCGACATCGGCCTGTTCACCCGCGATCAGCTCGTGGAGCAGACCCGGATCCTCGCCCGGGCCGTCTCGGTGCCGCTGGTGGTCGATGCCGACACCGGCTTTGGCGGCCCGCGTGAGGTCGAGGAGACCGTCCGGCTCCTCGAAGCCGCGGGCGCCGCCGCGATCCAGCTCGAAGACCAGCGGGGCGCCGACAAGCGGTGCGGCCACCTCGCCGGCAAGCAGGTGATCGACCCGGCCGAGATGACCGACAAACTCGCCGCCGCGGCCGCGGGCCGCCGCGACCCCGCCACGGTGATCATCGGCCGCTGCGACTCGCGAAGCGTGCACGGCCTCGACGACTGCGTCGCGCGGCTCGAGGCGTATCGCGCCGCCGGCGCCGACTGGCTCTTCCCGGAGGCCCTCCAGTCGCGCGACGAGTTCGGCCGGGTGGGCCGCGAGTTTGCCGGCGCGGTTCCGCTCCTGGCCAACATGACCGAGTTCGGCACCAGTCCGCTGATCTCGATCCCCGACCTCGCCGACCTCGGCTTCGCCGCCGTGCTCTATCCGGTGACCCTGATGCGGCTGGCGATGAAGGCCATGGAGGCCGGCCTCGCCCTGATCGCCGAGGAGGGCACCCAGGAAAGCCTCCTCGACCTGATGCAGTCGCGGCAGGAGCTCTACGACCTCCTCGAATACGACCCCAAGCACCCGGAGCGGCACCGCTTCGCCCGCTCCCTCGACCAGGAGCCCACGTGATGGCAGCCTCCGAACCTGCAAGCCCCGCGCCGGCCGCGACGGCGACCGCGTTCGCCAAGGGGCTCGCCGGCGTGATCGCCGGCCAGACCGCGATCTGCTCGCTCGACGGCACCCTCCGCTACCGCGGCTACGCGATCGAGCCGCTGGCGGCGGCCGGCGACTTCGAGGAGGTGGCATGGCTGCTCCTGCACGGGGACCTGCCGACCGCCGCCGAGCATGCCGCCTTCTCGGCGCGGCTCTCGGCGGCCGCGCGGTCGCTCGATCCGGCCGTGCTCGACGCCCTCGCCCGCCTCGCTGCCGCGAGCCCGCAGGCCTCGGTGATGGACGCCCTGCGAACCGGCGTCAGCATGCTCGGCCTCGTGGAGCAGGATGACACACCCGGCCCGCGGTCGGCCCTGATCGCGCAGGCCGAACGGCTCCTCGGGCAGACGCCGGCGATCCTCGCCGCCTGGATCGACCTGACGAGTGGTCGCGTGCCACAGGCTTGGCCCGACGGCCCGCTCGCCAAGGCGCTCCTCGAACGGCTCACCGGCCGCGAGCCCACGCCGGCCCACGTGGCGCTGTTCGGCACCACGCTCGTGCTCTACGCCGAGCACGAGTTCAACGCCTCGACGTTCGCCGCCCGCACCGTCGCCTCGACCGGCTCCGACCTGCACTCCGCCGTCACGGCCGCGATCGGGGCCCTCAAGGGCCCGCTCCACGGCGGCGCCAATGAGAAGGTGCTCGAGGTGCTCGGCGAGATCGGCTCCGCCGAGCGGGCCGACGCCTGGGTGCATGAGCAGTTCGCGGCCAAGCGGGTGGTGATGGGCTTCGGCCATCGCGTCTACAAGGACGGCGACGTGCGGGCGAAGCTGCTCGGGAGGATGTGCCGCGAGATGGCCCGCGGCACCGAGGCGGAGAAACTCGAAGCGCTCGCCGATCGCGTCGAGCGGATCATGCTCGAGAAGAAGGCGCTCAAGCCCAACCTCGACTGGCCCGCCGCCCGCGTCTACCACGCCCTGGGCCTGCCGGTGAAGGTGTTCACACCGATCTTCGTGGTGGCCCGGATGAGCGGCTGGACCGCCCACGTGATCGAGCAGATCGGCGACAACCGAATCATCCGGCCACTGTCGATCTACGCGGGCCCGGCCGCCCGCGAGTATCGGCCGCTCGCCAGCCGGGGCTGACGGCGACCTATCGCGTGCTCACCGACTGCTCGGTCGGGGCCGCCGTGACGGCCTCCACCTCGGCCTGCACGGTGACCGCGGGCACGGCCCCCTCGCCGAGATCGGTCGAAATCCGCAGCTGCTGCTCCACGCGACCGGCCGCGTTTCCGGCCTGGAACGTGACCGGCAGGATGTGGACCTTCGCCGGAGTCGTCCGCGGCTCGCAGGTCAGGCAGCCGTCCTCGCAATCGACGCCCGTGATGCAGAAGTCGCGATTCGCGCGAACGACCACGTTCTTCGTGACCGTGCCGCCGCACTTCACCGATCCGAGCGAGAGCAGCTGCGGGCTCACCGTGACCGCCGCCACCACCCGCCCTTCCACGTCCATCGGGATCTGGGTGGCCCGCTGGTCGGTCGTGATCAGGATCAGCTGTCCCTTCACGTAGCCGGCCGGCGATTCGGGCCTGAGTCGCATCGTCAGGTCGTAGGAGGTCTGCGACGTCGTCCGCGTCGGCTTCGAGAGGCTGACCTCGAAGTTCGGGTTGGCGCTGCGGACGTCGGTGATGTCCCAGGCCGCGCTGCCGACGCGGGTGACCCGCACCTGTCGCTCCGCCCCCGCCCCCAGATCAACGTTGCCGAGATCGACGAACGGCGGCTCGAAGGTGACGTCGCCACGGATGTTGCCCGCCACGCGGACCTGAACCTCCGCGTGAAACGGCTTGTCAAAGGTGACCGTCAACGTGGCCCCGTGCTGGCCCAGGAACGTGCGGGTGTTGAACTTCGCGACCACCTCGCCGGTCTCATGCGTCTTGAGGTCGTGCCGGGTGATCTCGGGCGAGGTGCAGCCGCAGCTCGTCCGCACACCGACCACGTGGAGATCTTCCTTGTAAATGTTGCGGAATACGAACCGGTATTCCGTCTTGGATCCCTTGGCGACGGTGCCGAAGTTGTGGCTCGTCACCGGGAACATCTTCTTGGCCCATTCCTGGGCCGAGGCCGGCGCACCGTAGCACGCGACGACCACCGCGATGCCGCACGCAACCGCGCGGCCAAAACCGACTGGCGAACCACACATGGGACGGCCTGAAGAAGAGGGGGCAGCGACCGTGGAACACGCGGTTCGCAGCACCTGGGAGAAGAGTACGAGTGCCATGGGAGGAGCGTCAACGAGGGGATGGATTGGGGGGGCCGGACAGGCCCGTCGGCCGGGCCGGAGCCCGACGGCGTCTCCTTCCAGTATTCACCAGGAGGGGTGTCGGTTCGGGCCCCGAACCGCATTTTTTTGCGGAAATGAAGGCCGGCCTTCGGCATGACCGATACAGCCCTTGAGGTTTCGTACAATGTTTTCGTCCACGCTCGACGGTGGCGGCCGCGGGGCCGTCCGGGCACTGGACACCTGCCGGCCGGCCTCGGCCGTCGGCGGGCATGACCCCACGGGGGCGTACCGGTTTCGACCGGATGGCAAGAGGCCCGGATTGCGTGTCGTGGTTGGTCGGCTGGCCACGTTAAAAGTCGACCAAGCTTCAATTGCCGAAGCTCAGTTTTCTCTGGCTGCTTAATTAAGCAACCCCGAGCGATGGCCCCAGTCGGAAGGGCCTCCCAATCGGTCGCCAAATCCGACTCGCCCCGGTTCACCGCCTGGTACGGCCGGGGCTAAAAAAGTTCCGGGCTGGTCCGTGACGCACCCTGTCGGCCGGGGACGCACGGACGAGACTCAAGTTGACCGGATACACACGTAGACGTTCGCGCTGAAACATCACGGGACAGGGGTTCGACTCCCCTCGCCTCCACTCCACGCCCGCCGGGCCATCCATGGCCCCGGCGGGCTTTTTTTTGGTCTCGCCTTCCAAACGTGGGTGCAGGTTTTCAACCTGCACACCCTCCACCCGCTCGCCTTCCGAACGTGGGTGCAGGTTTTCAACCTGCACATGCCCATCGCCGCTTCACCGCAGGTTGAAAACCTGCGGCCACGTGAAACCTGCGGCCACTGGAAACGTTCGGTCGCGTCCGGCCGGTGTCCGAAGTGGGTGCAGGTTTTCAACCTGCACTCGCCCCCGCGCGAGGCCCTGAGCTCCAGCCCGTCTGCGTCTGGAGAGCCTCGAGGACAAGCGCGACGAGCAGCAGCGGCAGCAGCCAACGGCGCACGCCCCGGAAGGCCGTCGGCCGCGGAGCCGTCCAGACGTCGCTCAGGTCCACCCGCACCTCGCCGCCGCTGCGGATGCATGCAGCCGAGAGCTCGTCGCGCCGCGAGCGGTCGAACGCCCACTCGGGATTCGTGGCCACGTTCACCGGCCCGAGCGGAAGCGCGTCGTCACCCAGCCGGATCGCCCCGCGCACGTACTCGACGTCGGCCGCGTCGAGCGTGGCCGACAGCCTTCCCGGGGCAAGCCGTTCCCAGGTGACCGGCGTCGCCGCGCCACCGGCCCCGCGGGCCACGATCAGCTGCGGCGGATCGACCGCGATCCGCTCCGCGGCCGCGGCATCCGCCGCGTCGTAGAAGAGTTCGACCTTCACGCGGCTGCCGTCCACGTCGGTCCGCAGCCCGACGCCGGCCGGCAGTGGCGGCCCCATCAGCCAGCGGACCAGGCTCTGCGAGAGCCCCCCATAGCCCTGCCAGTCACGCACGAGCGCCGAGTACTCGCCCCCCAGGGGAAAGGTCACCGCGGCCACGCGGCCCGTCCCTTTGCGCCAGAAGGCGACGAGCGGCGCCGCGTATTCGTCCCCCGAGATCGCCGCCTGCGACGCCTTCGGCTTGAGGTAGGCGAGGTTGTAGGCGTCCACCTGGGGCAGCCAGTCGAGCGGCTCGGCGGCGATCTCCGCCCAGCCGGGCGTTCCCCTGACGGCCACGGGCTCCTTGAGAAAGGCCGAGCGGGCGATCGTGGCCGTCTCCATCGCGAACAGCGCGGGCAGTTCGGCGGCATCGGCATTGAAGAAGATCCGGCCGCCGCCGCGGGTGGCGATGTCCTGCAGGAAGGCCGCATCGACGTCCTTGTCGGTGCCGAGGCCGATCACGCTCACCGTGCACTTCTCGGCGGCCATCTCGGCGAGCAGGTTCTGGTAGTCGCCCGGCTCCTCGGCGTCCATCGCATCGGCGAACAGGATCACGTGCCGCTGGCCGACGGGAAACTTCTGGAGGATGTCCCAGGCGGCCTTGAGCCCCGTGTAGCAGAAGATGCCGCCGCCGGTGCTCGCCACGCTGCGGGCCGCCGCCACGAGGCTGGCCCGGTTCGGGCCCACCTGCACGAGGTCGGGGGAGAGCGGATGGGCGGCGCTGTCCACCGGAATCAGGACGACGAAGTCGTTGGGGTCGAGCAGTTCGATCGCCCGCGCGGCGCCATCATCGGCGAGCGCCATCTTGGTCTGGCCGGTGCCCGGGGCGGTCATCGACATGCTGCCCGAGCGATCCATCACGATCGCCATCGCCGTGGCCAGCTTGCGGTGCTCCTGCTTGAGCTCCATGCTCACCGGCAGGAGCGGGTCGATCGCGGAGCCGAACCAACCGCCGGCGGCGAAGCTCGTCGCGCCGCCGATCATGGCGAGGCCGCCCCCCTGGGCGGTAACGAAGAAGTCGAGGGCCTTCACGAAGCCAGGGTCGAGCCGGTAGGCCGGCACGTTGTTGAGGATCACGGCCTCGGCGCCCGACAGCACGCCCACGGTGGCCGCGGCGAGGTCGTCGATCACCTGCACCGCCAGCCCCTGGGCACGAAGCACGGTCGCGAGCGGGTCGTCGGCGTAGGCCGTCACGAGCACGATCCGCGGCCCCCCCTGCACCTCCACCCACTGCGCCGCGTCGTTGTTGCCCTTGATGGCGTCCCGCTCCGGCAGGATCCGCACGCCGTAGCGATGGGCACCGGGCGTGCCCAGCCGGTCCGTGAACCGCACGCGGGCCACGCCGTCGACAAGGTCGGCCGTCCGCGTGCCGATGACGCGGCCGTCTCGCAGGATCTCGAGCGGCACGGCGGCGTCGCCGCTGCCGCGGATGGCCACTTCGGCGAGCACGCCCTCGCGCCGCTGCACCCGTCGCGGCAGCGTGAGCGAGGCCACGGCGAAGTCGGGGTCCGTGCGGTCAGGGGGCAGCCGCACGTCGAGCGGCGCGCCCTTGGCGACGAGCTTCTCCGCGACGCCGTCGAGCGGCTCGGTGCTGTAGCCGTCGGTGAGGGCGAGCAGCCGGGCCGCCCGATCCTCGGGCATCTGGCCGAGGGCGTAGCCCAGCGCGGATGCCAGCCGCGTGGCGGACCGCCGCCCGGCGTAGTCGGTGGCGGCCGCCCCCCCCTTGAGCAGCGCGCCGCGCGTCACCGCCTCATCGGCGAAGTCGACGTAGAAGATGCGGTCGTCGACTCCCCGCGACTTCTCCAGGATCGTCTGCCATTCCTGGAGTCGCGGTTGGGCGTACTCCCAGGCCGAATCGCTCTGATCGACGAGCACCCAGAGGTCGAGCCCGTCGCCATGCCGGCGGATCTGCGGCTCGGCGAGCACGAGCACGGCCAGCAGCAGGCACGCAGCCCGCAGCGGCCGCTCGAGGTGCAGCCCGCGCCAATACCAACCGGCCGCGGCGAGCGCGGGCACCAGCAGAAACCACTGCGGAGCGAGACAGCGGATCATGACTGGTGGTTCCATCCCCAGGCCACGAGCAGCGCCGCGGCGACGACCGCCACCCACAACGCCGCCCACGGATCCTCCACCGCCCGCTTCCTGATCCGCTCCAGGCGGATCGTATCGAGCGTGTCCACCGGAGCCGCCTCGCGGAAGTCGCACTCCCGCGCATCGGCGAAGTGGGCCGCGCCGGTCACCATCTGCCGGGCGTCGCCGGTGGCGAGGAGGAGCGGGATCGTGAAGAATCCCGGTGTCTCCGGCGCCCGCGGCTGCCGGCCATCGGGCAGCGGGATCAGCTGGCCGGTCTCGACGTTCTCGGCCCACCCACGCGGTATCCGCCCGCGGACCCGCTCCACGAACCGCTGCAGCATCACGACGACCGCCGCCGTCCGCGCCGCCGTGGAGCTCGCGAGATCCCAGTTGAGCACCAGCGATTCGACCCGGGTGCCCCCGGCCAGCGGACTGGTCCTGAGGAACGCGAGCGGCCGGGCCCCCTTCCACAACAGCGGCATGTCGGCGGCAGTGAGGCCCACATCGCCCGCAGGCCCCGACAGCAGGCCGCCCCACCCGAGATCGCGGGTGAGCGGATGGTCCTCGGCCGCCACCCAGGCGGGATCGAGGCCGCGCGGGGCGCCCTCCGCTCCGGAAGCGTCCATCGCGACGAGCACGGCATTCGTCGCGGGCCGCGTGTCGAGCGCGGCGATCACGAGATCGGCCTCGGCGGCGGCGTCCACGAGCGCGACGCCGTCGGCAACCGCCACCATCCGGCCGACGAGCTCCCCCACGGTCCCCGAGAGCAGGTTCGCAACCCGCACCTGCCGCGGCACCGGCTTCACGAATGGCAGCGCGTCGTCGAGCGAAAACCGGTCGGGGGCAAGCGTCAGCACGAGTGCGTCGCGGCCAGCGGGCCAGGCGGCCGTGAACGACCGGGTCTGCCCGGGAGCGAGTTCGATCCGCTGCGGCGCGGCGAGGGGCTCACCGGCGGCCACCGCGCGGGCGTCGGCCGCCCGCGCGGTGAACTCACGGACCTGCGGCGCGTCGCCGTGGTTCGTGACGAGCGCCCGCCAGGATGCCGTGCCGTCCCCCCCCTCGACCATGCCGCCTGAGAACCCCACGTTGTCCCACGCCGTGCCGACCGAGAGCACGGCCACGCCGACGGGCACCGGGACCGGCCGGTCGGTCACGAGAATCACGCCGCCGGCATCGACCGGCACCAGCGCCCGCGCCGCCGCGATCGCGTCGGCGAACGAGTGGCCGCCGAGCCCAGGCTGCCAGCGTTCCTCGGCCGCCCGCACGAGCGCGTTCAGCGCCCGCCCCGCGTAGAGCGGCGGCCGGCGCGGGCCGGTCTCCAGCAGATGCCAGTCGGTGCGGTCGGCGGTCGCCTCCCAGTTCCGCAGCCGGGCCGCGAGGGCGGCGAGAGTCTCGCGGCGCACGGCCTGCATCGAGGCGGAGCTATCGAGCACCACGGCCACGGTCTGCCGGGCCTCGACGCCCACCCACCGCGGATCGGCGAGCAACCAGGCGATGGCGCAGGCCGCCAGGAGCTGCATCCAGAACGGGAGCGAGTTGCGAAACCGCTCCAGGCGAACGCCACCGGCGCTCGTCGGCTGCGCATGCTCGAGCAGAAACAGCGTGCTGGTGCGGACGCGGCGCGACTGCTCCTGGAGATAGTGGATGGCCACGATCGCCGGAAGGGCGGCGAGCGCGAGCAGGCCCCAGGGATTGGCGAAGAAGACGCTCATCCGTTTCAGCCCGCAGCCTCCATGTCGATCACGCCGGCGGGCACCGCCTCCCCCCGCAGCGCGGCAAGGAAGTCGCCCGCCGCGGCCACCCGCGCGAACCCCACGCCCCGCCGGGCGCACTCCTCCCGCCAGACGGCGAAGTGGCGGCGGTAGGCCTGCCGGTAGCGGTCGAGCAGGTCGGGCTCGACCCGCTGCCGCCGGCGGGTGAGCCGCTCCACATCCTCGAACTCGATCGTGCCCGACCAGTCGGGGTCGGTCTCCGCGCGGCAGAAGGGGGCGAGCACGAGCCCGCGGCCCCGCGCGGCCGCGAGTGCCGAAGCGGCCCGTCCCGGCGGCGACGCGTCGAGCAGGTCGCTGACGAGCACGCGGAGCGCGCCCGCCCGAAACGGCACGCGGTCGAGCTGATCGGCGAGCACCGCGGCGGCCGTCGCCCCGCCGCGGCCCACCGGCTGGGCGCCGGCGCCCGCGCGTCCTGCGGCGACCGGCCAGTCATGGGCGAGCGCCTGCTGCACGGGGAGTTCCCTCGGGGGCTCGGCCTGCTCCCGGCCGAGCACGAAGAGCCTGAGGTGCCCCCCGATCCGCAGCCCGCTTTCGACGCAGAAGTAGCAGAGCTCCCAGACGCGGGTCTCCTTGGCGGCATCCAGAAACATCGAGCCGCTCAGGTCGTAGACGAGGTCGATCCGCGGCGTGACCTCCTCGCGGTAGAGCTTCATCGTGTAGTGGCCCGTCCGGGCGTAGGCCTGCCAGTTCATGTGCCGTGGGTCGTCGCCGGGCACGTACTGGCGGTGATCCTGGAAGTCGACGGAACTGCCGGTGCCGCGGCCGAGCACGTTGCCCGCGGTGCCGGTCCAGCGGCCGCTCCGCAACGGCAGGCGGGCCACCGCGGCCGCAGCCTTCATGCGGGCATGAATCTCGCCGAGGTTCATGCCGGGGCTCCGGGCCTGCCCGGCAGCGTGCGGCCGGATCGCCCGGTCCGCGCCGCGTCGAGCACCCGCTCCCCCTCCCGCATCTCGCGAAGCCACGGCGGCAGAACGGCCACACAGACCACGGCAGCCACGATCCCGCTCGCCACGATCACGGCTCCCGCGACCTGGCGGCTTCCCTCGCTGGCAAGGAGCGATGCCAGCGAGGCGAGCGGCAGCGGGAGCAACGCCCGCCACCCGAGCGGCCAAGCCTTCCACGCGAGCACCGGCGGCTTCATCGCATGCGCGTAGACGAAGGCCATGAAGCAGAGCAGCTCGATGAGGGCGTAGGGCAGGAGCCGATACCGCACACGGGGGAGATAGACCAGGAACGGCAGCGGGAAGAGCACGGCCGCGAAGAGCGCGGTGGCGGCCGCCAGCGACGCGGTCGACCCGGCCGACGGCTTGAATCGGGCGGCGGCGATCCACCACGCCGATCCGCACACCACGGCGAGGACGACCGTGAAGAGCAATCCGGTCGCCCACCCGGGCGTGAGCAGCCGGGCGGCACACCGGCCCGGCAGCCCGTAGCGGACGAACGCCGCCGCCTGCGACCTCAGGTGCACCGGCCGCTCCAGCACCGCTTCGATCGCGGTCATGAGCACGAGCGGCAGGGCGAGGAAGGCCATTGCCTGGGTGGCTCCCTGGCTGCCCCTGACGGCCACAGCGAACCAGGCGATGGCCACGAACAGGGCCAGCACCCGCTTTCGCAGCGCGTGATTCTCGGCGACCGGTGCGATCCGGGAGGCGGTGTACTCGAGGAGCGCGACGGTGTAGACGACGAGGGCGGCGAGCACCGCCAGTCGCTCGGCCGATCCCCAGGTACCGAAGCCGCGAAGCCCCAAGGCCTGGAGGATCACGACCGTCAACGGCCAGGCGCCCGCTCCGGCGCCGATCCGCGCCGCCAGCGGCTGGGTGGAGAGCGCCAGGGCCGCGGCGGCGACGACCATCGAGCCGGCGAGCAGCCACGCCACCACCTCCAGATCGCGAATCACGTTGACGCCGCCGAAGAAGTACCGCAGCACCACATAGGGCAGGATCGCGACCACCAGCAGCGCCGCCTGGGCCACGATCGCCAGCCACTTGCCGATCACGATCCGGGTCGCCGAGAGCCGGGTGAGCCGGACGAGATCGAGGTTGTTGCCGATCCGCTCGCTGCTGATCGCCCCCATCCCCCGCAGCGGCACCACGAGCAGCACGCCCACGCCGACGATCATCCAGAACAGGGTGTGCACGAAGTCCGAGGAGGGGGTTACGCCGCGCTCGACCAGCGTCAGCGCGAAGGACATCAGCAGGAACATCGCCCCCTGGAGGCCGATGAACGTCCAGGCGAACGCCCCCGACTGCACCCCCTGGCGGAGCTCCTTCACGATCATGGGGCTCAGCCAGGAGGGGAAGTCGTCCCCCGGCCAGAGAGGCCGTTTTCCGGCGACGGCGACACCTTCGCTCATCGGCATGACCCTCGCTCGAAGTGAGGCAGGAGCACCGCATGCGGGTTCGAATCTGCCATCGACTACGCTCCTCCCCCCTGCCCCTTCACCATGTCCACGAAGGCCTCCTCCAGCCGCCGCTGTTCCCGCCGAAACTCGACCACGGCGATGCCCGCCGCGACCATCCGCCTGAGCCCGTCGGCGAGCGCGGCGGGATCGCCGGCCTCGCAGTCGAGCCGGGCCCCGTCCCGCTTCACCTCGACCACCCGCCAGCCGCGGTTCGTCTCCGCCCACTCCAGCAGCGGCGCCGGATCGCCCGCCACCACCACCTGCACGAGCGTCGCCGCGGCCGCCACCCCCGGGAGCGTGCCATGCTTCAGGTCCTCGGCGTCGCCGTGGAATACGAGCCGGCCGCCGTCGATGAACAGGAGCGAGTCGCACATCTCGCCGAGTTCGCTGAGGATGTGGCTCGAGATGAAGAGCGTCTTGCCACGGGCCGCGAGCAGCCGCACGAGGTTCTTGAACTCGAGCCTCGCCTTCGGGTCGAGCCCGGCGGCCGGCTCATCGAGGATCAGGAAGGCCGGGTCGGGAATCAGCATGCGGCCGAAGCAGAGCCGCTGGGCCATCCCCTTGCTCAGCTTGCCCATCTGCCGGTCCGCCAAGGGCATGAGATCGGCGAAGTCCATCACCTCCTCGAGGCGGGCCCGCCGCTCGGGCCGGCTGAAGCCGTAGGAGCGGGCGAAGAAATCGAGATACTCGAACACGGTCATGTTGGCGTAGGTGCCGAAGGCGTCGGGCATCCAGCCCACGAGCCGGCGGACGGGCCGCGGATCCTCGATCACGTCGTGTCCATCGACCACGACGCTCCCCGACGTCGGCTCGTCGAGCGTGGCCATGATCCGCATGGTGGTCGTCTTGCCGGCGCCGTTGGCGCCGATGAAGCCGACGACCGCGCCGCGCGGGATCGCGAAGGACAGGTCGCGAACGGCGTGCACCGAGTCGAAGACCCGGTTGAGGCCGACGACCTCGACGAGCGGGGCGCCCGGCGAAGACACGGCCGCGGGTGCCTGGGAAGCGGCCTGCATCATGGCGGCGACGTCCTCGTGAACGGGCCCACGAACGCGGCCCTGTCGTCGGTCCAGCGGATCGACGGCAGCGTCTGGATGGCGACCTTTCCCGCCCGGGCCGACTCGGCGTAGGCATGGCCGCGGCGGTCGCGGACGGCGTCGAGCGCCGCGCGGCGGATCGGGCCCGCGTCGGCGGCGATCGTCTTGAACCAGGCCGCGTAGGCGGCGGCGTCGCTCGGCTCGAGCGGCTTGCGTTCGCCCGTGCCCAGGTCGGAGGCCGTCCAGTATCGGCCCTCGTCGTCGATCAGAAACAGGCGGTCGAGCGGCACCTCGATGCTGGAGATCACCGCCGGCGGGCCCGCGCCGCCGCCGACCCACTCGATCCCCGCCCGCGACGGGCGAACGGTTTGAAGCAAGTACGCCTGATCGGAGCGGCTGGCAAACCAGTCGCCTTCGCGGACCCGGCCGTCCACCTCGAGACAGCTTGCCTCGGTCTCGCCATCACCGAGGAGCCGCATCCACGAGGGCTCGGCGATCGGAAACGAGGTGGAGCGCAGGACGCCCGTGCGGCTGTACTGCTCCTGGATGACCGCCATCCCGTTCTGCCCAGGCATGAGCAGGCCGAGCGTTCGCCGCGCCCCGGCGCCGCCGAAGCCATCCCGGACGACCATGAATCCCAGGAGCAGCGCCGTCGCGGCCAGCGAGATGAGTGGCGTCGTCCAGAAGATCCGCGACCGCCGGCCTGGTCCCGCGAGCAGCATCACGTTGAGCGGGCCGGCGACGAGGCCGAAGATCGCCAGGAACCCGAGGATGGCCGTCACCGGCATCAGCCGCGGCCCGAACACGTCGAAGAGTTTCCGGAAGCCCGACTCCCAGAACACAGGCCGCTTCGCGGCGACGTATTGCTCGAGCAGCTCGGCACGGGGTTGGACCGAGCGCCCGCCCAGGAACCGTTCCACTGCGGCTTCGCCGCCCTCCCGGGGCACCGGGACGATCTCCCCGGCTCCGACTCGCCGGCGGCCATCGGCATCGGTAGCCGGCAGGCCGATGGCGTCGAGCCGCGCGGCTGACGCATCGTCGACCACCAGACCCGCCATCCCGCCGAGGCTCACCCAGTCGAGTAGCGCCTTGCGTTGGCCCGCCGACATCGCGAGCCATTCCGCCTCGACGAACAACAGGCAGCTGAACGTCGACCAGCCCCGCCAGTCATCCGGGGCACGGTCCATGTCGAGCCCTGCCAGGCCGGGAATCGCGAACCGTTCGAGGCCGAGTTGGCGGGGCTGCGAGGCGGCCCCCTTGGAAAGCGCCGTGGGCAGGATCGACTTCCCGGTCGCGCCGGTGACGGCCGTGGCCGCCACGGAAGGGTTCCACGACGTCACCTGAAACAGCTGCCGGCCGTCGATGAGGCCGTAGCCGCTCACCGTCAGCGGAACCCAGGTCTTGCCGTAGGCCCCGGGAAGGCCCGGATCGACGAACACCGCGGCCTTCGCGGTGCCCCCCGCCGGCACGGCGAGGCGGGTGACGGGCTTGGTGGTCGCCGTCCGAGTCCCGTACGAACGCTCGGTTTCGATCGCCCAGAGACGGTCGACGGCCGAGTTGTTCGTGATCGTGACCACGATCTGAACCAGCCCGACATCGCGACCGGCGACGTCGTCCGCGTCGAGGCCGGCCCACGCATCGACGTTCACCTCGATGCCGCTCCCCGCGACGGTGGCGAGGGGAATGGTCTCGGCATGGGCGGCACGCGCGGCGACCACGAGCACGATGACCCATGCCCAGCTCCGCGCGAATCTGGCCGCGATCATGTCCATCGCTCACACCTTCGCCGCGGCGAGGCTCGCCGGCAGGGGCCTGTCCTGGGCCGGCACCTGCTCCAGGAGCCGCGCCACGAGGGCGTCGGTCGTGAGGCCCTCGAGCCTGGCGCCGTAATCGAGCACGACCCGGTGCCGCAGCACCGCCGCAGCCGCGCCGCGCACGTCCTCGTAGCTCGCGTTGATCCGCCGGTCGCAGAGGGCCCTGGCCTTCGCCGCGGCGGCCAGCGCCAGCGCGGCCCGGGGCGACGCCCCGAACTTCACCCCCGCGGCATGCGGCCCGCCCGGATGCGTCGCCTGCACGAGGCGGGCGATGTAGTTGGCCACGGTCGGCGGCATGTAGACGCGGCGGACGTGGTCCAGGAGCGTCTCGAGTTCCGCCGCATCCATTACCTGCGGCACCGCCGGCTCGACACCGATCTCCCGATGGAGCACGATCCGCTCGAGGGTGTCCACGTCGTTGCTTTTCACGTCGAGCTTGAACAGGAACCGGTCGAGCTGGGCCTCGGGCAGCGGATAGGTGCCCTCGAGTTCGATCGGGTTCTGGGTGGCGAGCACGAAGAAGGGGGCGGGCAGCGGATGCGTCTGCCCCATCACGGTCACCCGCCGCTCCTGCATCGCCTCCAGCATCGCCGACTGGGTCTTGGGGCTCGCCCGATTGATCTCGTCGGCCAGGAGGATGTTCGCGAACACCGGCCCCGGCTGGAACACGAACCGGCGTTTCCCATCGACCTCCTCGAGCACGGGGTTCCCCGTGATGTCGCCGGGCAGGAGGTCGGGCGTGAACTGCACCCGCTTGCTCACGAGCGCCAGCGCCTTCGAGAGCCCCTTCACGAGCTCCGTCTTGCCGAGGCCCGGCAGCCCTTCGAGGAGGATGTGGCCGCGGGCAAGCAGCCCCACGATCACCATCTCGATCAGCCGCTCCTGGCCGAAGAGCACCGCGTTCAGCGCCGCGGACAGCCGGCCGATCGAGTCCGCCGCCGTCTCGGCCTGCCGCTCCGCGAGCGGGGCGCCGTCGATGGTCGGGGAGGGGCCGGTGGACGACATGCGTGAACCTGCCGTTGGGGGGGTGCGTGCAGCGTATCCGATTTCGACCGGCCGCTACTCGAAGAACCGGCGCACGGCCGACTGCTCCTGGGGCAGCAGGGCGTCGATCTGCACGGCCGAGCCGCCGTCGCCCTCGCCGGCGATGCCACCGCCGGCCCGCGGGCCGTTGTAGGCCGATTCATCGACCTCGTGCTCGCCATCGACCACCGCCAGCACCTCATCCGGCGCGGCCCGGTCCACGTCGATCGGCTTCTGGATGCTCTCGATCCGCTTCTCGCCCAGGTCGTTCTCCTCACCGAACGACAGCTCCGCATCGCCCCTGCCGCGAGTGATGCCGCCGCGCCCCGGCCGTCGTCCGCCCTGACAGCGGCCACAGGCGGCACACGGCTTCAGGCAGTCCTTCCCCGCCTTGCAGCCCGCGCACTCGCCGCAGGGCTTGCAGCCGGAGCAGGCGTCGCACCAGCCGTCCACGTCGCCCAGATCGAAGCCCTCGCACTTGGCCAGGGCCGCCGCCAAGGCCCGGCGGTTGGCGGCCAGCCGCTTGGCGAGCGCCGCGAGCTGCTCGGGCGAGAGCTGGCCGAGGTCGGCCGGCTCGAGGTCACGGAGGAGCGCGGCGAGGTCGCCCGCCGGCTTGAGCTCGCCACGCTCGAGGTCCCGCAAGGCCGCGGCGAGCTTTGTGGCGAGGGCCTCGCGGAGCGGTGCCGGCAGCGATTCCTGCATCGCCTCCAGGGCGGCGGCGGCCTGCGCGGCGGCGGCCACGTTCTCCGCCATCTCCTTCATCTCGGAGGCGGTCTGCTCCTTGAGCGTGCCGGCAGCCTCGAGGCTCGCATGCTCGTACCACTCCTCCGCCGGTCGCTCCGTCAACTCCTTGATCTTCCGCTCGACCTCATCGGCAGACCGCTCGTCGAGGAGGTCTTCGCGCCGCAGTTCGTCGATCCACTGCTCCACCATCCGGGCGTCGGCTGGCTTCTCGATGACGTGCCGTCGGGCCACGCCCGCCCCGGCGATTGGGACGAGCCACGCGAGCACGAGCAGTGACGCCAGGCAGCCGACGACCGCCGCGGGCTTCCGCCACTTCCACGACACAGGCCACGCCATCGACTGCCGGGGCACGGGGTCGGGCCACGGACCGACGCCGTCGGTCGCCGACGTGAGCCGGGCCTTGAGGCCGAGGGCATCTTCCAGTCGCACACGGGCCGCGGCCTCCGACTCGAATCGCGACCGAGCCTGCCACCAGGCGATCACGGCGGCCACCGCCAGCGCCGCGGCGATGCCGACCCACACCCACGCAGCGGCCTCACCCGCCCGCCACCGCACCTGGAGCATCGCCACCATCCCCGCGAGCGCGACCACTGCCGCCATCGGGAGCCAGGCGGACAGCCACCAGCCGAGGTTGATCTCGACGGCGAGTCGCCTCACGGCGGCCTGCCAGAAGCGGGCGGAGAGACGGTCATCGAGCGACATGTCGCAGCTCCTGGCGGGTCAAGCCGGCAGCGTCAGGGATCGTCCCGAATCCCTCGCAAGGATACCCGAAGCGCGGCGTGAGCGCCGCCCGAAAGTGGGTGCAGGTTTTCAACCTGCACATGCCCGCTCTGGTTCACCGCAGGTTGAAAACCTGCGGCCACGTGAGACCTGTGGCCACTCCTGCTCAGCCCTGGCTCCAGCCGGCCTTGGGCTGGGGATGGATGGCCGGCACCGGCGCCACGGCCCCTGTGGCCCGCCTCCGCTCCGCGTCGATCGCTGCTGCGGCGAAGTGCTCGATGGCAAGATCGAACCGCACGCTCGCCCCCGGATCGAGCGGCACCACCCGCCCCTGGGTCTCCTCGAACGACCGCGGGTTCGGGTAGTTCGTGCCCGGCTCCAGCCCGGTCACGTAGCCGTCGGCGAGCCCCCCCTGGTTTTTCCAGAGCGAGAAGCAGGGCAGCGTGTCGGCCCGCCACGACAGGCTCGCAGCGTTGCGGGCGTCGGGCCCCACCAGCAGGGCCGTGGCCATGCCGTCCGCCCCGGGCTTGAGCCGCGCGAAGTGCACCTGCTCCCCGCGGCCCCCCTGCGGCGACACGTAGCGGTTCCAGGTGGGCACGTCCGCCACCGCCGCGGCATCCCGGGGGGCGAGTTCCTCGATCGCGGCCACAAGTTCGCTCCCCGGGCCGAGCAGCGGCGGCCCGAAGTTCACGTGATAGAGCATCTGCATGGTCGTGGGCCGGTCGGAGATGTTCTTCACGCTGTCGGTCCACGACACGCGATGCCGGTCGGCGTGGAGCGTGAGCGACGTCGTCATCCGCAGCGCGTGGCAGAGGAACCGCGTCTCGTCCACGGCGCCGGTCAGGGTGATCGTGTCGGCGGCCTCGTCGAGCGTGACGTCGAGGTGATGGGCGGGAAGGTTCGCGATCCGGCCGTGCAGCCCGTGGCGGACCCGGCCCGCCGCGTCGAAGTCGGGGGCGCCGTTGCTCACCAGGCCGCAGCGGGCGACGAGCTCGTCGAACCCGTCGAGCCAGCCCAGTCCCGAGGGCTCGGCCAGCGGTACGAACCGCGGATGGACCGGCCCGTGCACTGGCGACTGCCAGCCGAGCTCCACGCCGCCCGCCATGATCTTCCAGATGCCGAGCCCGCGGTCGGGCAGCACGAACACCTTGGTGTCGCCGGCGACGAGCTCCACCAGCAACACCCCGTCGCGGAGGCCACCGGAGAGCCGCCGCGTCCGCACGGCCAGCCGGCCGAGGGCCACGTCGACCCGGTCGGCGGCGGAAAACGAGGCTCCTCGGTGCGAGGTGATCAGCTGCAGCGTCTGCGACGACATCGTCAGGCTCCCTTCGGCTCGTGCGGATTCCCGGTGGTGACCGCGGGCAGGATACCGTGCCGCCGCCCCGCCACGCAGGCGGCTTGAAGCAACCCCGCGGCGCGGGCAGAGTTGTCGCACCCGGGCCGCGGGCAACCGCAGCCCCCCTTCGCCCCCGAGCGATCCCATGAACGACCTGAAGATCTTCAGCGGCCCGGCCAATCCCGCGCTCACGCAGGACATCTGCCGCTATCTGAATCTCCCGATGGGCAAGATCTCGCTGGGGCGATTCCCCGACGGCGAGATCTCCTGCAAGATCGACGAGGACGTCCGCGGCCGCGACGTGTTCATCGTCCAGTCGACCTGCCCGCCGGTCAACGAGCACATCCTCGAGCTGCTCGTGATGATCGACAGCTTCAAGCGGGCGAGTTCCTTCCGGATCACGGCGGTGATCCCCTACTTCGGCTACGCCCGCCAGGACCGCAAGGACTCCGGCCGCGTCCCGATCACCGCCAAGCTGGTCGCCAACCTGATCACCCGCGCCGGTGCCGACCGGGTGCTCGCCATGGACCTCCACGCCGCGCAGATCCAGGGCTTCTTCGACGTGCCGGTGGACCACCTCTACGCCGCCCCGGTGCTCAACAACCACCTCTCCTCGCTCGAGATCCCCAAGGACGACATCGTGGTCGTGAGCGCCGACGAGGGGGGCATCAAGCGGGCGCTCGGCCACGCCAACCGGATCGGCGCCCCCCTCGGCATCATCGACAAGCGGCGGCTCTCCGCCGACACCACCAAGAGCACCACGATCATCGGCGCGAGTGTCGAGGGCAAGACGGCGATCCTGTTCGACGACATGATCTCCACGGCGGGCTCGATCTGCGGTGCCGCGGAGGTGCTCCACAAGCACGGTGCCAAGGCGATCTACGCGGCGGCCACGCACGGCCTGCTCGTCGGCCCCGCGATCGAGCGGCTCCGGCAGGCGCCGTTCAACAAGATCATCATCACCGACTCGATCCCCCTGACTCCCGGCAAGATGCTCCCCAACATCACCGTGCTCTCCGTCGCCAGCCTCCTCGGCCAGGCGATCAAGCGGATCCACCGCAACGAGTCGGTGAGCATGATGTTTCAGTAAACACGCCGGCGATGCCCGACGTGGGTGCAGGTTTTCAACCTGCACAAGCACTACGCCCGACCTGGAC
>JBBAVS010000063.1:0-14270 GCA_040397585.1 Pirellulales bacterium
AACCTGCACCCACTTCGGAACAGAGTGGCCGCAGGTTTTTAACCTGCGGGATCTCAGCGCCGGCATTGATTCTTGTGCAGGTTGAAAACCTGCACCCACTTCGGAAAGAAAGTGGCCGCAGGTTTTTAACCTGCGGATTCTCAGCGCCGGCATTGCTTCTTGTGCAGGTTGAAAACCTGCACCCACGTCGGGCAGAGGCCCCGTCAGGCCAGCACTTCGTCGAGGCGGCCGGTCGAGTCGCCGAACCGCTCCACGGGCGCGCCGACGAGGTCGAGCATCGTCACGAACAGGTCGCTCATCGGCCGCTCGCCGCTCAGGGCGAGGTGACGGCCGGCGGCGAGGCGGTCCCCCGCGCGGCCCGCGAGGATCACCGGCAGGTCGTCGTGGCGGTGGCGGTTGCCGTCGGAGAGGCCGCTGGCATAAACGATCATCGACCGGTCGAGCAGCGTGCCGCCGTCGCCCTCGCGGACCTCGTGAAGCCGGCGGATCAGGTAGGCGAACTGCTCGGCGTAGAACCGGTCGATGCGGGCGATCTTCTCGAGCTTCTCGGCGTCGTCTTGGTGGTGCGAGATCGAGTGGTGGCCGTCGCCGACGCCGATCTCCGGGAAGGTGCGATCGCTGCCGTCGTGGGCGAACATCAGCGTGGCGATCCGCGTCGAATCGGTCCGGAAGGCCAGCACGAGCATGTCGGCCATCAGCCGCATGTGCTCGCCATAGGACGGCGGCGGGGCGTCTGGCAGGTCGATGTCGGGCACCTGCGGCGCGGGCATGCGATCGAACCGGGCCAGCTGGGCCTCCACCTCGCGGATGCCGGTGAGATACTCGTCGAGCTTGCGGCGGTCGGCCGCGTCGAGGCGGCCGGCGATGCTCTTGGCCTCCGCGGTGACGAAGTCGAGGATCGACCGCTGGCCGTCGCGACGGGCGGCGATGCTCCGCGCCCGTTCCGTGGCCGTGCCCGAGCCGAACAGCCGTTCGAACACGAGCCGCGGGTTGGCCTCCGGCGTGGCTGGCTGCGAGGCGCTTCGCCACGACATGTTGTAGGAATAGGCACAGGCATAGCCCGAGTCGCACGAGCCGCTCTTGCGGACGCCGTCGCAGGAGAGTTCGAGCGACGGAAACCGCGTCGCGCGGCCGATCTGTTCGGCCGCCAGCTGATCGACCGAGATCCCGACGCGGATGTCGGCGCCGGCGGTCTTTCGCGGCCGCATGCCGGTGAGGATCGTGGCGGTGGCCCGGGCATGGTCGCCGGCGCCGTCGGGCCCCGCGGTGCCATTGCGGTGGGCGAGGCCGCTGATCACCTGGACGTGCTCGCGGAGCTCGGCGAGCGGCTCGAGCGTGGTGCCGAGCGAGTAGTCGCGGCCGGTGCCGGCGCACCGCCAGCGGTCCACGTGCACGCCATTGGGCACGTAGACGAACGCCATCCGCGTCGGCGGTGCAACGCCGGGCTCCGCGGCGCGGAGCGATGCGAGCGTCGGCAGCGCGACCGCCGTGCCGAGTCCGCGGAGGGCGGTGCCGGCCAGAAACCGTCGCCGCGACAGGCTCGTCAATGGCTCGTGGGGCCGGCTGCTCATGGCTGATGCTCCGTCATGGGGGGCGGGGGCCGGCGCATCCGAAACGGCACGCTCGCACAGACGGCGTGCACCAGGGTGCCCATGCCGCCGCCATCCCGTTCGACGCATTCCACTATCGTATCGACTGCCGGGCCGTCGAAGGTTTGGAGGCCGCGGCCGAGGGCGTAAACCAGCAGCTTTTCGGCGAGACAGCGGTGGAAGTCGCGGCGGCGGGGGCCCGCGATCAGGCCGGCGAGTTCGGCCGCGTTGGCGAACGGCTCGCCGGTGACGAGCCGGCCGCTCGTGTCGATCCCCGCGGCGTCGTCGCCCCGCCACTGCCCGATGGCGTTGTAGTCCTCGAGCGCCAGGCCGAGGGGATCCATCCGGGCGTGGCACGAGGCACAGAGGGCATCCTGCCGATGACGGGCCATCAGCTCCCGCATCGTGGGCTTCCGCTCGGACGGCAGCGCTGCGGCCTCGAGCGGCGGGACGTCGGGAGGAGGCGGAGGGGCGGGCGTGCCGAGGAGATTGTCGAGGATGAACTTGCCCCGCTTCACCGGCGAGGTGCGGGTCGGATTCGACGTCACCACCAGGAGGCTGCCGTGCGTGAGCAGGCCGCCGCGGTGCGCGTCGGCGGGCAGCGTCACCAGCCGCATGTCGGGCCCCTCGACGTCGGCGATGCCGTAGAACCGGGCGAGCGGGCCGTTGAGGAAGGTCTGCCGCCCCACGAGCAGGTCGGTGGCCGGCTCGTTGCGGCGCAGCAGGTGGGCGACAAGCATCTCCGTCTCCTCGCGCATCGCCCGACGGACACGGGGACCGAAGACCTTCTGGCCGAGGAAACGGTCGCGGCCGGCGAGCACGCGGCGGGTGTCGAAGGGGAGCGTCTCGACGTCGCGGGTCTGCAGCCACTGCCCCACGAAGTCGGCCACGAACCGGTTGCTCCGGGGATCAGCGATCATCCGGTCGATCTGGTGGTCCACCTCGGCGTGGAGCGTTCCCTCGCGGGCGAGCGTCAGGAGCTCGTCGTCGGGCAGCGAACTCCAGAGAAAGAAGGAGAGCCGCGAGGCGAGCGCCACGTCGTCGAGCGGGATCGCCGTGGCGGAAGGATCCGCCGGCTGCGGCTCGCGGCCGTCGTCCTCGATGCGAAACAGGAACCGGGGCGAGGAGAGCATGGCAGTGAGGGCCGCGGCCACGCCCTTCTCGAACGAGCCATCGGGCTGCTCGATGGCGGTGCGGGCCACGGCCACGAGCCGCTCGGTCGTGGCGTCGTCGCCCCGGCCGCGAAACGCCCGGTCCGCCAGCCGGGCGATCGTGTCGCGGAGATGGCCGGGCTGCGCGGCGGGATCGACCGGCGGCGGCCCCAGCGGAAACACCCCGCGGACGCTCCGCGGATACTGGCGCGCCTCCCCGTCCGGGCCGCGGTCCGGCACCGCCTCCGCGACGACGGTCTCGGCCACGCGGGCCGCGATCGCGAGGTACTTCTCCACCAACAAAGGCGCCATCGTGAGCACGTCGCCGATCGTGTCGAAGCCGTAGCCGGTGTCGTCGCTCGGCAGTTCGTTGTCCAACTCCACGTCGAGCCCGGTGAGATCCCGGATGCAGTTGGCGTATTCGTGGCGGTTGAGTCGGCGGAGCACGACGTGGCCGGGGTCGGGCCGCGCGGGATCGAGCCGGAAGGCATCCCGCTCCACGAACGCGATCAGCTGTCGCCGCTGCTCCGCGTCGGGCCTGGGTTCGTCCGCCGGCGGCATCGTCTCGGCGCGGAGGTTCTCGAGCACCGCCATCCACGCCGCCTCGTCGGGGCCGCCGGCGGCGGTGGGGCGGTCGCCGAGCCGATCGAGCAGCGCGTCGAGGGCGAGGTTGCCCTCGGCCGCCCCGTCGAAGTGGCACTGGCCGCAGTGCGCTGCCCAGGCCTCGCGGCTGGCCTCGGCGGCGCGTTCCTCGGCCGCGGAGGCCGCGGTGCCGGCAAGCACGAGCACGAGCACGAGCACGAGGCGTGGGGTCGGAGGCATCGCCGGGTCTCGTCAGGGGGCCACGATCCGCCAGGACTCGTCGCAGAACCCCGCGGCGACGATCCGCCCGGGCCCGCGGCTGCTCGGGGGCACCGCGAGGTCCACGAGGGCCCAGTCGGGTAGCTTCGGATTCTGCCAGGCATTGGAGACGTCGGACTCCTCGCGGAACGTGATCCCGGAGTTGAGGACAACGTAGCGGCCCGCCACTGCCGGCGTCGGCGGGCAGAGCGGATTCGGATGGATGAGGATGGGCACGTGGCCTGCTGCGGGACGCGTATTGCCGCCGATCGTGAGCTCGCCAGGCGTCCAGCGGATCGGCAGGTCGGGCAGCACCCGGGCGATCAGGGGATTTGAAAACGGATCGCCGAAGAGCACGAGGTTCTTGTCGCGGAGCATGTCGGTCGTGACGTCGGCCGCGGCCACCAGCGGCAGATCGCCCCGGAACAGGTCGTGCCAGCGGCGGCGGAAGTGCTCGACCTCCCCGTGCACGAATCGATCGACGGCCGGATCGATGCCGGGCCGCTCCGGGGGCACGACGATGAAGGCCGCCGTGAAGGCGTCGTCGATCGGGCCCGTGAGCCCCGGCCGCTTGCGGAGCGGTGGCAGCTCGTCCGCCGAGGAGATCCGCCAGCGGCCGGTGGCCGCGAGCTGCTCGCGGGCGAGCACGAGCGGCGTGCCGGCAGCGTGTGCAGGGGCTTCGAGTTCGCTGCCGTCGATGCGGACGAGCGCCGCGCCCGGCACGTCGGTGAAGGCCAGGGCCGTGACGTTCGCCGTGGTGGCGGTGATCACCGTCTTGTGTCCCTCCTCGGTGCGGCCCGCATCGACCCGCGCGGGACACAGATGCTCGCCCAGCCCGAGGGCTTCGACCCAGCCGACGCGGGAGTCGGCGAGCGTGGTGGTGGCGAGGTGAATCTCCGCCGCTCGTGCCGGCCGGCCGACGGCGGCCGCCCGCTGCAGGAACGCCGTGATCTCCCGCTTCGAGGCGTCGTCGTATTTGTGGGGCATGCCCGCACCGATCACGTGGGGGAGCACGCGGCCTGCGGCGGCGAGGGTCTCGACCATGATCTCGCTGGCGGCCCGCTGCTTGTCGACCTCGCCCGAGTAGGCGATGGCGGGGAGGTTGAGGAGGTTTCTGGCGACGGGGGGCACGTCGGTGGTGGTCCAGAGACGGACCTCGTACCACGGGAGCGTGGCGGGATCGACGCCGGTGTAGCGCCGGGTGTCGACGAAGCCCGCGCCACCGTGCACGCCGCAGAACTCACCCGCCCGGCGGGCCCCGATCTGCCACGCCCCCGCGCCGCCCATCGAGAACCCGGCGAGCACGATCCGGTCGAGGTCGAGCGCATGCACGCGGCTGACCGCGGTGCGGGCCTCGAACACGTCCACGAGTCCCGGCCCCTTCCAGCCGTTGCAGTAGCGACCGAACGGGAGCAGCACGAGGGCGTCGACGGGGGTGAACTCGGGCTGCTTGTGGGCCCGCTGATGCAGGAAGTGGAGGTCGGTCTCCTTCTCGCCGCGGCCATGCAGCCAGATCCAGAGCGGCACGGGCCGCGCGAGGTCGAGGCCCTCGGGGATCCACAGGCCGTAGGGTTGCACGGAGCCGTCGAGGTCAGAGCGAAAGCCATGCACGGACAGGCCGCGGGCGGTGCGCCATGGCCGCTCGCCCCGGGCGATGGAATCGAGTCGTGCCGTGGCCTCGTCGATCGCCCAGCTGGCGTGGTCGAGGTCGGCCGGCTGCCACCACTCGTCGCCGCCGAGCGCGAACTCGACCGCCTTGAGGAGAACTTCCACATCGACGCGGTCGGCATCGTCGGCCCACCGCGTGTTGGCGAGCCGGCGGCGGAGCTCGGCCGTGCGGCCGGGAACCGCCGCCCATGCCGCGCGGCGGTCGGCCGGGAGTTTGGCGACCAGGTCGCGGAGGGAAGTTGCGGGCGGCGGCAGCCTGCGCGGCACCGCGGGCGGCTCCGTGGCGCGGGCCGCGGCGGCGAGAAACAGGAACCCGATGGCGACGGCCACCACGCCCCCGACGGCAGGTTTGCTCCACGACTGTGGCATGCCCATGAGTGTAGTCGCTGAGGCGGGGGTCGGCGGGCGGAGACCCGCAGGTTGCAAACCTGCGGCCACTCAGCGACTGCCGCCATGCAGCCCAGTGGGTGCAGGTTTTCAACCTGCACGGGACCCCCCGCTGGGCATGGAGATTCGCAGGTTGCAAACCTGCGGCCACTTTCGGAACCTGCGGCCACTCACATCACGTCGATCACGTACAGCGCGATCGCGGCCGTCATCAGGGCGGCGGCCAGGAGCCGGCGCACGAGTGTGCCGCGGTCGAGGCGGGTCTCGAGCCCGTGCCAGCCGGCGTGCGCGAGCCCCGCGCCGATCACGATCGAGAGCATCCCGCGAGTGGACTGGATGATGTTGCCGAACACCACGCCCACGAGGCCGAAGCAGATGTAGAGCCCCGCCATGCCCACGAGCCACGTGGCCGCGTAGCGGCCGCCGGCGATCCAGTCGTGCCGCGTGGTCGGCCTCACCGCCGGCGCCAGCCAGAGGCTCACCGCGGCGATGCCGCCGCAGGTCGCGTAGGTGACGAGCATCGCCAGGATTCCGGCCTCCAGTCGGCCCAGCGACAGTCCGACGTCCGTGGCAGTCCGCTGCAGGCCGTCGATCAGCGCCACGATGAACAGGTCGGAGACGGCGAAGGCCAAGCAGGCGGCCAGGGTGAGGCCCACCGCCGCCGGCCGCATCCCGCCGCCCCGCTGGAGCATCGTGGCCGCGGCGATGCAAAGTCCGACGGCCGCCCACTGCTGCCGGTCGAGCGGCTCGCTCGGAAGGCAGGAGACGATGCAGGCCAGCATCGCGATCTTGAGGCTGAGCAGCGGCGCCACCCGCGAGGTGTCGGCACGGGCGAGGGCGGCGAACACGACCGCCTGCCCGGCCAGGTAGGAGCAGGACGAGCCGAGCAGCGGGGCGATCCAGTCCTGTGTCGTGGGGAGGCCCGCCGGCCAGAGCAGCCACGCGGTCGGCAGGCAGGCTGCGCCCATCAGGGCGTGGGCGATCACCAGAAGGCGGAGGCTGCCACCGCCCCGGCTGGTGTGGTGTCGGGAGATGAAGTAGGAGACAACGCTCGCGAGCGCCGCGACGAATCCGGCGGCCACGCCGATCGCGACCGCGCCTTCGCCGAGCGCGGCGTGAGGTGCCGTGCTCACCGCTCCTGCTCGCGGCGGAGCGAGTCCTTGAGGCTGATGAAGTCGGAGAGCAGGAAGATCACCGTGAAGAAGGCGAGCACCACCTCGAGCAGGGTGACGATCTTCGCGGGAATCGTCTGCGGCATGATGTCGCCGAAGCCGAAGAACGAGAAGTTGAGCACGCTGTAGAAGAAGCAGTCGAAGAACACGTTCGCCAGGCCGGCGGTGCCTTCGAATCCGCTGAAGCTCCCCTGCTCCGCCCACTCGAGCACCCAGAAGTCGAGGGCGAAGGAGAGCGTGATCTGCGTCATGTTGACGCCCATCAGCGCGAGGAAGCGGTGATAGGGAATCTCCTGCGCTGTGGCGAGGAGGATGTGCTGCAGGTTTTCCGCGAGGAAGCAGGCCGTCTTGGCCAGCGCCAGCGCTACGACGAGCAGGCAGACCGCCCGGGGCGTCAGCGGGATCGCCCGCCAGGCGGCGAGCAGGCCGGCGGTCGCGGCGGCGATCAGGACGAGCTCCAGGATCTGGCGGCCGGCCTGCAGGGCGAGCGGATCGGAGCGGCTGGTGCGGCGGGGGCTGCGGTCTGACACGGATGGCCTCGGGACGGACAGCGTACCCGATCGCGCGGCAGGCCAGACTGCCGCCGCGACCAGTGCGACCGTGAGGATCGCTACGACCGGCACGAGCGGGTGTCCGATCCCGCGCGGCCGCGGCCGCCCGGCCAGCGAGCGGCCTGTAGAGTTGCCGAGGACCACTCCCCGACAAGGATCGTCGCATGGCCTTTGCCGACCGCTCCGTTTCGCAGCGCTTCGTTTCCGGTAACCGCCTTGCCCCGGTCGCCCTGCCGGCCGAACCGCGGCCCGCGGCCGATGTCGCCGTGCCCCGAAACCGCGTCCGCGACCTGACGGCGCTGGTGGTGCTCGCCGCCTGCGTGTTCGTCGCTGCGGCGCTCGCCACGTTCGATCCGGCCGATCCGCCCCTGTCCCGCGTGTTTCCCCCCAACGCACGGGCCACGAACGCCTGCGGCCTGATCGGTTCGGCGTTCGCGGGATCGCTCCAGGAGGCGCTCGGACTCGGCGCGTGGCTGGCGGTGGCGCTCGTGCTTGCCGCCGACATCGCCGTGCTCCGCCGCCGGCCGCTCCGCGATCTGCCGCTGCGAACGATCGGGGCCGCGGTGGCCCTGGCGGGCGGATGCACGCTGCTGACGCTCTTTCTTCCGGATGCCATCGACCGGCCGCTCTGGGGGCCGGGCGGCCGGCTCGGGGGCATGGGGCGGCTGCTCGTCGAGTCGTACCTGGCCCGGACCGGCGGTGCGATCGTGGTGATCGCGGCGACGCTCGGCGGCCTGTTCCTCGCCTGCGACACCGTGGTGCTGGCGGCCGCGAGTGCCGTGGGCGTGGCGACGACGGCGGCGGTGGGCGGCATCCGCCGCGTGCTCGGTCGGCTCGCCGCTCGTCGCGCGGCGACGGCCGAGCCCGCCACGGCCGAGAGCCTGGCCGCACGATTCCCGGGGCTCCGCGGCCGGCTCGGCGCGGCCGCCGCCGACACCGACGAGGCGAGCGACGGTCTCGACGACGACGAACCCACGATCCGCGTCAAGCGTCGCGAGACCTTGGCGACCGATCAGGATCCGGCGGACAACGAGGATGCCGACATGGAGCCAGAGGACACCGACGAGGAGCCTGTGGCCCCGGCCCCGGCGGCCGCCCAGCGGCTCGTGCCGATCCGTTCGCTCTCCAGCCGCCGCAAGCCGCAGGCCACGCTCGAGCTCTCACCCGACCCGGCGGCCGACTACGAGCTGCCGAGCCTCGACCTTCTCCTGGCGACGGAATATCTGGAGCTCGACCAGCAGGAGCAGGAGGTGCGCGACCGGGCGAAGATTCTGGAGAAGACGTTCGGCGAGTTCGGCTTCAAGGTCAAGGTGGTGGAGATCGAGACCGGACCGGTGATCTCGCAGTACGAGATCGAGCTCGAGGCGGGCCTGCGGCTCTCGAAGATCACCAACCTCGCCGACGACCTGGCGATCGCGCTCCGCGTGCCGAGCGTCCGCATCGTGGCGCCGATCCCGGGCAAGAACTCGGTGGGCATCGAGGTGCCCAACACGACCCGGCAGATGGTCCGGCTCCGCGAAGTGATCGAGGAGACGCAGGCCAAGGCCCGCACGATGAAGATCCCGATCTTTCTCGGCAAGGACGTGGCGGGCAACCCGATGGTGGTGGACATGGCCAGCATGCCCCACCTCCTGATCGCCGGCCGCACGGGCACGGGCAAGTCGGTGTGCCTCAACTCGATCATCGTCTCGATGCTGATGACCCGCCGGCCCGACGAGGTGCGGATGCTGATGATCGACCCGAAGATGGTCGAGCTCACGCCCTACAAGTCGCTGCCGCACCTCATGCATCCGGTGGTCACCGACATGAAGAAGGCGGAGGCGATCCTCGCCTGGGCGGTGGACAAGATGGAGGAGCGGTATGCCTTGCTCGCCAAGGTGGGCGTCCGCCACCTCACGCAATACAACGCCCTCGGCCGCGACGAGCTGATCAAGCGGATGAAGCCCGAAACCGACGAGGAGGCCGCCGCGATTCCCACCACGATGCCCTTCATCGTGATGATCGCCGACGAGATCGCCGACATGATGATGACGGCGGGCAAGGAGATCGAGGCCCACATCATCCGCCTCGCCCAGAAGAGCCGGGCGGTGGGCATCCACCTGATCCTCGCCACGCAGAAGCCGACCGTGGACGTGATCACCGGCCTGATCAAGAGCAACCTGCCCGCGCGGATCGCCTTTCAGGTGGCGAGCCGCACCGACAGCCGCGTGGTGCTCGACGAGATGGGGGCCGAGCGGCTCCTCGGCAACGGCGACATGCTCTTCCTCTCGCCGGGCACGAGCCAGATCCTCCGCGGCCAGGGCACGTACCTCAGCGACGACGAGATCGGCCGCGTGATGGCGACCATCGGTACGACCGAGCCGCAGTACGCCGCGGAGCTGGTGAACCTCAAGCCGGCCGGTGCGGAGGATGCCGGCAAGGCGGGCGGGGCGAGCCCGAAGGACAAGGACGAGCTCTACGATGCGGCGGTGGAGGTGGTGATTCGCGAGGGTCGCGGAAGCGTGTCGCTGCTCCAGCGGGCGCTCGGCGTGGGCTACGGCCGCGGGGCCCGCCTCATCGACTTCATGGCCGAGGATGGCGTGGTCGGCCAGTATGCCGGCTCACAGGCCCGCGAGGTGCTGATCACGCTGGAGGAGTGGGCCGCCCGCAACGGCACCGCTCCCCTGCCCCCCGACCCGGCGCCGCGGAAGTTGAAAATCCAGCCGCACGCCGCGGCAACGCCGACCGTGATCGACGCCGACGACGAGCAGGCCGAGGAGGACGAGGACGACGACGGCTTTGACGGCGGCGACGACTCCGACGAGGCCGAAGACGGCGACGATTCGGACGACGCCTTCGCCGTGGACGACGAAGAGTTCGAGGAAGACGACGACCGCGAGTGAGGAGCCCACCCATGCCGATCCACGGATATCTGCTCGCCGTCGCCGCCGCGGTCCTCTGGGGGCTGTTGTACGTGCTCGACGAGCGTCTGCTCGCGGGCATGTCGATCTACCGGCTCTACTTCCTGCATTCGATCGCAGGTGTGGCGGTGGCCGGTGGGGTGCTGCTGGCCCAGGGGGAGTCCCCCGCGTCGCTGCTGCGGCTCTCGTGGCCGGGGGTGGGCCTGCCGCTCGTGCTGGCCACCATGGCGGTGGTCGTGCTGGCCTGCCTGGCGATCTTCTCGTCGATCCAGGTGCTCGGGGCATCGCGGGCCGCGGTGCTCGAGATCTCCTACCCGCTGTTCGTCGCCGTGTTCGCCTGGGCTCTCTACCGGCAGCCGATTCCGTGGCCGGTGGTGGTGGGTGGCATCTTCATCTTCATCGGCTCGGCGATCATCGTGACGGCCGGCCACGTCGATCCGTCCTGACGCGTTCGTTCGCGTGGCACGGGGCTGCCCCCCGGTGTCTGACGTGGCCGCAGGTGTCTGACGTGGCCGCAGGTTTTCAACCTGCGGGATCTCACGCAAGACGTGGCGGTGCTGCTGGAACGCGGCATCGGTTCGGCCTCGCATCCCGTCGGCCGGCCCGTGCGTGGTGCATGCCAAGTGGTTACGATGCCCAGGTGGGCGTGAACTCCGGCTGGGGATCCACGAGGCCCACGGGAAGACCGGGCAGGAGACGAAGGACCCGGTCGACGTGCTGCTGGTCGGTGACAGCATCACCATCCAATGGGGCGATACGTGGGCGCGGAGTTTTCCCGACCTACGGCCTGCAACCGAGGTCCATCGTGCTGATGATCGGCAGCAACAACATGTTCGTGACTCCCGAGACGGGCATCAAGGCCGCCGCGCGGGGCCTTGAGCTGTGCGTGAAGAACCTCCGCGAAAAGTTCCCCGACAACCCGCTCGTCGTGACGACGAACCTGCCCGCTCATCAGCCGGGACATCGGTTCCACGACGACATTCTCCGCACCAACGCGGCCTTGCTCGCCCGAAAGCTCGACGCCCCGCACCCGAACCTGCTCAGTGCTCGGTTTCCGGCCTGGGAGAAGTCGATCAACGAGGCGCTGGCGCCGGTGGTCGTGGACTGGCTGGCGGGGTTGCCGGCCGAGCGGCAGGGGCTGTTCGTCGGCTGGAAGTGCGGCTGGGAGACGATGCCGAACAGCCAGTCGGCCTTTTTCAAGGACGGGAACGCCTACCTCGACCGCGCCCTGCTCGATGTGATGGCCACGTGCCCCGTGGTCAGCGGAGGCGAGCGATGACGACGTCGTCGACCAACCGCGGGGTGGCGGCCGGGGGTTTCGTCGTCGCCTGGGTAACGCTCCTCGGTCGCCTGGCCGTCGCGGATGAGCGGCCGCTCGTGGTCGTCGGCGACGAGGCGCGGCGGATCCACGCCCAATCGTTCGTGTTCGACGGCCACAACGACCTCCCCTGGAAGGTGCGGAGCACCGGCGCCGGTCGGCTCGAGGCCGTCGATCTGGCGGCCGGCGTGGCCGGCTTCAGCACTGACATTCCCCGGCTCAGGCAGGGCAACGTGGACGCGCAGTTCTGGTCGGTCTACGTGCCCGTGGAGATGGGCAGGCAGGGGCTGGCCCTCCAGACCACCATCGAGCAGATCGAGCTCGTCCGCGAGCTGGTGAGCCGGTATCCCGAGACCTTCGCGGTCGCCCTCGACGCCGCCGACGTGGACCGCATCCGGGCGGAGGGTCGGATCGCCTCGCTGATCGCCGTCGAGGGGGGCCACTGCATCGAGGACTCGCTGGCCAATCTGCGCCGCCTGTTCGAACTGGGAGCCCGCTCCATGACGCTGACCCACGCCGACACGCTGTCGTGGGCGGACGCGGCGACCGACGATCCGGAGCACGGGGGGCTGACCGACTTCGGCGTGGAGGTCGTGCGGGAGATGAACCGCCTCGGCATGCTGGTGGACCTGTCGCACGTCTCGCCAGACACCATGCGGGCGGCCCTGCGGGTCTCGGCGGCGCCCGTCGTGTTCACGCACTCGTCGGCCCGGGCGATCGCGGACCACCCGCGCAACGTGCCCGACGACGTGCTGAAGCTGGTGGCCGCCAATGGCGGGGTGGTGATGGTCAACTTCTACTCGGGGTTCGTCCATCCGGAGTCGGCCCGGCGCCGGGCCGACATGTTCCAGGTGTCGCGGCGGCTGCGGGTGGAGCATCCCGACGATGCTGCCTACCGGGCCGCCAAGCGGCGCTGGGAGGCCGAGCACCCCATCGCCCGTGGATCCGTGCAAGACGTCGTCGATCACATCGACCACATCGTCAAGGTCGCGGGCATCGACCACGTGGGGCTCGGTTCGGACTTCGACGGCGTGGGCACGATGCCGCGGCAGCTCGACGACGTCTCGACCTACCCCGTGATCACGCAGGAACTGCTCAATCGCGGATACGCCGCGGAGGCGATCCACAAGATCATGAGCGGCAACGTGCTGCGGGTGCTGCGGAACGCGGGGCCTCCGCGGCCCTGAGCCCCGGGCTGCGCGACGGTTCGGCGGCGACCGCGATTCCCGGCGGCGGGCTGACTGGGGTATCCTCGCGGCATGGCGACCGCCCCGACACCCCGCACGATCGTGATCGCCGAGGACAGCCGACTGCCGGCGATGATCCTCAAGAAGGCCCTGGAGTCGCGGGGGCATGCAGTGCACTGGGGCGCCAATGGCGCCCTGGCCCTGGCCCTCGTCCGCGAGCACCGGCCGGCGATCCTGATCTCCGACGTCGAGATGCCGGAGATGGACGGCCACGCGCTCTGCCGCGCCGTCAAGTCGGATCCCGAGCTCCGCGCGACTCCGGTCCTGATGCTCACGTCGCTCGCCGCCACCAGCGACATCCTCGCGGGACTCCGCGAGGGTGCCGACGCCTACGTCACCAAGCCCTACGAGCCGGAGCACCTCCTCGAGCGGATCGACCATCTGCTCGCCCAGGATCCTGCGGCGGATCGGCCCGGGGAGCCGCTCGAGCTCGAGTATCGCGGCGACCGGCTGCAGCTCGACGTCACCCGGCGGCAGCTGCTCAACCTGCTGCTCTCCACCTATGAGAACATCCTCCAGCAGAACTCGAAGCTCGCCGAGATGCACCGCGAACTCGGCGAGGCCAATCGGCAGGTGGAGGAGAGCCTGCGGAAGACCCGCGAGCTGCTCTACAAGGTGTTTCCGCGGCGGATCGCCGACGAGCTCGCCGACACCGGGCAGAGTGAGCCGCGCCATTTCGATTCCGTCACGGTGCTATTCACCGATTTCGTGGGCTTCACCAAGACCGCCGAGACCCTCTCGCCGCGGCAGCTGATCGCCGACCTCGACCGCTACTTCCTCCGGTTCGACCAGCTGCTGGCCGCCTGCGGCATGGAAAAGCTCAAGACGATCGGCGACGCCTACATGGCGGCGGCCGGCGTGCCGGAGCCCACGGGATCGCACGCGCTTGATGCGGCGGTGTTCGCGCTCGGCCTGCGGGAGGCGGTGGCGGAGATCGGCCGCGGGCAGCAGGCGGCGGGGCTGCCCGTGTTTCCCATCAGGATCGGGCTTCACACCGGCCCGCTCGTGGCCGGGGTGATCGGCGAGCAGCGGTTCCTCTACGACCTCTGGGGCGACACGGTCAACACCGCCAGCCGGATGGAGAGCAAGGGGGAGCCGGGCCGGATCAACGTGTCGGCCGCCACGCAGGCGCTCGTGGCGCCATGGTGCGAGTGCAGCTCTCGGGGCCTGATCGAGGTGAAGGGCAAGGGCGCGGTGGAGATGTTTTTCCTCGAGCGACTGCGGCCCGAGTTCAGTGCCGACGCGGCAGGCACCATCGGCAACGCGGCGCTCCAGGCGGCCCGGGCCTCGCTCCGCGGTGCACCGCAGGCGTGAGCCTGCCCGCGGTTTCTTCCTGAAGGGCCGCAGGTTTTGCCAGAGTGGCCGCAGGTTTGCCAGAGTGGCCGCAGGTTTGCCAGAGTGGCCGCAGGTTTGCAACCTGCGGTGAGGCCAGGTCCGGCGTGGTACT
>JBBAVS010000063.1:14370-22931 GCA_040397585.1 Pirellulales bacterium
GGTTGAAAACCTGCACCCACTTTCTGTGCAGGTTGAAAACCTGCACCCACTTCCGCCAGAGTGGCCGCAGGTTTGCAACCTGCGGTGAGGCCAGGTCCGGCGTGGTACTTGTGCAGGTTGAAAACCTGCACCCACTTTCTGTGCAGGTTGAAAACCTGCACCCACTTCCGGATACCTGCACCCACGTCCGGGAACCGGGGGCAACCGCCGCCCGATTCGTCCCTCCCCGTGCCCGATTCGTCCCTTTCTCCTACCGAGACCTTTGCAGGCAACCTGGGGCGGTGAATGATGGAGGTCGAGGATCGATTTCCCACCCCCTGGGGGCGCGTGCCATGCAGACGGTCGAAGGCTCGGTTCGTGCGACGATCCGTCGCCCGTCACCGATGTTCCAGGGGGCCCTGGCCGTCGTCGTGTCGGCGGCTGCGCTCGTCGGTGAGGCGCGGGCCGTCGTGATCGACACGCTCACCGGACTGGGCAACACCTCCGCCCCGGCCGACGATCCCGGCTGGGCCAACATCGGCGTGCTCGGTGTCGGCACCGGGGTCTATCTCGGCAATCGCTGGGTGCTCACCGCCCTCCATGTCGGGGGCGGCAGCATCGTGCTCAACGGCGGCACCTACGCCATGCTCGCCGGGTCTGGCACCACGCTCACCAACAATGGCGCGGCGGGGAAGTCGGCCACCACCGACCTGTTCATGTTCCAGCTCACGGCCACGCCGCCGGGACTCGCCGGCCTCACGATCGCATCGGGTTCGGCCGCGCCCGGGGCCGCCGTGACGATGATCGGCTCGGGCCGCGACCGGGGCGACTTCGAGCAGTGGAGCGTGAACGAAACGACCGATCCCTGGACCTGGACCCCGGTGACATCGGGCGGAAACTACGCGGGCTACGCGACGCTCGGCACGCGGTCGATGCGCTGGGGCACCAACACCGTGGCCGAGTCGGGACTGTGGATCAACGACGGCTTCGGTGACGTGAACATGCTCGGCACCACGTTCACGTTCGCGGGATCGCCGTCGAACGAGGCCCAGGCGGCCTACGGCGATTCCGGCGGTCCCGTGTTTCACAAGAACGGCTCCGCCTGGGAACTGTCGGGCATGATCCTCACCGTGGACGGCTTCTCGGGGCAGCGCGATCCGGGGGCGAATGCGATCTATGGCAACAGCACCTACGCCGCGGATCTCTCCTTCTACCGCTCGCAGATCGTGACCATCGTCCCGGAGCCGTCGGTGGCGGCCCTGGTGGCCACGGCGCTGGCGGCGCTGGCGGGTCTGGCCCGCTACCGCAAGCCCTGAAGCCACGCCTGCAGGTCGCGGAGTTCGCGGCGGCTGAGCTTGCCCGCGAGATCGGCCGGCATCGAACTGGGGCCGCTGGCCCGCTCCTCGATCGTCGCGGTGGGGATCTTCTCCACGCGGCCGTCGGCGAGTTTGAGCGTCAGCAGGTCGGCCGTCTCCTCGGCGACCACGCCTGAGACCGTCGTGCCCTCGTCGGTCACGACCACGACCGTGGCGTAGCCGTCGGTCACGTGGGCGTTGGGGTGCACGATCGCCTCGAGCAGGTGCCGCTGGTCACGGGTCTTGGCGATGCCGTCGAGCCTGGGGCCGACGTCGCCCCCCTTCCCTTCCGCCTGATGGCAGCGGACGCACGACACCTCCTCCTTCGTGAAGAACAGATGTCGGCCGCGGGCGGCAGCGCCGCCGGCGAGCACGTCGCTCCAGGCCGAGAGGGGATCGGCGGGATCACCCGCGTCGGGGTCGGTGCCGAGTCGGAGCCGGGCCGCCTCCTTGACCTCGAGCGCGATGCAGGGGTCGAGCGTGCCGGCGCGGAGGCCTGCTGCCAGGGTGGCGACGGCCTCGGTGGCGGCGGGCTCGGAGATCGCCGCAAGCAGCCCCACGGCCTGCTGTCGCTCGGCGAGATCGGGACCCCCGCATGCCGCCACCAGGTCGGCAACGAGCGCTGCGGTCGGTGCGCGGGCGGCCCGCACCCGCCGCGCGGCCATGCGGACGAGCGGCTCCCGGTCGGTCAGGAGACGGTCGGCGAGCCCCGCGGCCTCCGCATCCCCCGACTCGCTCAGGGCGTCGAGTGCCCGGCTGCGGGAGGCGGGTGACATCCTGGCGTCGGTGCACCATTGCCTCAGCAGCGGCGGCACGTCGGCCACGCCGAGGGCACTGGCGGCCGCGAGCAGCGCCGATCGCTGCGACTCGTCGAGACGCGCGGCATCCGACCGCATCAGGTCGCCGAGCGCCGCGGCGAGCGCGTCGCGGGCCACGGCGGCATCGCGGCGGTCGGTGTGCGGGAGCCAGACGCCGTTCACGCGGTTGACCCGCAGCGGATCGGCCCACACCCGGAACGCGTCGATCGCCTCCGCCCGGGCCTCGGCCGGAGCGTCGCCGCGGGCGACGACGGCCACCAGCGCCCGCGCGGCGTCGGCCGTGCCCACCTGCTCCGCCGCCGACACGGCCCGGCGGATGAACGCCTCGTCGGCGGGGCCGCTCGGCCCCCGCGCCGCGAGTGCCGGCAGCAGATGGTCGAGGGGCAGATCGTGGATCGCCCGGGCCGCCTCGATGGCGACGGCGTCGGACTCGTCGTCGAGCAGCCGCGCGAGCCGCTCGTCGCGGAGCCGGCGGAGGGCCACGCAGGTGAGCAGCCTGACCTCCGGGGCCGGGTCGTCGAGCAGCGATTCGAGCAGGTCCGGCGGGGCCATGCCCGCGATCGCCACCGCGGCCGCATGCCGCACCGTGCGGTCGTCAACGGCGGGCGAGCGGGCGAGCGCTCGCACCGCGGCGGCGACGGCCGGATCGTCGTCGTCGCGGCGGCCGAGGCGGCCGAGACTCGTGGCGGCGGCCACGACGACGTGCGAATCCTCGTCGGCGAGCAGCCGTCCGAGCACGCCGCGGACCTCGCGGCGGTCGGTGTCGGGCGGCCCGTCGCCGAGGCCCCGCGCAGACACCATCCGCAGGTCAGGATTCGACCCCGCCGCGGCGGTGAGCAGCGGTCGCGCGGCAGCGCGGTCCCCGGTGCGCAGCCGTTGGGCGAGCCCCTGGGCGGCATGGATCCGCGCCGACGGTGCGGCGGCGGGAGCGGCGAGCACCTCGGCCAGCCGTGCGGTCGCGGCCCGGCGGACGAGTTCCCACTGGGCCTCCAGGCGGATGCGGCGATCGGGATGGCCGATCAGTCCGACCAACCGTGCGTCGTCGTTCGTCCGCCAGTCGCCGGCGAGCAGCTCCCGCACCTCGGCGGCAAGCCGCGCATCCTCCGCCGAGCGGTCGCGGGGCAGAAACCGCCAGAGCCGGCCCTTGCCCTCGCCGTCCCAGCTCTGGACCCAGTCGCTCACCCAGATCGCCCCATCCGGGCCGACCTCGACGTCGGTGGCCAGCACGCCGCGAATCGTCTCCTCGTCGTCGGCGATGGCGAATGATCCGCCCCGCGGCTGCACGCGGAAGCTCCGCACGGCACTGGTTGCCGCGCTGCCGCGAAAATCCGCCAGCAGAAACCGACCGGCGAAGTGCGGCGTGAGGCCGGTGCCGGGGCAGGCCGCGAAGCCCGACGGCCCCGAGCTCACGTGCGCGACTGGCGGCAGGGAGCAGGCCGGCTGGCCGTCGCACTCGGTGTGCCAGATCTTCTCGCGGTGCCAGGGGCCGCGATCGTCGAGGTATTGATACTCCATCCGCCAGCCGCTGTCGGCACCGAAGGGCAGGTGCACGAGGCGGGCCTTGTCGCCGGCGTCGGAGTTGTTGTCCACGGTGAACAGGTTGCCGAGATCGTCGAAGGCCAGTTCCTGCGGATTGCGGAGCCCGATCGCGATCACCTCGAGGTTGCGGCCGTCGGGCTCGCAGCGAAACACGGCCCCTCGGCCCGGTTCGGCATCGACCGTGCCCTCGTGCTCCACGTGGAAGCCGCGGTCACCGATGGAGAAGTACAGCCGTCCGTCCGGGCCGAGTGTGAGGCCATGGAGGTCGTGGCCGCGATAGGCGACCCGGACGCCGTAGCCGGTGGAGAGCGTCTGCCGCTCCTCCGGCGAGCGGTCGCTGCGGCCGTCGCCGTCGAGATCGCGAAGCCGGTAGAGGCTCGGGATGCAGGTGAGCCAGACGTCGCCACGGCGGGCGAGGATGCCGGCGGCGCTGCCGTCCTGGAGCCGATTGAAGCCGTCGGCGAACACGGCGGCGTGGTCTGCCCGGCCGTCGCCATCGGTGTCGGTCAGGCGGCGGACCCGATCGTCGTAGCGTTCGTACTCGGCCGCAGCCGCGGCCAGCAGCCGGTTGTGGTAGGCGATCCGATCGGCGACCGTGCGGGCGGCCAGGTCGGCCTCGACCCAGGTGCGGTCGTGGCCCCTGTTGTCGGTGACGCCCCGGTTCTGGCGGAAGGTCTCGCACACGAACACGTTGCCCTGCTCGTCCACCGAGAAGGCCACGGGGTTGGCGACGTCGGGTTCCGCCGCGAACAGTTCGACCACGAAGCCGTCGGGGAGGCCGAACGTCGCGGCGGCCTGCCGCGGCTCGGCGGACGCCGGGGCGACCGTGGGCGGGGCCGGTGCCGCCGCGGGGTCGATGCCCGGCACGGCGACGGCGACGACCGCCTCGGCCGTCAGGAGCGTCGCCATGCCCAGGCGAGCGAGGAGGCCGTGCATGGGGAGCATGGATGGCATGGAGGGCGAGGCAGGGTGAAGCGGGCGGCGACGAGTGTACGTCCGGGCCCTTCTCGCGGTCACGGCCGGCGCGAACACGCTCCCGTTCCGGCCCACCCGGCGGCAGACTACGCTACGGGTCCTCGGCCGCGGGCAGCGGCCGCATCCCCACGACCCGGTTGCCCCGTGCGCACGATCGAAATCTACGATACGACCCTTCGCGACGGCTCGCAGGGCGAGGGCGTCAACTTCTCGCTCGAGGACAAGCTTGCCATCACCCGGCGGCTCGGCGAGGCGGGCGTCGATTTCATCGAAGGGGGATATCCGCTCTCCAACCCCAAGGACGCGCAGTATTTCGAACGGGTCCGCGGCCTGAACCTCGGGCGGTCGCGGATCTGTGCCTTCGGAATGACCCGGCGCCGCGGCATGACCGCCAGCGAGGATCCGGGGATGAAGGCGCTGCTCGACGCCGGCACGCCCGTCGTCACCATCGTCGGCAAGACCTCGGCCTTCCATGTGGCCGAGGTGCTCGGCGTGAGCCGCGAGGAGAACCTCGCGATGATCGCCGACACCGTGGCGTATCTGACGTCGTCGGGCCGCGAGGTGTTCTACGACGCCGAGCACTTCTTCGACGGCTGGAAGCTCGACGCCGCCTACGCGGCCGAGACGATTCTTGCCGCAGCCCGGGCCGGCGCCACGCGGATCGTGCTCTGCGACACCAACGGCGGCACCCTGCCCGACGAGGTCGCGCGGCTGGTCCGCGAGGCGGCGGCGGCCCTCGCAGCGGCAGGAGTGCCCACGCCGCTGGCGATCCACTGCCACAACGACTGCGACCTTGCCGTGGCCAACTCGCTGGCGGCGGTGCAGGCCGGGGCGGTGCAGGTGCAGGGCACCATCAACGGCCTCGGCGAGCGGTGCGGCAACGCCGACCTGATCTCGGTGGTGGCCAACCTCGCCCTCAAGCTGCCGGGGCACGACGTCCTCGGCGGCAGCGGCACGGCCCACCTCACCGAGCTCTCGCGGTTCGTCTACGAGACGGCCAATATGACCTACCGCCCAGGGCAGCCGTTCGTGGGCACGAGCGCCTTCGCGCACAAGGGGGGCATGCACGTCCACGCGATCGCCAAGGCGACCGAGTCCTACGAGCACATCGCCCCTGAGGCGGTGGGCAACTCACGGCGAATCCTCGTGAGCGAGCTCTCCGGCCGCTCCAACATCGCGGCGCTGGTGACGCGGCCCGACGTCAAGAGCGACCGCAGGCTGCTCGACACGGTCCTGGCCGAGGTCTGCCGTCTGGAGAACGAGGGCTGGCAGTTCGAGGCCGCCGGCGCGTCGTTCGACCTCCTGGTCGATCGCTGTGCCGGCACGTTCCGGCCGGCCTTCGAGAAGCGGGCGTACAACGTGGCCGTCGAGAGCCGTGTCGCGGGGTCGGACGAGGTCCGCACCGAGGCCACGGTGAAGCTCAGCGTGGCCGGCGAGGTGCGGCACGAGGTGGCCGAGGGGGACGGCCCCGTCAACGCCCTCGACGCCGCCCTCCGCAAGGCGCTGGCGGCGGTCTACCCGGCGCTCGATCGGATGCACCTCCTCGATTACAAGGTGCGGGTGATCAATGCCCAGGAGGGGACGGCGGCAAAGGTGCGGGTCTCGATCGAGAGCACCGACGGCGAGAGTGTCTGGGGCACCGTGGGCGTGAGCGAGAACGTGATCGAGGCGAGTTGGCTGGCGCTCGCCGATTCCTTCCACTACTTCCTCTCCAGGAGATGATCCCGAGATGCTGACGGCCACGATCACCCGGCAGGCGATCCTCGCGGCTGCTTTGGCGGCTTCGTGGGCCGTCACGGCCGTCGCCGACACGCTCCCCAACACGCTCTCCGAGGCCGAGCGGCGGAGCGGCTGGAGGCTGCTGTTCGACGGCCGTTCGACCGCGGGCTTCCGCGGCTATCGCCGCCCGGGCGTGGCCGAAGGCTGGGTCGTCGAGGATGGGGCGCTCGTCCGGCGCGGTGCCACCGCGGGCGACCTCGTGACCGCCGCCGAGTTCGGGAGTTTCGAGCTCCAGCTCGAGTACAAGATCAGCCCCGGTGGCAACAGCGGCCTGATGTTCCATGTGACCGAGGATGCGGAGCATCCGTGGCAGTCCGGTCCCGAGGTGCAGATCCTCGACAACGCGGCCGGCCAGGACCCGCAGCGGGCGGGCTGGCTCTATCAGCTCTATCGGCCGCTCAACGCGACGTGGGCGCGGGAGATGGAGCGGGCGGCCGGCCTCGAGGCCCCCGAGATCGTCGATGCCAGCCGCCCGGCCGGCACCTGGAATCACCTCTCGGTCCGCGTCGCGCCGGGGAACAGCGAGGTCTGCCTCAATGGCGTGCCCTACTACCGCTTTGCCATCGGATCGAAGGACTGGAACGAGCGGGTGGCAAAGAGCAAGTTCGCAGCGTTTCCCGGGTTCGGCAAGGCCGAGAAGGGCCACCTCTGCCTCCAGGATCACGGTGACGAGGTGGCGTTTCGCTCGATCAAGATCCGCGAGCTGACGCCGGGCACGCCGACGGCATGGACCGACGATGAGGTGCTCGCCGTGGAGGCCGTGCCGGCCTTCCCCGAGCTGACCTGGGAGGGCTGGCGAGCCGAACCCGACGACGGCAAGGCGGCCCAGCCGCTGCGGCCGCTGCTCGTGACCGCCGCCCGAGACGGCACGGGGCGGCTGTTCGTGCCCGATCAGAGCGGCATGATCCACGTGATCCGCCCGGGGGCGCCTGAGGCGAAGCTGTTCCTCGATCTCCGCGCCGGCACGGCGCCGTGGACGAAGTGGAACGAGGAGGGCCTGCTCGGCCTCGCCTTCCATCCGCGGTTCAAGGAGAACGGCGAGTTCTTCGTCTGCATGAGCGTGCGGGACGACGCTGCGGCGGGCTCGAAGCGGATGCAGCACGTGACGCGGTTTCGGGTTTCGCAGGACGATTCCGACCGGGCCGATCCGGCCACTGCCGAGGTCGTGCTGGCCGTCGAGCAGCCCTTCTGGAATCACAACGGCGGCTCGATCGCCTTCGGGCCCGACGGCCTGCTCTACGTGGGCCTCGGCGACGGTGGCAGCCGCAACGATCCCTTCGGCCACGGCCAGCGGCTCGATGTGCTGTTCGGCAAGATCCTGCGGATCGACGTCGATCGCCGCGACCCGGGCCGCGGCTATGCCATCCCGTCCGACAACCCGTTCGTGGATCGCGCGGGGGCCCGCGGCGAGATCTACGCCTCCGGGTTGCGGAACCCCTGGCAGATCGCCTTCGATCCGCCCACCGGACGGCTCTGGGCGGCCGACGTCGGCCAGGACGCCTGGGAGGAGATCGACCTGATCGTGAAGGGGGGCAACTACGGCTGGAACTCCATGGAAGGCACGAAGCCGTTCGGCTCGCAGCCCGCGGCCGGGCCGGTGGTGGATCCCGTGTGGGAATACGACCACCAGCTCGGCAGGTCGGTCACCGGCGGCCGCGTCTATCGGGGCACGGCGATCCCGAGCCTCGTGGGGCGGTATGTCTACGGCGATCATGTCACCGGCCGGATGTGGGCCCTGTCGGTCGATGACGCGGGCCGGGCCACGGCCAACGCGGCGATCCCGTGGAACGGCCTGCCGATCTTCGGGTTCGGGGAGGATGCCGACGGCGAACTCTACGTCTGCACGTCGTCGGCCACCGGCCAGGGCGTGTTCAAGCTCGTGCCCGCCGCGGCGAAGTGACGTCCCGGACCAGAAGCGTGTCACCTGCCTGAAGTGGCCGCAGGTTTCTGAAGTGGCCGCAGCTGCCTGAAGTGGCCGCAGGTTTCTGAAGTGGCCGCAGCTGCCTGAAGTGGCCGCAGGTTTTCAACCTGCGGATCCTCCAGCTCATGCGCCGCCCCGCTGTCAGGAAGCCCAATCGCGTAAGCGATGGGGATGCGGCCTGCGGGCGGGGCAATC
>JBBAVS010000064.1:0-20034 GCA_040397585.1 Pirellulales bacterium
CACAGGAACGACCCCGGACCTGGACGCTCCGCAGGTTGAAAACCTGCGGCCACGTCAGGCCCCTGGGGGCACGGGCGTTCCCGGTCTCGAGCCGTGCGATCTATACTCCGCGACCACGCTTGATCTGGTCACACCGGCCGAGGTTGTTGCATGCGGGCACAGAATCAACTTCTTCACAGCCGCGCCCGGGTGCGGCCGCGATACGCCCTGTTTCCGCTCGAGGGCTATCCCTGTTCGCGGCTGCCTGGCTGGCCCGGCGTCGAGGCCCGCGTGCTCGCGTCGCCGGCGCTCGGGGCGGCGTTCGTGGAGCTCCTCCTCGATCCGAAGCAGGGGCAGGCGGGCGGCGCGAAGGCCGATGGCCGCGTCGAGACCTTTCTCTTCGTGGTGACGGGCGGCGTCGACCTCACGGTCGACGGCCGCAGGCACCCGCTCGGCCCCGGCGGCTACGGCCTGGTGCCACCGACATCGGACTACGCGGTCAACGCCACCGCCGACAGCCGCCTGATCGTCGTCAAGAAGGCCTACGAGCCGCTCGCCGGCGTGACCCCGCCCGGGCTCCTGGTGGGCGACGCCGCGAAGGTGCCCGGCGAGGTCTACCTGGGCGACCAGGGGGCCCGGCTGCAGACGCTGATCCCCGACGAGCTGCCCTACGACTTGGCCATGAACATCTTCACCTTCGAGACGGGGCACAGCCTGCCGTACGTGGAGACCCACGTGATGGAGCATGGCCTCTGGTTTCTCCAGGGCAAGGGCCTTTACTACCTCGACGACACCTGGATGGAGGTCGAGCAGGACGACTTCATCTGGATGGGGCCCTTCGTGCCGCAATCCTTTTATGCAACCGGGCCCGTGGCGTCGAAGTATCTCTACTACAAGAACGTCAATCGGGAGATCCCGGTATGAACCGAAGCAGGAAGCCCGATCGCGTCAACGATGGGGACCACGCCCGCCGGGACACGCGATCGTACCGCTGACGCGGTTACGCTTCCTGAAGACACCTCGAGGAACACGATGAACGAAAAGATCTACCGCGACGCCGACGTGAGCCTGGCGCCGCTGGAGGGCAAGACCGTGGCCGTGATCGGCTACGGCATCCAGGGCAAGGCCCAGGCCGCCAATGCCCGCGACAGCGGCGTGAACGTGATCGTGGGCACGCGGCCCGCGAGCGAGTCGCCCAGCCGCGCACAGGCCGAGGCCGACGGGTTCAAGGCCTGCTCCATCGGCGAGGCCACGAAGCTCGCCGACGTGCTGCTCATCGAGCTGGCCGACCCGGCCCAGCCGCCGATCTGGAAGGCCGAGATCGCCCCCAACCTCACGGCCGGCAAGACGGTCTGTTTCTGCCACGGGTTCAACGTGCTCTACGGCGCGATCACGCCGCCCAAGGACGTCAACACCGTGCTCTTCGTGCCCAATGCTCCGGGCCACTTCGTGCGGCAGAAGTATCTCGCCGGGGAGGGGATCTACGGCTGCGTGGCGGTGGACCACGACGCCACCGGAACCGCGCTCGCGATCGCCCTGGCGGTGGCCAAGGCGGTGGGCAGCACGCGGGCCGGCGTCGTCGAGATGTCGTTCCAGCACGAGACCGAAGGCGACAACTTCGAGGAGCAGATCCTCTACGGCGGTGCAATCCACCTCATGAAGATGTGCTTCCAGACCATGGTGGACAACGGCTACCCGCCGAGCTTCGCCTACGCCAAGGCGATCCGCTCGCTGCGGAGCGTGATCGACGTGATGGACGAGGTGGGCATCGAGGAATACATCAGCCGCCGGTGCAGCCGCACGGCCGAGTTCGCGATCCGCACCCGCGGGCCTCGCGTGATCAACGAGGAGGCGATCCGCGAGATCTTCCGCGAGACCGAGCGGGGGGAGTTCGCCCGCGACTGGATGCAGGAGTGGGCGCTCGGCATGCCCATGCTCCACCGGCTGCGGCGGACCGGCGCCGAGAGCGCCATGGAGCAGACCGGCCACGAGTGGCGGCGGGAGTTCGGAAAGTAGGCTTCCTCATGCCCATCCGCGCCGACCGCATCGCGGCCGACATCGAGACGATCGGCCGATTCACGCCCACGCCCGGCGGCGGCTCCGACCGGCCCACGTTCTCGCCGGCCTGGCGGCAGGCCCGCGATTACGTCGTCGCCGAGGCCGAGCGGGCCGGCTGCCACTGGCGGGTCGATGCCGCCGGCAACCTGCACGTGCGGCCGCGGGGCGTGGAGTGGTCGCAACGGGCCTGGCTCTCGGGCTCGCACCTCGACAGCGTGCCGGGCGGCGGCGACTTCGACGGCGTGGTTGGCGTGGTGGCGGCGCTCGAGGTGCTGCGGGCGGCCCACGACGACGGCCGGCACGATCTGCCCCTCGAGGCGATCGTGTTCGCCGAGGAGGAGGGCGCGACCTTCGGCCTCGGCATGCTCGGCAGCCGCGGCTGGGCGGGCACACTCGATGCGGCGGCGCTCGCGGCTCTGAGGAATCGCGACGGCAAGACCTACTGGGAGGCCGGGGCCGATCACGGCGCGGCGGCCGAGCGGCTCGCGGCGGAGCGGCTGCGGCCGGTCGACTACGCGGGGCTCGTCGAGGTGCACATCGAGCAGGGGCTGGCGATGTGGAAGCACGACCGCCGCGTGGCGCTCGTCACCGCGATTGCCGGCCGGCGGCAGTACGCCGTTTCGCTCCGTGGCGTGGCCAACCATGCCGGCTCGACCGGCATGAACGACCGGCACGACGCCCTCGCCGGCGCGGCCGAGGTGATCGCGGCAGTCGAGTGCCTGCCTGACCTGCTCGGCGACCACGCCGTGGCCACGGTGGGGCGGATCGCGGTCGAACCCAACGCCGTCAACGTGATCCCGTCGCGGGCGGAGTTCACAGTGGACCTGCGGGCCCCCGACGACCATTCTCTCGAACTCGGCGACGAGCGGCTCAGGGCGCTCGTGGCGGCGGCCGCCCTCCGTCGCGGTCTGGAGCACCATGTCGTGAGGACCGAGACGCTGCCGGCCGTGCGGTTGGATGAGCGGATGGCCGACCGGGTGCGGGCCGCGGCGGGAGGCCTCGGGCTTTCGCCATTGCCCGAGGCGGTGAGCGGCGCGCTGCACGATGCGGCGATCCTCGCCCCGCTCGTGCCCACCGTGATGCTCTTCGTGGCCAGCCGCGACGGCATCAGCCACAACCCGGCCGAGTTCAGCCGGATCGACGACATCGCGGCGGCCACGCGGCTGCTCGCGGCGGTCGTCGCCGACCTGCCGCCGGGCGGCTGACCCCGGAGCCGTCGCCATGCCCTGCCCGCTCGCCGAACTCAACGCCTGCGACCTGCCGCGGTTCCTCGAGGTCTGCGGGCCGCTCTACGAGCACTCGCCGTGGGTGGCGGAGCGGGCCTTTGCATGCCGGCCGTTCGCCTCGCGGGAGGCAGTTCACGCGGCGCTGGTGGCCGCCGTGGCGGCGGCGACCCCCGACGAGCAGCGCGCCCTGATCCGCGCCCATCCCGACCTTGTCGGCCGACTGGCCCGCGCGGGGAGGCTCACGGCCGCCTCGACGAACGAGCAGGCGGCGGCAGGCCTCGACGCGCTCACCGCCGCCGAGGTCGCCGCGTTCGAGCGGTTCAATCGCGCGTATCACGATCGCTTCGGCTTCCCGTTCGTGATCTGCGCGCGGGAGAACCGCAAGGAGGCGATCCTGGCGGCGTTTCCGCTGCGGCTCGCGCACACGGTCGAGGAGGAGCGGGCCACGGCCCTCGCCGAGATCGAGAAGATCGGCCGCCTGCGGCTCTTCGACGCGGTCAGCGATCGCTGACGCGTCAGGGGGCGTCGGGGAGGTTTTCCAGATCGAGGAGATCCTTGGGGCGACCGGCGGCCTGCTTCATGCGGCGGAGCCAGTCGAGCGACACGAATCGCACGCCATCGAGATCGATCGCCGCCTCCCAGACGGATGCCACGGGCGTCTGCGGGAGGCCCGGCACGTAATCGAACAGATCAAGGAACCCGGCGTTGGTGCAGAGCATCATCAGCCGCTCGGCCTCGAGGTACGCGTTCGTCACGGGATGGGTGCGCTCGATGCCGGTCGCGGCATCGATGTCGTCACCGATGAAACAGGCGTCGAGTTCCTGGAGGGCAGCCAGCAGGCTGGCCTCCGCTGCGGGCGACCGGATCCAGAGGAGGTCGGTGTCTTCCGTGGTGCGAAGCACGCCGTGAAAGTTTACGGCATGGCCCCCGATGACGACGAAGGGCACACCGTGCCGGGTAAGGACGTCGAGCAGCCGAACGTCAGGTGCCATGCGACCGGAGTTCCGGTGGGCGGCGGATGGAGCGGGCGCGGAAGTTGCGCCGGCGGTAGTGCGCCAGACCCGCGGGGTTCAGCTGGAGCGTTGCCCAGGCGTCGTCGATCAGTCGCTGCATGGCCACGAGCCGCGCGCGGGGAGACAGCGTCAGCACGCGAGCCCGCAGAGCACGGTCGCGGGGGTGCAGGTTCGGGTTCGGGGAAACACTCACGTCCTCGGCCATGACACCAGTATACTTCTGGCGGCATGGCTGCCGCCACGAGGAGACTCCCGCTTTGGCCCGGCTCTCGACGCACGTGCTCGATACCGTGAAGGGCGGCCCGGCCGTCGGGATGCGGATCGACCTGCATCGCTTTGATGCCGAGGGACTGCCGCGGCACCTCGCGAGCGTGACCACCAACGCCGACGGCCGGACCGACCAGCCGCTGCTCACGGGTGACGCGGTCACGGCGGGCACGTATCGGCTCACGTTCCACGTGGGGGAATACTTCGCCGCCGCGGGCTCGGCCGATGCCTGTCGGTTTCTCCGCGAGGTGCCGGTCGTGTTCGGCATCGACGACCCGGCCGGCAAATACCACGTGCCGCTGCTGGTCTCCCCGTGGAGCTACAGCACCTACCGCGGGAGTTGAGCATGCAGACGGCCCGCGGATGGATTCACCACAGGCCGAAAACCTGTGCCACGTTGGGTCGACAACCGGCTTCGGACGTGGGTGCAGGTTTTCAACGTGCACAGGGACCAACTCCGGATCTGACCTGATGCCGTGGGACCTCATCATTCGTGGCGGGACGGTCGTCGCTGCCGATGGGCTCCGGCGTGCCCACGTGGCCGTCGTCGCCGGCCGGATCGCGGAGGTGGCTCCCGAACTCGCCGGAGACGCCGCGGAGACGATCGACGCCGCCGGCTGCCACCTGCTCCCCGGCGTCGTCGATCCGCACGTCCACTTCAACGACCCCGGCCGCAGTGCCTGGGAAGGGTTTGCGACCGGCTCGGCCGCGTTCGCGGCGGGCGGCGGCACACTGTTCGTGGACATGCCCCTCAACGCGTCGCCCCCCACGCTCGATGCGGCGTCGTTCGACGCCAAGCTGGCCGCGGCCCGCGGCACCGCGCGGACCGACTTCGCGCTCTGGGGCGGCCTCGTGCCGGGCAACGTCGATCGCCTGCCCGAGCTCGCCGCCCGGGGCGTCGCGGGCTTCAAGGCCTTCATGAGCGGCAGCGGCATCGGCGATTTTCACGCGGCCGACGACGCCACGCTCTGGCAGGGGATGAAGGTGGCGGGCGAACTGGGCCTGCCCGTGCTCGTGCACGCCGAGAACGACGCGCTCACCGCCGCGCTCGCCCGGGAGGCCGTGGCCGCGGGCCGCACCGGCATCCGCGACTACCTCGTGTCGCGGCCCATCGTGGCTGAGGTCGAGGCGATCCGCCGGGCGATCACGCTGGCCGCCGACGCCGGCTGCCCGCTGCACATCGTCCACGTGTCGAGCGGCGCGGGCGTGGCTGCCGTCGTCGAGGCCCGGGCCCGGGGCGTGGACGTGACCTGCGAGACCTGCCCTCACTACCTCGTGCTCACCGACGACGACGTGGAGCGGATCGGAGCCGCCGCGAAGTGCGCGCCGCCGCTGCGGCCGGCGGCCGTGCCGGCGGAACTCTGGCGGCACGTGCTCGACGGCGACGTCGCGTTCGTCGCCTCCGATCACTCGCCAGCCCCGGCGTCGCTGAAGCAGTCGGCAAACTTCTTCGACGTCTGGGGGGGCATCGCGGGCGTGCAGGCCACGCTCGGCCTGATGCTCGAGGAGGGCCATGCCCGCCGCGGCCTCCCGCTCGCCGACGTCGTCCGCCTCACGTCGCGTGGGGCCGTCGAGCGGTTCCGGCTCGGCGACCGGGGCCGCGTGGCGCCGGGCTCAGTGGCCGATCTCGCGGTCGTCGATCTCGCGCACGCGGCCCCGCTCGCCGCCACGGATCTCCAGGATCGCCACAAGCTCTCCCCCTATGTCGGCCGCACGCTCCGCGGCCGCGTGCGGCGGACGATCCTCCGCGGCCGCACGGTGTGGCAGGACGGCCACGCCGTCGGGCCGGCGCTGGGTGAACTCGTGCGGCCCGCGACACCGCCGCAGCGAGCGGAGCGCCGATCATGATCGCCGGCCTGCACGCCATCCGTGGTCCGGTGCTGAACCCGTCGCCTGCGGGCGGCGTGGACTACTGGCCCGACGGCGTGCTGGTGGGTGACGAACGCGGCCGGATCGTGGCCGCCGGGCCATGGCACGAGGTGGCCCCGCGGCTCAACCTCGATGCCGCCGCCGTGCCCCGGAGCCTGGGGATCGTCCTGCCGCCGCCGCTCGACGCGCACATCCACATTCCGCAGCACCCGATCCGCGGCCGGTTTGCCGAGAGCATCGGCGCCGCTCCCGCCGGTGGCCGCCTGCTCGCGAGCCTCGAGCGGAACGTGTTTCCGGCCGAGGGCCGCTGCGAAGGGCCGGCCCACGCCCGGCATGTGGTGGCCGACTTCCTCGCCGACACCCTCGCCAACGGCGTGATCGGCGGGGCCGCCTACATGACGGTGCACGCCCGGGCCACGCGGATCGCGCTCGAGCAGCTGCCGGAGTCGTGGAGCGTGGGGCTCGTGCTCATGAACGGCCGTTGTCCGGAGTATCTCCGCACCGACGAGGCGGGGCTCGTGGAAGACGTGGACGCTTTGGCCCGCGACTTCGGCCGGCGGCTGATCGTGACGGATCGATTCGCCGTGAGCGTGGACACGCCGCTGCGGAAGGCGGGCGTGGCGCTCGCGAGGCGGCACGGGCTGCGAATGCAGACGCACCTCGACGAGCAGCGGACGGAGAAGGCGCTCGTCGAGGAGGTGCTCTATCCCGATGCGGGCAGCTACACCGACGTGTACGCCCGAGACGGCCTCCTCGACTGCGAGCCGATTCTGGCCCACTGCATCCACGTGCGGCCCGAGGAGGTGGACGCGATCGCCGCCACCGCATCGTCGATCGCCCACTGCCCCGTCTCCAACACGCTTCTCGGCTCGGGCGTGATGCCCCTCGACACGATCCGCGCCGCCGGCATCCCGCATGCGCTGTGCACGGACGTGGGAGCCTCGCCGACCACGTCGCTGTTCTGCGAGATGGCACAGTTCCTGAAGGTGCACGCGGGTTCGTCGTCGGCCGCCACGCCCGAGGAGGCCCTGCGGCTGGTGACGGTGGCCCCGGCGCGGATCCTCGGGCTGGCCGACCGCCTCGGCACGTTCGCCCCGGGGCTGGAGTGGTCGTTCATCGAGGTGGCCTGCGACGGTCCCGTGCCGGCGACGGCCGGCGAGGCGATCCTGCGCGGGCTGCTGCGGATGACCGAGGCCGATCTCGAGCTCTGGCGGCGCGGCGACGACCCCCGGTCTGCGGCGGTGAGGCGGCTCCGCGACGAGGGCCTCGATTGGGGCTCCGAACTCGCGGCGCTCGACGCTGACGTGCGGGCCACGGCGGCGCGGCTCGAACGCCGCGTCCGGCGGGTGACGCGGGCAGGCAAGACGGTCTGGGAATCGCACGAGGTGGCGTGAGGCCGGCAGGCCAAACGCTTCGAGATCACGATCACGATCAGGAACAGGAGGCAACACGATGACACTGACGAGTTTGGCGATGCCGTGTCTGGCGGTCGGGCTGATGATGGGCCATGTGGCGGCCGCGGAGCCCGTTCGCATGGGGTGCGGCATCATGACCTTCGACACCGTGCCCGGCTGGGGGCTCGACGAGCAGGGCACGTCGCAGATCGGCCCGACCCACGGCAGCGTGGTCGTGGACACGAAGGGGCAGGTCTACACGAGCTCCAACCTCGGGATCTTCGTGTTCACGCCGGAGGGCCAGCTGGTCCGGCGGCATCTCGGCGGTGATTACACCGGGCTGCACGACATGGAACTCCGCACCGAGGAGGGCCGCGACTTCATCTACGGCGCCCGCAACGCGGCGGGCCAGGGCATCAAGATCGACGCGGAAACCGGGGCGGTGGTCCTCGAGATCGGCATCCCGTCGGAGGCCGAGTGCGGGATCACGATCGCGAAGTGGGCGCCGACGGCGATCACCGTGGCCCCGAACGGCGAGATCTATCTCGCCGACGGCTACGCCAGCGACCAGATCTTCCGGTTCGGGCCCGACGGGAAGTATCGGGGGCGGTTCGGCACGAAGGGGAACGGGCTCGAGGAGTTCAACACCGCCCACGGGATGACGCTCGACACGCGGTACGACCCGCCCCGGCTGCTGATCTGCGATCGCAACCACCAGCCCAAGGGGCGGCTGCTCCACTACGACCTCGACGGGAAGTTTCTCGAGGAGGTGATCACCGGGCTGGGGATGCCCACGTCCGCGGCGATCCAGGGGGACTACGTCTCGGTGCCGGACCTGCACGGCCGCCTCGTGATCCTCGACAAGAGCAACACGATCATGGCGGTGCTCGGCCACAATCCCGACCCGAAGCTGGGGGGCAACTACAACGTCCCGCAGGAGCGGTGGCAGGAAGGGATCTTCTCCGGCACGCACGGCTCCTGCTGGGATGCCGCGGGCAACCTCTACGTGCAGGACTGGAACGTGTCGGGCCGGATCATGAAGCTGGTCCGGGTGGCGGCCGCGGCGGGTCCCTGACGTGGCCACCGGAGAGGTACGCTACGATTCTGTGATGCGCGATCACCTGGTTATCTGGGTCAATGGTGTCCGCCGCGAGGTCCGCGGTGGCGACGCCTTCCTCACGCTGAGTGACTGGCTTCGCGACCGGCTCGGACTCGTGGGCACGAAGATCATGTGCGCCGAGGGGGACTGCGGCGCCTGCACCGTGCTCGTCGCCGAACCGGTCGAGCAGGGCCCTCCCCGCTCCCTCCCGATCGACTCCTGCATCCGCTTCCTGTTTCAGGTGGACGGCTGTTTCGTCGTGACGGTGGACGGGCTCGCGAGGGACGGCGAACTCGCGCCGGTGCAGCAGGCGATGATCGAGTGCCACGGCTCGCAGTGCGGCTTCTGCACGCCCGGCTTCGTGATGGCGCTCGCGGGCGGATGCCACGCTCAGGCGACCGGCGCGGATGTCGACTGGCGGAAGGAGCTCGCCGGCAACCTCTGCCGCTGCACCGGCTACGTCTCGATCTTCGAGGCCGCCGAGCAGGCCGGCAGCCAGGCCGACTGGCTCGCCACCCGGTTCGCCGACCATGACTGGATGCGGGAGGGCGTGCGGCTACGGGGGGAGACGGTCGATGTCCGCGGTGATCTCGATGGCGTGGCGATGCGGGCCACCTGCCCGGCCACGCTCGCCGAGGCGGTCGCCGCCCGCCGAGAGCCCGCAGCCCGCGTGGTGGCTGGCGCCACCGACCTCGGCGTGCTCTGGAACAAGGGAAAGCTCCGGCCGCGGCACTGGCTCGACCTCTCGCGGGTCGCGGCCCTGAGAAGCCTCGCCGTCGAGGAGTCGGACGGCGTGGCGGCGCTGGTGGCCGGGCCGCTTGCCACGTGGACCGACATGCTCCGCGTCTGCTCGGAGCGGTGCGGCGCGGCGGTGGCCGTGCTCGAGTCGTTCGGCGGTCCGCAGATCCGGCACGTTGGCACGCTCGGCGGCAACATCGTCAACGGCTCACCGATCGCCGACTCGCTGCCCTTGCTGTTCGCGCTCGAGGCCACGCTCGACCTCGCGAGTGCCGCCGGCATGCGGTCGGTTCCCATCCACGCCTTCTTCAAGGGCTACAAGCATCTCGACCTCGCCCCCGACGAGCTCCTCGTGCGGATCCGGATGCCGCTGCCCGGGCCCGACGACCTCCTCCGGCTCGTGAAGGTGTCCCGCCGCCGCGACCTCGACATCTCGACGTTCACCTCCGCGATCCTCGTCCGCCGCGGTGGCGACCGGATCGCCACGGCTCGGGTGGCCTACGGCGGGGTGGGGCCGACGGTGGTGCGGATGCCGCGAACCGAGGCGGCTCTCGCCGGCCAGCCCTTCACGGAGGCCACGTTCCAGCGGGCGGGGGACGTGGCCGCCGGCGAGATCCGGCCGCTCACCGACGTTCGCGGCAGCGCCGACTATCGGCTGCAGCTCGCCCGGAGCGTGCTCCTGAGGTTTTTCCACGAGCAGATGGCGGCGGTCGGATGAGCGGCACACGATTTCAGCCCGTTGCGGAGCCCGGGGCCCACGTGCCGAGCGTCGGCCGCACGATCCCCCACGATTCCGCCGTGGGGCACGTGACGGGGGCCGCCGCGTACATCGCCGACCTGCCCCGGCGGCGCGACGAGCTCGTGGTCGGATTCGTGCCGAGTCCGGTGGCCAGCGGCCGCATCCGGAGCATCGACCTCGCGGCCGCCCGCCGCGTTCCCGGCGTGGTCGATCTCCTCACGGCCGCCGACCTCCCCGGGGCGAAGGTCTGGGGGCCGATCATCCAGGACGAGCCGGTGCTCGCCAACGACGCGGTGCTCTATGTGGGCCAGCCCGTGGTCGTGATCGCCGCCGAGTCGCAGGCCGCCCTCGATGAGGCCCGCCGGCTGGTGACGCTCGCCATCGAGCCCGCGGAGCCGATCCTCTCGATCGAGCGGGCGATCGAGCTCGGCCGCTTCATCGGACCGCCACGGCGGATCGCCCGGGGTGACGCCGCCGCCGCGATCGCCGCCGCGCCGCACCGGCGCGCCGGCGTGTTTCACAACCTCGGCCAGGAGCACCTCTACCTCGAGGCCCAGGCGGCCCTCGCGGTTCCCGGCGAGGGGGGGCAGATCGTGGTCCACTCCTCCACGCAGGGCCCCACCGAGACGCAGCACGTGGTGGCCGACGTGCTCGGCCTCGGGATGCACGAGGTGGTCTGCGTGTGCAAGCGGATGGGGGGCGGCTTCGGCGGCAAGGAGACGCAGGGCGTGCTCCCCGCGGTGATGGCCGCGGTGGTGGCCTGGCGCACCGGTCGCGCTGCGCGGATCGTGTATGTCCGCGAGGACGACATGGCCTCCACCGGCAAGCGGCACGCCTACCGCACCGCCTGGGAGGTGGGCTTCGACGACGAGGGGCGGATCCTGGGCTACCGCGTCGATTTCACCTCGGCCGGCGGCGCGGCGGCCGACCTCTCCACGTCGATCATGGAGCGGTCGATGCTCCACGTGGACAACGCCTACTGGCTGCCGCACGTCGAGATTCGCGGCCGGGTGTGCTTCACGAACGTCGCCCCGGCGACGGCGTTTCGCGGGTTCGGCGGGCCCCAGGGCATGGCCGTGACCGAGAGCGTGATCCAGGAGATCGCGGCGCACCTCCGCGGCCTCGGCAGGCGGGTGTCGGCGATCGACGTCCAACGCCGCAATCTCTACGGGGTGAGTGAGCGGAATGTCACGCCCTACGGCCAGACGATCCGCGGCAACCATCTGCCCGAGATCGTCGAGACGCTCCGCACGAGCTGCGACTTCGACCGCCGGCTGGCGGCGCTCGAGGCGGCCAACGCCCTCGATCCGCTCGCGCTGCGCGGGCTGGCGCTGATGCCCGTGAAGTTCGGAATCTCGTTCACCGCGAAGTTTCTCAACCAGGGCAACGCCCTGGTGAACGTGTTCACCGACGGCACCGTGCAGGTGTCGACCGGCGGCACCGAGATGGGGCAGGGGCTCAACACCAAGATCCGGCAGCTCGTGGCCGACGAGTTCGGCCTGCCGCCGGCGCAGGTCGTGCTCATGCCGACCTCCACCGAGAAGAACTGCAACACCTCGCCGACGGCGGCCTCGGCCGGCACCGACTTGAACGGCGCAGCCGCCGTGCAGGCCTGCCGCGAGATCAGGTCACGGATCGCCGCGTGGGCGGCCGCGCGGTTCGCGGGCGACGGGCTTCAGGCGTCGCCCGAGCACGTCGGCTTCGCGAGCGGCTGGGTCTACGACACGCGGCGGCCGGAGAAGCGAATCGCCTTCGGTGAACTCTGCAGCGCCGCCCGCCGCGACCGGGTCGATCTGGGCGCCCGCGCCTTCTACGCCACGCCGATCGCCGGCTTCGACGCGGAGCAGGGCCGCGGCGAGCCGTTCTTCTACTACACGCAAGGGGCCGCCGCGGCCGAGGTGCGAATCGACCGCTTCACCGGCGACCTCGTGGTCACGCGGGTGGATCTGCTCATCGACATCGGCCGCTCGATCAACCCGGGCGTCGATCGCGGGCAGGTGATCGGGGGCTTCGTGCAGGGCATGGGCTGGGTCACGGGCGAGTGTCTGGTCTACGACGAGCATGGCCGGCTGCTCTCCGATTCCCCCACCACGTACAAGATCCCGGCAGCCTCCGACGTGCCTGCCGACTTTCGCTGCGAGTTTTTCCCGAACGACGACAACGTGGAGAACGTGGCCCGCAGCAAGGCGGTGGGCGAGCCGCCGCTGATGCACGCCATCTGCGTCTGGTCGGCCGTGAAGCACGCGCTCTCGTGCGTGTCGCCGGCCGCAGCCCGCCGGCTCTGCCTGCCGGCTACGAACGAGGAAATCCTCCGGGCCCTGCACGCCCCCGCCGGGCCGGCCGCCGACGGCGGCGGCTGGGGGCACAGCGCCGAAACGCGGTCCTGGGGCCCGGCCCGCTGACCGGATCCGAGACTCCCATGCCAGCCCCGCACGGACTCATCGAACGGCTCGCCGAGATGGCGGCGGAAGGCCAGCCGTTCGTGCTCGTCACGCTCGTCGAGGCGGTGGGCAGCACGCCGCAGGACGCCGGCACGAAGATGCTGGTCGATGTGTCGGGGCTGCGGTTCGGCACCGTCGGCGGCGGCAAGGTGGAGCAGCAGGCGATCGCGACGGCCCAGGCTCTGCTCGCCGATCCGGAGGCCAAGCCCTGCACGCTCGCGGAGTGGAACCTCAAGCGCGACGTGGGCATGACCTGCGGCGGCACGGTGAAGTTTCTGTTCGAGGCCTATCACGTGCATCCGTGGCGGGTGGTGGTGTTCGGCGCCGGCCACGTGGGCCAGGCGGTGGTCCGCTGCCTGCTGCTCCTCGACTGCGAGGTGGCGTGCATCGACTCGCGGCACGAGTGGCTGGGCCGGCTGCCCGACGCGCCGCAGCTCGAGAAGGTGAGGCTCGACGAGCCCCGCGACTACGTTTCCCGACTGCGGCCTGGCGACCACATCGTGTGCATGACGATGGGCCATGCGACGGACCGGCCGATTCTCGAGGCGATCTTCCGCTCGGGGGTCGAGCTCTCCTCCGTGGGCGTGATCGGCAGCCGTGCGAAGCGTGAAGTGCTCCGCCGCGAGCTCGCGGCGGCGGGGATTCCAGCGGCCGCGATCGAACGGCTGCGCTGCCCCATCGGCTTGCCGCTCGGCAGCAACCAGCCGGGCGAGATCGCCGTGAGTGTGGCGGCCGAGATCCTCCAGCTCCGCGACACGGTGCAACGCAGTGCGGTGGCCGATGCGTGATGCCGGGCCGTCCGCCTCGGCAGGAAGCCCAATCGCGTGAGCGATGGAGATCTACGTGCTGCCACGTTCGCTCCGCCAGGAAGCCCCAATCGCGTGAGCGATGGGATCGTGGGCCGCCACGCCGCTCGGGGCCGCCCGTGCCCCTTCGCCGGACGTTCGCCTCGGCCTTCCGAGCCTCGGCTCACTCGGATGTCGCCTGCGCTTCGCCATCGTGGCTTCGCTTGTCGACATACGCCGGCTCCCGGGGCACGGGCAGCCCCTCGCTGCCCGCGATCAGGAGTGGCCGCAGGTTTTCAACCTGCGGAATCCCACCGTGCGAGCCCGCCCTGCTTCCGGGAGTGGCCGCAGGTTTTCAACCTGCGGGATCCCGCCCTTCGAGCCCGCCCTGCTTCCGGGAGTGGCCGCAGGTTTTCAACCTGCGGGATCCCGCCCTTCGAGCCCGCCGCTTGGACGACTCCTGCCGGCGGCGGGCATGATGATCGCATGACCGCCACTCCCGTGTTCGACCTCGACCCCCGCGATCCGGCGTTCGTCCGCGATCCGTATCCGTTCTACGCCGCGATGCGGGGCCTCGGCCGCGTGTTCGCGTGGCCGCAACTCGGACATCGCTGCGTGGCTCGTTACGACGACGTGAACGCGCTGCTCCGCGACCGGCGCTTCGGCCGTGAGATTGTTCACGTGGCCCGCCGGGAGGAGCTCGGCTGGCCCGAGCCGCCCGCACATCTTGCGACCTTTCACGAGTTCGAGCGGCACTCGCTCCTGGCGCTCGAGCCGCCGCGGCACACCCGGCTCCGGGGGTTCGTGAACGCGGCCTTCCTGCCCCGACAGGTGGACCGCGCGGCCGCGGGCATCGAGCGGTTGGCCGAGGAACTGATCGACGGCTTCGCCGGCCGCGGCGGCTGCGACCTCGTGGCCGACTACGCCGCGCCGCTGGCGGTGGGCGTGATCGCGGAGTTTCTCGGGGTGCCCCGCGACCTGGGCCCGCGGCTGCTCGCCTGGTCGCACGACATGGTCGCGATCTACCAGGCGCGCCGCGACCGGGCCATCGAAGACCGCACGGTGGCCGCGACGGTCGAGTTCTCGGCCATGATGCGGGAGTTCGTCGCCGCGAAGCGGCGGCGGCCGGGCGCGGACTTCCTCTCGCAGCTCGTGACGGCCACCGACGGCACGGGGCAGGGGCTGACCGACGACGAGATCGTGACCATGGGAATCCTGCTGCTCAACGCCGGCCATGAGGCGACCGTCCATGCGCTGGGGAACGGTGTGCGGGCGATCCTCGACCATGTGCCGGCCGCCGCGGCGGCCGTGGCGGCGAATCCGGTCGGCCATGTCGAGGAGATGCTTCGCTTCGACGCGCCACTGCACATGTTCACCCGCTATGCGCTCGAAGAGGTCGAGGTGGCGGGGGAGCGGTTCCGGACAGGCGATGTGATCGGCCTGCTCCTCGGGTCAGCGAACCGCGACCCGGCGAAGTTTCAGGAGCCCGACGTGTTCGCGGCGTGTCGCTCACCGAATCCGCACGTCAGCTTTGGCGCGGGGATCCACGCCTGCGTGGGGGCCCCGCTGGCCCGGCTGGAGATGCAGGTGGCGCTGCGGGTGCTGTTCACTCGGCTGCCGGGGATCGAGGTTGCCGAGCCGCCGCGGGTCAAGGACGCCTGGCACTTTCGGGGGCTCGAGTCGCTCGACCTCGCGTGGTGAGTGTCGGCGCGGGACCGGGCAGTCCGCGTCGCTTACCCGCGTGGGCGAGGCCGGGGCGAGACAGCGGCACGGCGGCGGACGCAGGCCGCCGCCGCAAGACCGGCCGCGGTGAGGATTGCCGCCGAGGGTTCCGGCACCGGCACCACGCCCACGCTGTTGACCAACACCAGGCTGCTGGCACTGAGCGAGGGTGCGGTGAGCGGCAACTCGCCGAACGCGGAGCCCAGCTGCTGGGAGGCGTCGTAGACCTGAACCGCGCCCATCGTGTCGAGCGCCGCGAGGCCGGCAGGCCCCACCACGGTGCCGAACACGGCGTAGTTGCCGTCGAGGGCGGGGTTGCTCTGCACGTTGAAGAAGAACTGGCTGGTGGCGCTGTTGGTCGCCGCGCCCCGGGCCATCGCGATCGTGCCCCGGACGTTCGTGGCCGTGCCCGACTCGAGGATGATCGACGGGAAGGTCGGGATGGAATCAACGGCGTTGTTGGCGAGCGCGTAGCCGCCCCCCTGCACGATCTGGATGTCGGCCGGGTTGTAGGTCGTGCTTCGGTGGATGAGCGACGAGGTGTAGCTGCCCGCGTTGACGTAGGCGAGGAAGTTGGCCACCGTGATCGGCATCGCCGTGTCGAAGAGTTCGACGTCGAACGCGCCGACGTTCGTGTCGAAGCGGACGACGGTGCCGGCCCGCGATACGGCCGGAAGCATGGTGGCGACGATCACGAGGAGCAGGCAGCTAACGCGGCGGAGCAGGCGGTTCATGGCACGACCTCGAAGGCAGCGCCGCGGGAGCGACTTCCCTGAGTGCCGGGCGAAGGCCGCGGATCGGCGAAACGAGGACGGGAACCCTGTGGGGCCGGGACCTCGCTCCACTGACCGCATCCCGTCGCGAGACAGCCCGCCCGGATGGGGCGAAACTGCCGGACACAGGGATGCTCACGCGGTCAGGAGCGGTTCCAAGAGAGTTGACTGCGGTGCCCGAGGCACCGTTCCGTCGGAGATTACCGGGTATTCCTGCGACCTGCAAGCGTCCGGTTGGAGACGCCTCAGAAGGTGGTAGCGCAGCCGAACTGAGAGGTTGTTGCCGGCCGGGACGGCGAGCGGGATGATGGCCTGGCGACACGCGCCGCCGGCGATCCGACGAGACCCAGCCAAGGGCCCATGGATGACGAAGGTGTTCCAGGAGCGCTACGGCGCTGCTTCGAAACTCGACGACTGCACCGCCTGCGGTTCGGCCGCCGAGCTCTTCGTGGTCGAGGGGGATTCGGCCGCCGCGGCCGTGGCCCGCGTCCGGGATCCGCGGTCGCAGGCCGTGCTGCCGATGCAGGGCAAGCCGCTCAATGCCGTCCGGGCGCCGCGCACCAAGGTGGAGGGGCATCCGTTCTTCGGCCCGCTGGCCGCGGCGCTGGGCACCGGGATCGATGCGGCCTGCGACCCGCGGCGCATGCGATACGGCCGCGTGCTCGTGCTCACCGACCCGGATGCCGACGGCATCCACTGCGGCTTCCTGGTGCTGCTCTACTTTTACCGCTGGATGCGGCCGCTGCTTGATGCAGCGCGGATCGAGGTGGTGCGGCCGCCGTGGGGAGAGGTGGTGGTCGCGGGGGAGATCGAACTCGCCTTCTCGGAGCCGGAACTGGTCGCCCTCGCCGATCGGGGCCGCGCGTCGGCCGCGATGACGGTCCGCCGCTACCGTGGCCTCGCCGCCGTGGATCCCGCCATGCTCCACGAGACCTGCGTAGCGCCGGCGACCCGGCGGACCGCCCCGGTGTCGTCGGCCGATGTGGCGTCGATGATCGAGCTGGTCGACGCGCTGGAGCCGGAGCGGCCCGGGCCCGGGGCGTAGACTTTCGCCATGCACCCTTCCGCGAAGACGCTGCCGCCGCTCGTCGAGCGGCTGCTCGACCCGGCCGCTTATCCGCATCCGACGGACCGCATCCGGCTCATCGAGACGCATATCTCCTGGGTGATCCTCACGGGTCCGTTCGCCTACAAGCTCAAGAAGCCGGTGTCGCTGGGCTTCGTCGACTACTCGTCGCTCGACCTGCGGCGGCGGTCGTGCGCGGGGGAGGTGCGGGTGAGCGGTCGATTCGCCCCCGGCCTCTACGTGGCGGTCGTGCCGATCACAGGCACGGCCGAGGCGCCACGCGTGGGCGGCGGTGGCGAGCCGCTCGAGTGGGCCGTGCAGCTCGTGCAGTTCGACGAGGCCGATCGGCTCGACGCCCGATTCGAGGCGGGGCGGCTGACGGCGGCCGACTGCCGCACGCTCGGGGAGGCGATCGCGGCGCTGGAGGAGCGGCTGCCCGTCGCCCGGGTTGGCGACCCGTGGGGCACCGCCGAGTCGGTGCTCGCCGCGGTGACGGTCAACCTCGCTGCGATCCGTCACCACCTGCCCGTGGCGGCGGCCCGCGCCGAGCGGCTGGAGGCCTGGCTCCGGGACCGACTCCGCACCGCCGCCCCGCTGCTCGCCGCCCGGCAGGCCGGGGGACGCATCCGTGAATGCCACGGCGATCTGCACCTCGCCAACATCGTGCTCCACGAGGGCCGGATGACCCCGTTCGACGCGATCGAGTTCAGCGACAACCTCCGCTGGATCGACGTGGCCAACGACGTGGCCTTCCTGACGATGGACCTCGAGGCGCGGGGCCGGCCCGATCTGGCCGCCGAGGTGCGGAGCAGCTGGGCCGAGGCGGCCGACGATCGCCAGGCGCTGGCGGTGGTGCCCGTCTACGAGGCTTACCGGGCGATCGTGCGGGCGTCGATCGCCGCCATCCGCGGCAGCCAAGGCGACGTGGTCGCGCATGCCGAAGCCCTCCGCTACCTCGATCTCGCCGAGCGGCTGGCCGTGCCGCGGCGGCCCGTGCTGATCGCCACGAGCGGCGTGTCGGGGAGCGGGAAGTCGTCGGTCGCGGCGGAGCTGGTGGGACCGTTCGCCGCCGTGCGGATTCGCAGCGACGTGGAGCGGAAGCGGATCGCCGGGATGCGGCCCGCCGAGCGACCTGCGGACGCGGCGGCAACGGCGGCGGTGTATGCGGAATCGACCACGCGGCTGGTCTACGAGCGGCTCGCGGCGCTGGCCGGGATCGTGCTCGACGCCGGCGTGACCGCGGTGGTCGATGCCACCTGCACGCAGCGCTGGCAGCGGGCGGTCATCGCCCGCGCGGCCGCTGACCGCGGGGTGCCGATCATCTGGGTGGCGTTCGATGTGCCCGCCAGCGAACTCGTGACCCGCGTGACCCGGCGGCAGGCCCGCGGCGACGATCCCTCCGACGCCTCGGCCGACATCGTGCTGCGGCAGGTGGCCGGGTGCGAGCCGCTCGCGGCCGAGGAGGTGGGGAGCCGCGCCGCGGTGGTTCGGGTCACGGCCGACGCCGGTGGGCCCCGGGCCGTCGCCGACCGCGTGGTGGAGGCGTGGCACACGATCACTCAGGGTGAAGCCCGGGAGGAGCGACGATGACCGCGCGGCCGACGGCGATCGTGTGGGCGGATGCCTACGTGGAGCACCTCACCGGCGACGGCCACCCCGAGCAGCCGGCGCGGGTGACCGCGATTCGCGACCGGCTCGAGGCTGACGGGCTCCTCGGCCAGGTCCGACGCATCGAGCCGCACGCCGCCACCGACGAGGCGATCCTCCGCTGCCACACCGCCGACTACCTGCGGATCGCCACGGAGGACGTCGCCGACGGCGAGCCGCGGCTCTCGACCGGCGACACGCGGATCTCCCCCCGATCGCTCGACATCGCCCGGCTCGCATCAGGCGGCGTGATCGCGGCGGTGGATGCGGTGGTGAAGGGAGATGCAGCGAGCGCGTTCGCCGTCGTGCGGCCCCCCGGGCATCACGCCACGCCGAAACGCGGCATGGGCTTCTGCCTGTTCAACAATGTCGCCATCGCCGCCCGCCACGCGCAGGCGGTGCACGGCATCCGTCGTGTGCTGATCGTCGACTGGGACGTGCACCACGGCAATGGCACGCAGGACATCTTCTACGAGGACGGCAGCGTGCTGTTCTTCGACACCCACCAGCACCCGCTCTACCCCGGCACCGGCCTCGCCGGCGAGACCGGCCGCGGCGTCGGGGAGGGACTGACGATCAACTGCCCCTTTCCGGCGGGCAGCGGCCGTCGGGAGATCGTGAGGGCGTTTCGCGAGCGGCTCCTGCCGGCCGCCGAAAGGTTCGAGCCGGAACTCGTGCTCGTGTCGGCCGGCTTCGATTCGCGGATCGACGACCCGCTGGGCTCGTTCACCCTCACCGATGACGACTTCGCCGAGCTGACGGGCCTCGTTCGCGGGATCGCGGACGCGCACGCGAACGGCCGGCTCGTGTCCACGCTGGAAGGAGGCTACGCGCTTGCGGGGCTTGCGTCGGCCGCGGCCAGTCACGTGCGGGCCCTGATGGAGTGAGGGGTCCCGACCCGCTTGCAGAAGTGGGGGCAGGTTTTTTAACCTGCACAACAACCGTGATCGGCGCTGGGACCCGCAGGTTGCAAACCTGCGGCCACTTTCCTGCAGAGTGGGTGCAGGTTTTCAACCTGCACAACAACCGCGACCGGCGCTGGGACCCGCAGGTTGGAAACCTGCGGCCACTTTCCTGCAGAGTGGGTGCAGGTTTTCAACCTGCACAACGACCGCGGCCGGCGCTGGGCCCCGCAGGTTGCAAACCTGCGGCCACTTTCCTGCAGAGTGGGTGCAGGTTTTCAACCTGCACAACAACCGCGACCGGCGCTGGGACCCG
>JBBAVS010000064.1:20134-22418 GCA_040397585.1 Pirellulales bacterium
AGAGTGGGTGCAGGTTTTCAACCTGCACAACAACCGCGACCGGCGCTGGGACCCGCAGGTTGCAAACCTGCGGTCACTTTGCAGAGCCTACGGCCACCGTGCCAGACGCTGCGAGTGGACTCACGGTATGCTATCGGCCTGCTGGCGGGCCGGATTGGAGACGCATGGATGGCGAGACCGGGGAGCAACGGGATGCGGGTCCTGATCGCGGCGGTCTGCGCTGCGGCGGGATGCCACGTCGCTGTCGCCGGCTACGTGCCTCCGCCGTTTCCCGGCACCGGCCCGTATCGCCGCGTCTACTCCGACACCGGCGCGTCATACCTCTCGGTGTCGGTGTTCCTGCCGGGGGCGACGCAGGTGGCGATGAGCGGCAGCGACACGGCCTACGTCTACGTCGGCGGCTGGGGGAATAACGGCGCGGGAGCCGTCGATGCCGGCTTCCAGTACAGCCCCACGTTCAACAACTGGTCGCTGTTCGCCGCCGGAGTGGGCGTGGGCCGGATCAACTACGGAACCTCGGCCACTCGCATGGCGGCCAACCAGGCGGTTCGGCTCTCGTTCGCCGTCACCCAGGCGGGCACGAACGTGAACCTCACCGTGCAGGCGACGGGCACGCAGATCAACGGCGCTGGCCTGGTCACGCAGTCGCTCACGCTGGCGAACGTGGCCGGCTGGACACCCGGCGGGCAGAACACGCTCAAGCGGATGACGAGCATCGCGCAGGTGGGCGGCGACAACTTCACGAGCGGTTCGCGGATCAGCGGCGTCGCCTGGACGAACGCCGTGATCGGGCTCGACGCCGCCTCGGCGACGACCTGGACCGGCGGCGGCGTCCAGAACTACCCGGTCTCCCCCGCGGTCGTGTCGGTGAACTTCATCGATGCCGCCAACGAGACCGACGCCATTTCGCTCGTGCCGGTGCCGGAACCGGCCGGCGCCGGCCTGCTCGCGACGGTGGTGTCCGGAGGGGTGGCGTGGTCGCTGCGACGGCGAACGGGTAGGCTCGCCGCGGCGGCTGTTTCGATCCGCAGTTGACCGTCAAGCCCTTCCAGCGGAGTGCAGAGCATGTCTCAGACTCGTGGTGCCACGCGACGCGGTTTTCTCTCGGGTTCGTTGACTGGGGCGGCGGCCCTGACCGGTGGCTTCGTGCCCACGTTCGCCTGGACGACGACGGCGCTGGCCAACGCTGCCGCCACCGACCGGCCACGGATCGGCTGCATCGGCACGGGCTCCATGGGCATGGGCGACGCTCAGGGGCACGCCCAGTTCGGCGACATCGTGGCCGTCTGCGACGTGGACAACCGTCACGCCGAGCGGTGCCGCAACGACGAGCAGTCCGGCAAGTGCAGGGCCGACGCCTACCGCGACTACCGCCGCGTGCTCGACCGCGACGACATCGACGTGGTCAGCATCGTCACGCCCGATCACTGGCACGTGAAGATCGCGATCGAGGCCCTCCAGGCCGGCAAGCACGTGTTCTGCCAGAAGCCGCTCTCGCTCACGCTCGAGGAGAATCGGCTCGCCCGGGCGGCGGCGGAGAAGTTTCCGAAGCAGCAGTTCTTCATTGGCACGCAGCAGCGGAGCCAGAAGGACCAGTTCCTGCGGGCGGTGAACATGGTGCACAAGGGGCTGCTCGGCGACATCAAGAAGGTGACGGTTGGCATCAACGGGAGCCCGACGGGCGGGCCGTTCCCGGTCGTCGAGCCGCCGAAGGAACTCGCCTGGGAGATGTGGCTCGGCCAGGCCCCGAAGGTGGACTACCGCGAGAAGCGGTGCCATTACGAGTTTCGCTGGTGGTACGAGTATTCCGGCGGCAAGTTCACCGACTGGGGGGCCCATCATGTGGACATCGCCCAGTGGGCGCTGAAAGAAGACGCCAAGGGCAAAGGCCCCACGAAGATCGACGGCACCGACGCCAAGCATCCGGTGCCCTTCACGGACGGCTATCCCACGGTGGACGACTGCTACAACACGTCGCACGACTTCGCCGTGAACTGCACGTTTCCCAGTGGCGTCGAGATGGTGGTCACCAGCCGTGGCGACAACGGCATCCTCTTCGAGGGCACGAAGGGGCGGATCTTCGTGAACCGCGAAAAGATCACCGGCAAGCCGATCGAAGAGGGCTGGGACAAGGACCAGTTCACCGACACCGACGTGCGGGCCCTCTACAAGGGCAAGCCGTTCGAGGGCCACAAGGACAACTTCTACCGCTGCATCCGCGAGGGGGGCCTGCCGGTGTCGGACGTGTTCAGCCACGTGATGGCGATGAACACCTGCCACCTGA
>JBBAVS010000065.1:0-22063 GCA_040397585.1 Pirellulales bacterium
GCTGCGGCGGACCGCCTTCGACACGCTCTTGATCGCGGCCTCCTGGCCGATGACCTTCTTGTGGAGCTCGTTCTCCATGCCCATCAGCCGGGCCTGGTCCTCGGTGCTCATCCGCGTGAGCGGGATGCCGGTCATCTTCGAGACGACTTCGGCCACCACCTCCTCGTCCACCACGCCGTCGGCCTCGCGGCTCTTGTCCCGCCAGTCGCGGGTCATCGACTGCTTCTTCTTCTTGAGCTTGTCGGCCTGGTCGCGGAGCGCCGCCGCCTTCTCGAAGTCTTGGTTGGCGACCGCCTCTTCCTTCTCCTTGTTGAGCCGCTCGACCTCCTCGTCGATCTCCTTGAGATCTGGTGGCTTGGTCATCGCCTTGAGCCGCACGCGGGCTCCCGCCTCGTCGATCACGTCGATCGCCTTGTCGGGGAGGCAGCGGCCCGTGATGTAGCGGCTGGAGAGATCGACGGCCGCCTCGAGGGCGGCGTCGGAGATGCTCACCCGGTGGTGCGATTCGTAGCGGTCGCGGAGGCCCTTGAGGATCTCCACGGCCTCGTCCTTCGTGGCCGGCTCGATCATGATGATCTGGAACCGACGGTCGAGCGCCGAATCCTTCTCGATGTACTTGCGGTATTCATCGAGCGTGGTGGCGCCGATGCACTGGATCTCGCCGCGGGCCAGGGCCGGCTTGAGCACATTCGAGGCGTCGATCGCCCCCTCGGCGCCGCCGGCGCCCACGAGCGTGTGGAGCTCGTCGATGAACAGGATCGTGTTCTTGGCACGGCGGACCTCGTTCATCACCGCCTTGATCCGCTCCTCGAACTGGCCGCGGTACTTCGTGCCGGCGACCATCATCGCCAGGTCGAGCACCACGATCCGGCGGTCAGCGAGCAGCTCGGGCACGTTGCCGTCGACGACCCGCTGGGCGAAGCCCTCGACGATCGCCGTCTTGCCCACGCCCGCCTCGCCGAGGAGCACCGGGTTGTTCTTGGTGCGGCGGCAGAGGATCTGGATCGCCCGCTCGATCTCCTTTTCGCGGCCGATCACCGGGTCGAGCTTGCCCTGGCGGGCCAGTTCGGTGAGGTCGCGGCCGAAGCTGTCGAGCGCGGGCGTCTTGCTCTTGCCCCCCTTGGGGCTCCCTTCGCCGCTACTCCCGCCGGCGCCGGCCGGCTGCCGGCCGCCCATTCCGGCCCGCTCGCCCCCTTCGTTTTCCATGCCATGACCCAGGAGGTTGAGCACCTCCTCGCGGACGTCCTCGAGCTTGAGGCCGAGGTTCATCAGCACCTGAGCCGCCACGCCCTCTTGCTCCCGGAGGAGGCCGAGGAGGATGTGCTCGGTGCCGACGTAGTTGTGGTTGAGGTTCCGGGCCTCCTCCATCGAATACTCGATCACCTTCTTGGCCCGGGGGGTCTGCGGGAGCTTGCCCATCGTGACCATGTCGGGGCCGCTCTGGACGAGCTTCTCGACCTCCATGCGGATCTTCCGCAGGTCGATGTCGAGGTTCTTGAGGACGTTCGCGGCCACGCCGCTGCCTTCCTTGATGAGCCCCAAGAGCACGTGCTCGGTGCCGATGTATTCGTGGTTGAACCGCTGGGCCTCCTGATTGGCCAGCTGCATCACCTTGCGGGCACGGTCCGTGAAGCGCTCGTACATGGGCAGATCCTGTGTCCTTTCGGCCCCGGCGTGGGGCGGGCCGGATGGCGTGCCATTCCGGCAGCCGCCACCCCGAACTCATGGAAGGAGCAAACCTTACGCCAAATCCGTCCGGGGATTCTAGGACTGTCGGGGCGGAAAGTCTGGCGGGCGGCGTCCCGGCCGGGAAAACCGCTGCTTTTCCGATCTCACGCGGCGGCGGACTGCGCGGCCTGCCGGTCGGACTCGTCGCGGAGCGGCAGGACGACCGGCTCCTCGGCGGCAGGACCGGGAGCGGGGCCGGCGAGCCGGCCGAGTTCCGCGGCGATCTCGTGCCGCCACGGGCCGCCCGAGTCGCTGCGGGCGAGCTTGTCGAGGGCCTTGCGGGCCTCGGCGGTGCGGCCGGTCCGGCGCAGAATCGAGGCATGCAGCAGCTGGGCCTCGCCGTCGGTCGGCGCGATGGCGAGCAGGTCGCGGAGCCGCGCCTCGGCCTGCACCCAGTCGCGGGCCAGGTAGGCGTCGCGGGCCTTCACGAACAAGGCATCGGCCTCGTCGCGGCGGGGGACCGTGATCGCCGGCGGGAAGGCCGCCGCCGCCGACACGACCGACACCAGCCAGAGCGCGGCGACCGCGGTCCAGAGCCCGAGCGTGAGCTCCCGCTCGACGAGCCCCGGCCAGATGCACGTGGTCAGGAGGGCCACGTCCATCGACACGGCGAACGCCAGCGCCAGCACCAGCCCCGACAGACTGCCCCGCAGCCAGAGCCAGGGCAGGCCGGGCCAGACGAGCGTCAGGTAACGGAGGGCGTGCATCGGGCCGCTCGGGACGGTTTCGAGGGGGCGGGAGTGTAGGAACCGGGGAGGGTTTCTCCAACTCCAAGCCGGCCGATCCCGCGGCGACGGGCGGCGCGGTACAACGGGCGGAATCATGGCAGCGGGAGAATCTGGCGGTCTGGGCGGAACGGGCAGCGCCTCCGGCATTTGGCGGGCGCTGGATGCCTCCGCGAACCGGGCCGCCGAGGCGCTGCGGGTGCTGGAGGACGTGCTCCGCTTCGGGCTCGACGACGGCCACCTCACCCGGCTGGCCAAGGATCTGCGGCACGACCTCGCGGCGGCCCTGACCCGACACGGCCTCGGGCAGCGGACGGCGGCCCGCGACGTGGGGGGCGATGTGGGCGTGGGGATCGAGGCGGAGGCCGGGCTCTCCCGCGCGGGGCTCGCCGACCTCGTGGCCGCCAACGCGGCCCGCGCCGCCCAGGCGCTCCGCAGCCTGCAGGAGTGCTCGGCCGTCGTCGCCCCCGAGGCGGCGGGCGGCTTCGAGTCGATCCGCTATCGCCTCTACACGCTCGAACGGGCAGCCACCACCGCGGTGCGGGCCGGCACGCGGCTGGCAGGCGTGTCGCTCTGCGTGCTGGTGGATGGAGGCCACGACGCGGCGGCCTTCGAGCGACTGATCATGGCGCTCGTCGAAGCCGGGGTGCGGATGTTCCAGGTGCGCGACAAGTCGCTGCCGCTGTCTCTGCTCGCCGAGCGGGTGCGGACGGCGCTGGCGATCGTCCGCCGGGCCGGCGGCACCGACCGGCCGATCGTGGTGGTCAACGACCGCGTGGACGTGGCCGCGGCGGTGGCGGCCGACGGAGCCCACGTGGGGGCCGACGATCTGCCGGTTTCGCTCACCCGCCGCGTGGTCGGGCCGGAGCGGCTCGTGGGCCGCACGGCGCACGACGTGGACGAGGCCCGCGCGGCGGTTCGTGATGGTGCCGACTACCTCGGCATCGGTCCCTGCTTCCCGTCGCCCACGAAATCCTTCGCCGAGCACGCGCCGCCCGAGTTCCTGCGCACCGTCTGCCGCGAGGTGTCGCTGCCGACGTTCGCGATCGGCGGGATCACGGCCGAGCGGCTCGAGCCGCTCGTGGCCCTGGGGGTGACCCGCGTGGCGGTGGCCTCGGCCGTGACGCGGGCCGCCGATCCGCCCCGGGCGGCTCGCGGGTTGATCGACGCGCTCGCGCAGCTCACCGCGGCACAGCGTTCGGCTCCGCCGGCTCCGTGACCGAAGCCCCCTGCTCCCGGAGGAGGGCGACGATCGCCGCCGCGATCCGGGCCTCGTCGCTCGACCGGTAGCCGGTCCAGACGTGGCGGACGCGGGCGTCGGGGCCGATCAGATACGTGGTCGGATAGGCCTCGAGCCCGTAGGCGAGGGAGAAGTGCATGGCAGCGACGGCCTCGGCGAATCCCCAGGCCGCGATCGGCAGCTGCCGCGAGGTCAGGAAGGCGGTCGTCTCGCGGGGGAGGTCGGCATCGTCGCCTCCGGAGCCGCAGGAGACGGCGACAAACTGGAAGCGCGGTTCGTCGGCGAGCCGCCCGGCGATCCGCACGAGGCCGGGCAGTTCCTGCCGGCAGGGCGGGCACCACGTTCCCCAGAAGTTGAGCAGCGTCACCTTGCCGGCCAGCGCCGGAACCGGGATCGTCGGGTCGTCGAGCGACACGATCGGGAGCGAACGCATCACGCGGCCCTCGGCCGGATGCGTGGGCCGGGGCACGTGGCAGCCGCCGGCGGCCAGAGCGAGGGCGAGCGTCGCGGCGGTGATCGACAGGCGGGATATCATCGGTGACCCCAAGCAGCACGTTCTCATCAGGAAGCCCAACGGCGCGAGCCGTGGGGATCGAGCCGGCCGGGACGCCATCGTACCGCTGACGCGGTTACGCTTTCTGCGGCAGATCAGGAAGCCCGACGGCGTGAGCCGTGGGGATCGAGCCCCTCAGGAGCCGTTCAGTGTACGAGGTGGAGCAGAAGTATCCGCTGGCCGACGTGGCGGCGGTCGAGGCGGCCCTGGCCCGGCTCGGGGCCACCTGGCATGCCACCGTGGAGCAGGTGGACCGGTACTTCAACCATCCCTGCCGCGACTTCGCCGCGACCGACGAGGCGCTGCGGCTGCGGCGAACGGACCAGGCCCTGGCGATCACCTGGAAGGGCCCGCGACTCGACGCGACCGCCAAGACCCGCCGCGAGCTCGAACTGCCGCTGGCTGAGGCAGCCGTCCCAGCGGCTGCGCTGGCTGAGGCAGCCGTCCCAGCGGCTGCGGTGGCCGAGGCAGCCGTCCCAGCCGCTGCGCCGAGTCAGACAGCGGTCCCGGCCACCCTTGACAGCTGGACGGAGCTGCTCGAGGCGCTCGGGTTTCGACAGGTCCGCGAAGTGGCGAAGCAGCGGCGGGTGGCGCACGTTGCCTGGCAGGGGGCGGCGATCGAAGTCGCCCTCGACCACGTTGCGGGCCTCGGGAACTTTCTGGAACTCGAGCTGCAGGCCGAGGCTGCGGGAATCGCCGTCGCGGCCGCCCGCATCGAATCCCTCGCCCGCGAACTCGGCTGCACGGCGGCGGAGCGGCGGAGCTATCTCGAGATGCTGATCGAGCGGCGTGGCGGAGACGGGGGTTGACCTCCACGGGAGAGTCAAGACGTGGGGGCAGGTTCTCAAGGCAAGTGGGGGCAGGTTTTTAAGGCAAGTGGGGGCAGGTTTTTAACCTGCCCAAAAATTCCGCAGGTTGAAAACCTGCGGCCACTTTCAAACCCTCAGGCCACTTTCAAACCCTCAGGCCACTTTCAAACCCTCAGGCCACTTTCAGACCTCAGGCCACTTTCAAACCCTCAGGCTACCTGACCCTCGTCAGAACGAGACGCACGCCCCGAAGGGCCCGACGTTGATCGTTGCCCGCCGCGGCGCGATGTCGGAGAAGGGGGGCGATCCGCCTCCGGACCGATAGGGCGAATGCGCGGGAGCGGTTCGGGCGCGGGCGGCAGCCTCGCGCGAGGCCGACGACGTCGCCTGCCGGGCGGCCGCTGCCCGCTCCGCCATCACTCCCTGGCGAGCCGCAACACCCTCTTGCCGCTGCCGCAAGGTCGCTCGCTTGGTATCGATCCGCTGGATCTCCTGCCACAGCTGGGCCGCGTTCATGTCGAGCAGATTGGGAACCTCGCGGAGCGCCTGAGCCCGCCGCCCGTTGGACATCGCCGACAGATACTCGCCCAGCCATGCCTTGGCATCGAGGGCCTCGGGCGTGTTGAGCAGCTGCAACTTTGCCGACATCGAGTCGATCAGATACTCCAGTTCGTACGATGTCATCCCGTCGACACGATCGTTGAACTGCATCTTGATCCGCCGGACTTCGCTCGGCGTATAGACCGTCTGCGTCGCGAGCCAGCCCCCGAGTTCGGCCACCGCCCGTTGCCACTGCGGGCCATGCATGATGTCGGCCTTGCGGGCCAGGTCGCCGTCGTCGTCGAAGGGGGTCGACTCCGCGGCATGCGCGCCGCAGTCAGGCGTTGGCAGGAACAGGCCGGCGGCGCTCGCGATGCCGGCGAGGAGCAGGAAGGAGCCTGCGAACCGCGAGAGCGGCTCGCGGCCCTGCGACCCGGGAGCCATGCCGCGGAAGGGGGAAGAAAGACGGCTCATGGGGTGCTCCTGCTGGGCTTGCGAATCCAGGTGACACGGGGCGGCAGGCCGGCATCCACGTCCAAGCCCTCGGGCAGGGTTCGCCAGACGCACCGCTCCCGTCCGTCGTACGAATAGATGTGCACCGCGGTCCGCTGCCGGCCGTCGGGCAGAATCGTGGTCAGGAGCGCGACCCAGGAGTCGCCGTCGCGGAACCACGTCGCCTCGCCGCGGCTCCCGTCGCTGGAAAAACTCCAGGATCGGATTCGCCTCACGGTCGGATCCCAGCCGATCCGCTGGTGCACGTCGATCGTTCGCGGCGAGTCGTCGCCTCCGGACAGATCAGGAATCCGTGCTTCGCGGATCAGGAAGGTGTGACCGGCGTCCCAACGGACCGTCATGTCGGCGGCCGCGGCCTTCGGCTCCGTGCCCTCGGCGACGAGGCTCCAGTCGCCGACCATCCAGTCGAGGTCGGCGAGCATGCTGTCGTCGGTGGCGACGGGGCGTTCTGACTCCCGCAGAGCCGCCAGCTTCCAGCTACCGCTCTGGCGAACCCAAACCGCCGAGAACCAGCCCTCGATCGGCGTCTTCATGCCTGGCAGGGTCACGTCTACCGAGCCGTCCTCCAGCGCCACGTCGGGGGTGACCAGTCGCAGCCGCGTCTCGCCCACGTGAAACTCAGGCCGCGGGCCGGTGGCGGTACCACCCGTGAGCACCCCGTCGGCGCGGGCCTCCAAGCGGGTGCCCCATCCATCCACGATGTCGCCGTCTGCGGTCCAGGCGGCGCGGATCGCGGCAGCGTCTCCCTTGGACACCGCCTCGCGGTAGGCCGTCGCCGCGGCGCGAATCGCCTCCACGACGGCCGCCGGAGCCGCCGCCGTCGTCGTGGTCGTGGCGGTCGCCGCGGCACTCGCACTGGAAGTGGCAGATTGCTGTCCCGGAGCCGCGACCGGCCACGCCATTGGGGCGAGGAAGGTCAGCGCGGCCAGCGCCACGCCGAGACCGCGCCGCAGGGTTGCTGAGCCTGTCTGCCCGAATCCATCCCGCATCGCGCACCTCGTGTGAGAGTTTTGTCTACCGTCCGCTCGGCCTGCGCCGTGCCGTCCCCACGGGGAGAGCGAGGGAGGGGCGAGCCGATCATCGCAGGGCTCCGTGGCCGTGGCCCTTCGATCGACGCAGGCTACAGGATAGTCGGGCCCGCGGCCGGTTGGCCAGCGGTGGCCGCCAGAGCGGGAGGAACCGCGTTTCCGTGGCCGCTGCCCGCCGGCTCACGGTCGAAATGCGATGCACACCGGGCTCGGCACCGCGACCGACGTGCCTGTGAACGTGAGCCGGCCCGTCGCCTCGTCGATCGCGAACACTGTGACCGTGTTCGACGCCTGTCCGCCGGCCAGCAGGAACCTGCCGCCGGGCGCGATCGCGAAATGCCGCGGGGTCTTGCCCCGGGTCGGCTCGGTGCCGAGGAACTCGAGCGCACTTGTGTCATCCACGATCCGGAACATCGCGATCGAGTCGTGGCCGCGATTCGACACGTAGACGAACCGGCCGTCAGGGTGCACCGCGATCTCGGCGGTCGAGTAGCCGCTGCGGTCGCCCACGTCGGGGGGCAGCGTCGCGTGCGTGCCCTCGACGGTCAGCCGCCACGGCCGCTCGTCGAGCCGCAGGGAGGTCACCGTCAGGTCGAGCTCGTTGACGCACCAGCACCGCCTCCGGTCGGGATGCAGCGCGAAGTGCCTCGGGCCGGCGCCGGCGGCGAGCTTCGTCGCCTGAGCGGATGCCAGGGTGGCCCGGGCGGGATCGAAGCGGTGGAGAAACACCGTGTCGAGGCCGAGATCGCAGACCACCACATGGTCGTCGATGACGTCGACCGAGTGGGCATGCGGCTTGTCCTGCCGCTGCGGATTCAAGCCGGTCTCGCCGTCGCGCTGCCAGGCATGCTGCAGCACTCCGCTCCCGTCACTGCCCGAGACGAGGGGCTGCAGTCGGCCGTCGTCGGCGAGCCCGAGGCAGGCCACGCTGCCGCCGCCATAGTTGGCCGCAAGCACGACGCGGCCCTGTGGATCGACTGCCACGTGGCAGGGGCCGGCCCCGCCGGTCTCGGCGGCGCCCCGCGAGGCGAGACTTCCGGTCGCCTCGTCGATCGCGAAGGCCTCGACGGCGCCGCTCGGCCGGCCGTCGGCGGCCGCGATCTCGGAGACCGCGTAGAGCAGGGGGAGCCGCGGATGAAAAGCGAGAAACGAGGGATTCCTCGCCGGCCCGGCGAGCACGGGCTGCGAGACCGCGCCGGAGTCGGTGTCGAACCGGGCGACGTAGATGCCTTCCGAGCCGGTCTTGGCGCTCGTGTAGGTGCCGAACCAGACCGGCACCTCGCCCGCCAGCGCGGCGGCGGGGAGGAGGGACGCGGCGACCACGAGAACGCGGATGGACGGCATGCTGAAAAACCCTCATGCTGCGACGACGATGGGCGATGACACGACTGACTTCGAGCCTATCCCGCCGGCGGGTGTTGCTTCCAATCCGGTTCCCGATGCGGCGGGACGCGAGGCGCGAAACACCTTCTGGATCGAGTGCTACCAGGTCGCGGTCCGCGTCGGCTGGATCTTCAAGACCGAGACGATCATCATGCCGGCCGTGCTCGACGCCATCGTCGACTCAGGCTTCCTCCGCGGACTGCTGCCGGTGCTCAACCGCGGCGGGCAGAGCGTGCCGCCGCTGCTCGTCGCCGGGGCGCTGGCACGGCGGCCGTTGAAGAAGTGGGCGCTGGTGGCCACGAGCCTGGCGATGGCCGGCTGCTTCGCCGTCCTCGCCGCCGCCTGGGGACCGCTCCAGGCCGCGCGTCCGGATCTGCTGGCGGTGCTGTTCCTCGTGGTCTATGCCACGTTCTCCGCGGTCATCGGCGTGAACCAGCTCGTGTTCGCGGCCCTCCAGGGAAAGCTGATCGCGCCGGGACACCGCGGCCGGGCGATGGTGGTCAGCGTGACGGTCGGCAGCGTGCTGGCGATCGCCGCGGCGCTCGCCCTCCTCGGGCCCTGGCTCCAGCAGGCCGACGGCTTTCCGAAGATCTTCGCCGCCACGGCGGCGTTCTTCGCGATCGCCGCGGTGGCGCCGCTGTTTCTCGACGAGCCGGCCGACCCGCGGCCGGCGGCGAGCATGGCCGGCCCGCGATCACCGTGGGGGGCGGTTCGTGACGGCCTCGCCGCCTGGCGGACGACGATCGCGGCCGACCCGGCGCTCGTGCGGCTGGCGACCGTGGCGGCCTGCTTCTCCGCCGTGTTGATGCTGTTCCCGCACTATCAGGCCTTCGCCCGCGATCGGCTCGGAAGCGGCGCCGGCAGCCTTCTCGGCTGGGTCTGCACGCAGAACGCCGCCACCGGCCTCGCGAGCCTCGTGGCCGGCCCCGTGTCGGATCGCCGCGGCACGCGGATCGTGCTCGTCTGGCTCGTCGCCCTCTCGGCCCTCACGCCGCTGGTGGTGACGGCGCTCTCGCTTTTGCCGCACGCGACCGCGGTGCGCTGGTTCTGGCTCGTCTACGTGCCGCTGGGCCTCAATCCGATCTCGCTGAAGCTGTTCACCAACTACGCGCTCGAACTGGCGCCGTCCGCCGCGGACCACCCGCGCTACGTGAGCATCGTGGGGGCGGCGTTGGCGGCGCCCTTCGTGCTCTCGCCGCTGGTGGGCCTCGCGGTCGATCGCTTCGGGTTTCGGCATGTGTTCGTGACGGGGGCCGCCGCGATTCTCGCCGGCGCCGTGGTCGCCGTGGGATTGCCCGAGCCGCGGCACGAGCCGCGCTGAGCCGCGGTCAATACAGCCACAGCCCCAGGTCGCGGCGGTGCACCACCGGCTGGGGCGTGTAGCGGGGCCGGCGGGCGAGGGAGCGAACCTCGGCGGCCCGCGAGCCGAACGCCGCCCAGTCGCGCCACGTGGCCCGGGCCGAAGCGGCGGGCAGTTGCCAGGCGTCGCCGGCGGCCTGCCAGAGGGCGTCGAGCTGGTGCCGGCGGAGATGGATCGCGTCGAGGCCATACCAGGCGCCGGGCTGCTCGATCAGCGTGGCCGCGTGGTCGGCCGCCACTTCGGCGATGCGGGCGTCGAGATCGGCCGCGGCGGCGACGAGCGCCTCGAGCGAGAGCCGGCAGCCGGGCACGAAGCACGTCCGCAGCACGCGGAAGCGGGCCGGGCCCACGGTTGCCAGGCTGGCGAGCGGCAGCCGCGTGATCGCGATCCGCCCGCCCCGGTCGGCGAGCCGGCGAACCGCCTCCCGCACCCAGGCCGCCACCTGCTCCGCGGAGAAGCCATAGAGCAGGTCGTTGCCGATGTCGGTGACGAGGGCCAGCGGCCGGCGCGGCCGGTCGGACGGGGCCGCGTGCCGTTCGAGGGCCCGCCACAGGCCGCTGGCGAGAATCGAGGGGAGCCGCCGCGCTGCCACGCGGCTGTTGGCACCGTACGACCGGCCATGGCCTGCGGTGACGAACAGGTCGAGCGGGCCGCCGACGCGGCCGCGGGTGATCGCCGCCATTCGCGCGAGGCCGCGGGAGACGTTGCTCGCGCCGAGCACCACCACGCAAGCGGCCGTCACGGGGCTCAGTTCCAGCGCCGCCACGGTGTGTTGCCGGCGGAGACGTTCTGGAAGCACGACGCTGCGAGCATCGCGAACATGATGCCGAGGAAGTGATCGCCCCGCGAATAGCCCCACCAGGCCACGAGGGCGCCGGTCCCGACGCCGAGCACGCTGGCGATCCGGGGGCCGTCCGCCACGCCGGCGGCGAGCAGGCCCTCGCGGACGATCTGCCCGCCGTCGAGCGGCGGCACGGGGATCAGGTTGAGCAGCGGCCAGAAGATGTTGACATAGATCAGGAAGTCGAAGAACGCGTAGGCGAGCGGCGAGGTGTAGCCGCGGCCCTCGTTGAAGCCCAGCACGGAGCCGACCGCCGGGAGTGGGAACGGCACCTGGTAGCCGCTCGCCTTCAAGAGCCCGATGACCACGGCAGCGAGGCACAGCTGGGCGAGCGGGCCCGCGGCCGACACGAGCATCCGCTGCACGGGCCGCAGGTGGCGCCGGCCCCAGATCTCGGGGATCGCGAGGCCACCGAAGTGGTAGAGCACGATGTGGGCGGCCTGGCCGAAGTTGCGATAGGCCAGGGCATGCCCCATCTCGTGGACCAGGATCGAGACGAACACGACCCCGATCCACATCACGAGCATCTGCAGGAGCAGTCGCTGATCGCCGAGCGAGAATCCCTGGCAGACGTTCCAGCCGAGCAGCCCCGCGGCCAGCCAGAAATAGGCCGAGACGCGAACCCGGATGCCGGCGAGGTCGAAGAGCAGGTCGGCGGAGGTGGCCTGGGGTTCGGCGAGCATCGTGCGGCCTATGGTACACGTCGGCTCGGAAAATCACGCCGCCCGGCGGTCGGACGCGGCCGCCACCGCGCTTCCCCCGGCGATCGCCAGCACCGCGTCGGCGGCCCGGCGGGCGGAGCCCGGCCGGGCGATCGCGGCGGCGACGACGTCGATCCGCTCCACCGCCCGCCGTCGCGCCGGCGCGTCGGTGAGCCATTCGACCACGTGCGCGGCCGACCGCGCGGCGGGATCGCCGACGGCGAGGTATTCCGGGTAGACCGCCTCGGGGTCGGCCGGCGGCACGCCGCGCGGGGGCGCGAGCACCGGCTGGACCGGCCCGATCGGCTGCTGGCAGGCGAGCAGGTTCACCAGCGTGATGAACCGGGCCCGGCGGAACCAGCTCTGCACGACGTAGGCGAAGCCGCTGACGCGATACACGATCACCGTCGGCACGCGTGCCGCGAGCAGTTCGAGCGACACCGAGCCGGAGCAGGCGATCGCCGCGGTCGCCTCGGTGATCAGGCTCCGCGTGCGGCCGGCATGGATCTCGATGCCCAGGCGGTCGGCGCCGGCGGTCGCGTGGAGCATGTGCTCGATGTGGCGGGCGTGCCGCTCGTGGAGGGCGCCGATGGCGAAGCGGGCGGTGGGCAGGCTCTGGCGGACGAGGGCGGCCGCGTGCAGGAGTGAGCCCAACACGCCCTCGATCTCCTGGCCGCGGGAGCCCGGGAGGAGGAGCACCAAGGGAGGCGCGTCCGCCGCGGTCGCGGCACGCGGCACGAGGGCCGTGTCGAGCTCGTCGAAGAAGGGATGGCCCACCAGCGTGCTCTCGAGTCCGTGGGCCGTGAACCAGTCGTGCTCGAAGGGCAGGGCCGAGAGGACATGATCGACGAGCCGCCGCATCTTCGCCACCCGCCAACTCGCCCACGCCCAGATCTGCGGCGGGCAGTAGAAGACGACCGGAATGCCGTGCCGCTTCGCCCGCCAGGCGAGCCACCAATGGAAACCGGGGAAGTCGACGAGCACGCAGACGTCGGGTTTCGCATCGAGGAAGCTCCGCTCCGCGCGGCGGGCCAGATCGACGAAGCGGTGGATGTTGAGGATCACCCGCAGGAACCACATCACCGCCAGCCGGGTGAGGTCGGCGACGAGCTCCACGCCCTCGGCCGCCATGTGCGGCCCACCGAGGCCGGCGAACTCGACGTCGGGCCGCCGCGCGCGGATCGCGCGGACCAGGAGCGCCGCGTGATGGTCGCCCGAGGGTTCGCCGGCTGAAACGAAGACGCGCATGGGATGCTCCGCCCGGCGGTCACCGGGGGGCGGAGTATCCCGCGCTCGCCCCGCCGGCCCTAGAGCAGTTCGCCGCGGCGGAAAAGGCCTCATGGTGGCGATGGCCGCCGATCGGCTCCCGAGATCGGTGCTTTGTCGCGGAGACGAACTCGACCGAATCAGGCGGCCCGGTCTCTCGTGACGGCGGGTTACTTCGCCGCGGGCTTGAAGCCCTTGTCGATCTTGCCGAAGACCATCGTCACCTGATCTTCGGGAGCGGCCTTCTCGACCTTGCCCTTGCAGCTGGGGCAGCAGAATCCGACCTCGGCGTCGCCGATCGAGATCTGGGTGCCGGGCTTCACCGGGCCACCGCTGAACGGGCAGCCCTTCTGCACGAGCTGGCCGGTGCTCACCATCTGCTGGTGGGCCTTGGCGGCGAACTTCGCGGACTCTCCCTTGAAGGCGCCGACGCACTTCTCGCAGCAGAAGTAGACGGTGCCGCCGTCGAAGTCGGCGGAGGCGGACGGATCGCAGCCATGGCCCGACACGGGGCAGGTGGCATCCTTCGCCTCCTTGACGGCGGCGGTGACGGCGACGGACGAGATGACGAGGGCCACGGTGGCGAGGCAGAGGATCAGGCGACGGTTCATGACACGGTCTCCAGGGATGAATCGGGACCTTCCAAGGCCAACAGCCTACGCGTCCGCGGACGTCCCAGGCAACTAGGGCCACAAAGAGTCGAAGTCGTGTTCCCGAGGTCAACGAGCGCGGGGCTGCCCGTGCCCCGGGAGCCGGCGTATGCCGCCAAGCGCAGCCAGGATGGCGAAGCGTCGGCGGCATCCGAGTGAGCCGAGGCCCGGAAGGCCGAGGCGAACGTCCGGCGACGGGGCATGGGCAGCCCCGCGCGGCGCGGCACAGCGGATCCCCATCGCTTACGCGATTGGGCTTCCTGATGGGGTGAATGTCCGGCGACGGGGCATGGGCAGCCCCGAGCGGCGCGGCCACAGCGGATCCCCATCGCTTACGCGATTGGGCTTCCTGGTGGGGTGAACGTCCGGCGACGGGGCATGGGCAGCCCCGCGCGGCGCGGCCACCAGGCGAAGAACCGCAGGTTGAAAACCTGGGCCACTTTGAATCACGCGGGTTGAAAACCTGCGGCGACGTGGATTCACAGCACCGGCAGCGATGGCATCGGCTTTGTGACGGCGGCGGTGGCGGCCAGGTTGCCGACGAGCCGCGTGCAGATCGCCTCGAAGTAGGGCCGCGAGGCCGGGTCGTCGAAGTTGGCGGCCGTGCGGCCGGCGTCGCCGTGCTCACGAATCGGGATCTGGATCGGCACCTCGCCGAGGAACGGGATCTCGAGCTCCTGGGCCGTCCGCCGGGCGCCGCCGGTGCCGAAGATGTCGTAGCGCTTGCCGGTGTCGGGGCAGATGAAGTAGCTCATGTTCTCCACCATGCCCAAGAGCGGGATGTTGACCTTGCGAAACATCGCGATCGCCTTCGTGGCGTCGAGCAGGGCCACGTCCTGCGGCGTGCAGACGACGACGGCGCCCGAGAGCGGCAGGGCCTGCGAGAGCGTGAGGGCCACGTCACCCGTGCCCGGCGGCATGTCGATCACGAGGTAGTCGAGCGGGCCCCAGAGCGTGTCGCGGAGCATCTGCGTGATGGCGCCGTGGAGCATCGGGCCCCGCCAGACGACGGCCTCGCCCGGCGGCACCAGGAACCCCATCGACATCACCGGCATCTGCGTACGGCCGACGTCGAGCATCTGCGGCACGATCTTGCCATTCTCGATCTGCGGGCGGCCCGCGAGCCCCACGAGGTGCGGCACGCTCGGCCCATACACGTCGGCGTCGAGCAGGCCCGTGCGGCTGCCGGCCCGCGCCAGGCCGATGGCAATGCTGGTGGCGATCGTGCTCTTGCCCACGCCCCCCTTGCCGGAGCCCACCGCGATCACGCTCTTGGCCTCGACCCCGAGCTGCCCGAGTTTGAGCGGTGGCCGGGCGTGCGGGACGACGCTGACCGAGACGTTCGCCACCTGCGGAAAGGCCGTGCGGAGCCGCTCCTCGATGCGGGCCCGCGTGGCGTTCCAGAGGATGGCGGAGTGGCTGGTGAGGCCCACGGTCACGGCGATCGCCGAGGCGTCGGCGGTGGCCGACACGACCTGGCCGAGGGCGGTGAGCGGCCGGCCCGTCTCGGGATCGGCGATCTCGGCGAGGAGCGCCTCGACGGCGGCGGTGGTGGGAGTGGTGGCCATCAGCGGGCGGCGATCGTTTCGGGGGTTTCGGTCAGGGCTGCGGCCCGTGCGGCGGCCTGCGGCGCGAGGCTGTCACCGGCCCGGGAGGCGGCGGTGAGCAGCCGTTGCGGCAGCACCGTCAGCACCACCAGCACGAGGCAGGCGAGCATTGCGATGCCGGCGGCGAGGCCGCCGTCGGCCTGCACGCCCCGCTTGGTCGTCTTGAAATACATCGCGACGATCAGGCGGAGATAGTAGGCGGCGGCGATCGCCGCGTTGAGCACGAGCAACACGGCGAGGCCCACGAACCAGCCCCGACGGCTGCCGAGGTCGATCGCGGCATTGCCGTCGACCCCGAGCGCGGCGAGCGCCAGAGTGAGCTTGCCCCAGAAGCCGGGCAGCGGCGGGATGCCGGCGAGCGAGAGGAGAAACACCGCGATCGCGCAGGCGGCCACGGGGTTGGTGCCCGACAGTCCGTCGAGGTCGTCCACGGTGCTGATCTCCTCGCGCGGCGGCCGCGGGCCACTACCACTGGTCCACTCGGGCCAGCGATGACCGAGGTAGGCGAGCGCCCCGAACACGCCGATCGTGGCGATCGCATACGTGGCGAGATAGAAGAGCGTGGCGGAAAGCCCGCCGGTGGCGAGCAGCCCGGGCGCCGCCGAGGGGGCGGCGGCTGCCGCCGCGATGCCCACGAGCAGGTAGCCGGCGTGGGCGATCGACGAGCAGGCGAGCAGGCGGCGGAGATTCGTCTGCCAGAGAGCCATGACGTTGCCCACGGTCATCGTCAGGGCCGCGAGGACCACGAGGAGCCGCCAGAGGAACTCGGGCGTCGCGGCCGGGCTGATCACCGCGAGCAGCCGCGCGAGGACGACGATGCCGGCCACCTTCGGCAGCGTCGAGAGCAGGGCTGCGTTGCCTGGGCTCGTGCCCTCGTAGACGTCCGGGGCGTAGAAGTGCATCGGCACGGCTGCGAGCCGGAATGCGGCCCCCACCACGCCGAGACCGATCGCCAGCGGCAGGAGGGCCTGCACCGTCCGGCCCGCGGACTCGGCCTCGAGCCGGGCGGCGATCGCCCCCAGGTCGGTGGAGCCGCCGATTCCGTAGAGGCAGACGAGGGCGTAGAGGAAGATCGCGGAGGCGACGAGCGAGAGGAAGAAGTACTTCAGACTCGCCTCCTGCCCACGGGCGTCGGTCCGCTTGAGGCCCAGGAGGATGTAGGTGGGGATCGACACCAGCTCCAGGCCCACGAACAGCAGCACCAGGTCTCCCGCCACGCCCACGAGCGACAGGCCCGCCAGCAGAAGCAGGAACGTGCCGGCCTCCTCGCAGGTGCCGCCGCGGTGCAGCCCTGGCCCGCGGCTCACCGCCGTGGCGAACAGGTCGCCGGATTGCACGAGGCAGAGCAAGAGGCCCAGGCCCAGGACCATCCAGCGGATGTAGGTCGAGAAGGGGTCGATCGCGATGCCCGCCGAGAAGGCGGGGTCGGCCGCCTGACCGCGGGTGACGAGCAGCGCCGCGACGATGCCCGCCGCGGCGACGAGCCAGCCGAACCGCAGGCCCGCGAAGGCGCCGCCGAGGTAGGCAGCCAGCGCCGCGAGCACGAGCACGATCTCGGGTGCGAGCAGCGTGAAGGTGTCGAGCGAGGTGATGTTCATGGGGCGGGGATCCGGGCGATGGTGGCGGTGGTCTCGGCCTGCATCCGGGCGGCGAAGGCGGCCGCGGGGGCTGCGGTGGCCTTGCGGACCGCCGCGGCAGCCGGCGCGAGGAATGTGCCCGGCGTGAGGCCGATCCAGAACACGAACACCGCGAGCGGCAGCACCGCGGCGAGCTCGTGCCAGCGGAGGTCGCAGCGGTCGTGGTCGGCCGCGTCGGCATGGTGGCCGCCAGGGCCGTGGCCGTGCGCGGCAGGGCCGGCATCGTGGCCATGGCCCCCGGCCCGCGGCGGCTCGCGGGAGCCGCCGAACAAGACCCGCTCCACCGCCCAGAGCATGTACCAGGCGCCGAGCACCACGCCCGCGACCGCGAGCAGCGCCATCACCAGGTAGGCGAACTGCCAAGCGGGCGCCACGCCCGACCAGGCCCGCTGGAAGGATCCCAGCAGGATCATGAACTCGCCCACGAAGCCGTTGAGGCCGGGCAGGCCGATGCTCGAGAAGGTGAACAGCATGAAGAACACGGCGAGCCACGGCGCCTTCGAGGCGATGCCGCCGAGGCTGGCGATGTTCCGCGTGTGGAACCGCTCGTAGATCATGCCCACCAGAGCGAACAGGCCGGCCGAGGAGAGGCCGTGGTTGACGAGCTGGAGGTTCGCCCCCTCCGTGGCCACGGGCGTGAGCGCGAACAGGCCCATCACGATGTAGCCCATGTGGCTCACCGAGGAGTAGGCGATCAGCCGCTTGAGGTCGGTCTGCACGAGGGCCACCAGCGCCCCGTAGACGATGCCCACGACGCCGAGGCCGAACAGCCAGGGAGCGGCCAGGGCCGTGGCCTCCGGGAGCATCGGCATCGAGAACCGCAGGAAGCCGTAGATACCGAGCTTGAGGAGCACACCGGCCAGGTCCACCGAGCCGCCCGTCGGCGCCTCGACGTGGGCCAGCGGCAGCCAGGTGTGGAAGGGCACGATCGGCACCTTGATCGCGAAGCCGGCGAGGAGCGCCAGGAACACGACCAGCTGCAGCCAGCCTCCCGCGGCCGTCATCGGCAGCGGGTGGATCTTCGTGCCGTCCACGAGCGACTCGATGTCGAAGGTGACCACGCCGGCGTGGCTCGCGTGCCAGAGCACGATGGTGAGCAGGCCGAGGAAGGTGAGCACGCTGCCGGTGAGCGTGTAGATGAAGAACTTGACCGCGGCCTTGCGCCGTTCGTCGTGGCCCCAGATGCCGATCAGGAAGAACAGCGGCACCAGCGTGAACTCGAAGCACACATAGAACAGGATCACGTCGCGGGCGGCGAACACGCCGAGCATCGCCGCCTCGAGCACGAGCAAGAGCACGTAGAAGCCGACCGGCTGGTCCTGGATGGCGTCCCAGCTGACGAACACCGCCGTCACCGAGAGCAGGGCGGCGAGGCCGAACATCCAGAGCGACAGGCCGTCGAGGCCGAGGGAGAAGCGGACGTCGAAGATCCCCTCGGTGAGCCAGGGAAACTCGACGAGCCCGTAGGGCAGGCCGGCCGCCGTGGCGGGATCGGCGAGGTAACGGACGATCAGCCAGGCCGCCAGGGCGAGCGTGACGAGCGTGGTGACCGCGGCGCTCTGCCGCACCGCGGACACGCCGCGGGAGCCGAGCAGCCAGGCGATCACGGCACCGACGAGCGGGGCCGCGATCGTGACGAGCAGGTGCGACGAGGGGCTGAAGCCGTTCATGCGTGGATGCAGATTCCCTTCTAGCCCATGGCCCGCGCGACGAGGGCGAGCACGATCAGGAGCGTGCCGATCACGCCCGCGAGCGCGTACCGCTGCACGAGTCCGGACTGGAGGTGGCGGACGACGCTGCCGACCGCGACCGGGACGTGGGCGACGGCGTTCACGAGGCCGTCGATCAGCCGGCGATCGATCACCGCGGCCAGGGTGGCGAGCAGCTCCAGCGGCTTGACGATCAGGGCGGAGTAGATCTGGTCGAAGAAGAAGCGGTTGGCGAACAGCGTCTCGAGCGGCCCGAGGAACCGCTCCATCTGCGGACCGTCGCTGCGGCGGCCGAGGTGGCCGAGGGCCGCGACCACGATCCCGACGGCGGCGGCGAGCGTCCCCTGGATGGCGAGGTTCCAGTGGAAGGCCGGGGGCGTGGCGGTCGAGGCCACGGCGGGAGCAGTGAACGAGGGCGTGGCGGCGAGGAATGAGGCGAGGGCGTGCGTGCTGAACAGCCACCAGCCGCTCACTGCCGAGAGGACGGCGAGGATCACCAGCGGCACCGTCATCGACGGGGGCGATTCGTGGGCGTGGTGGCCCGCCTCGTCCGGCACCCGGGTCGGGCCGGTGAAGGTCATGAACACGGCGCGGAAGGTGTAGAAGGCGGTGAGTGCCGCCGTGGCGAGCGACATCCAGAAGAGCAGCCGCCAGGTGGCGGGCGTGTTGAGGGCGTCGAGGGAGGAGCCCCGCGTGCCGCCGGCGAGCTGGGCCGCGTCGGGCGTGACGCTCACGAGGTGGAAGCTGGTGGCGACGGCGGCGTGGCCCCCGGCGGGAGCGGCCTCGTGGTGCTCGCCGTGGGCGTCGGGCCAGCCGCGGGAGTGGAGGGAGGCGAGGATCTCGTCCTTGCTGAAGAACCCGGCGAACGGCGCCACGCCCGCCAGGGCGAGGGCGCCGACGAGGAACGTGGCCGCGGTGATCGGCATCACGCGCCGGAGTCCGCCGAACCGTCGCATGTCGATCACGCCCCCCATGGCGTGCATCACGGAGCCGGCCCCCATGAAGAGCAGCGCTTTGAAGAAGGCGTGGGTCACGAGGTGGAAGATCGCGGCCGTGAAGCCGAGCAGCGTGCCGGTGCCCAGGCTCGCGAACATGTAGCCGAGCTGGCTGATCGTGGAATAGGCGAGCACCCGCTTGAGGTCGTTCTGCACCGTGCCGATCAGGGCGGCGACCAGCGCGGTGGTGGCCCCCACGATCGACACCAGCGTGAGCGCCCCGGGGCAGGCCTCGAACAACGGCGCCGTACGGGCCACGAGGTAGATGCCGGCGGTGACCATCGTGGCGGCGTGGATCAGCGAGCTGGCGGGCGTGGGGCCCTCCATCGCGTCGGGGAGCCAGACGTGCAGCGGGAGCTGGGCGCTCTTCCCGCAGGCGGCGAGCAGGAACAGCAGGCAGATGGCCGTGCCGATCGCGCCGCCGACGTAGGCATGAGCGTCGGCGAGCCGCGTGGCCCCGAGGATGCCGGGCACGAGCGTGCCGTCGGCGAGCGTGGTGTCGTGGAAGTTGAGCGTGCCGTAGGTCATCCAGAGCAGGAACGTGGCCACGGCCAGGCCGAAGTCGCCGATGCGGTTGACGAGAAACGCCTTCTTCGCCGCCTTGGCCGCCTCGGGCTTGGTGAACCAGAAGCCGATCAGCAGGTAGCTGCAGGCCCCCACCGCCTCCCAGAAGACGTAGACCAGGAGAAAGTTGCTCGCCATCACGAGCATCGACATCGAGAACACGAACGCCGATACCAGCGCGAAGAACCGCGGGTAGCCCGGGTCGTCGTGCATGTAGCCGATCGAATAGATCGCCACGAGCAGGCCCACGCCGGTGATGATCACCAAGAGCGTGGCCGTGAGCGGGTCGAGCCGCAGGGCCACCGGGATCGAGAACGAGCGGGCCGTGTCGCCCGCCGCCGCGGCACTGCCGATGCCGGCCCACTCCCAGAGCGTGGTCACGAGCTCCACGGGCTTGGCCGCGTGGTCATGGCCCGTGCCGCCGGCGCCGACCTCGCGGGCCATCCCGGTGAGGAGCACCACGGCGACGACGAACGCCGCCGCGATGCCGGCGACCGCCGGCAGGTGGGCCCGCGGGCCGAGCACGCGGCCGAGCGCCACGGTGAGGATCGCCCCCAGCAGGGGCAACAGCGGCACCAGCACCAGCAGCGTCGAGGGAGCGAGGTCGTTCATGGAGGGGCCAGGGGGCGGTGGGTCAGACGTGCTCGCGCTCGAGGAGGGCATCCTCGTCGGCGGCCGGCTCGATGCCGGCGGGGGCGAGCTTGGGGAACTTGGGCGGCACGGTGTCGATCGAGGGCAGCTCGCGGTCGATCGTCCGCGGCAGGTTCGACTCCCGCAGCGACTGCCACGCCGCCGCGTCGAGGCGGCCGGTGCGGGCGAAGGCCTGGAGCACGAACACGAGCGCGATCGCCGCCTCGCAGGCCGCCACCGTGAGCACGAAGATCACGAGCACGTGCCCGCCCCAGTCGCCGTGATGCCGGCTCCAGGAGACCAGGCTCACCGAGATGCCCTGGAGCATCAGTTCGGCGCACAGGAACATCACGATCAGGTTGCGGCGGGCGAGGATGCCGACCAGGCCGAGGGCGAAGAGGATCGCCCCCACGAGCAGGCCGTCGAGGACGAGCGGCGCGGGCGCGACGACGTCGGCGAGCAGGTTCATGGTCATCGCGCGGCCCTCCGGGCGACGGACTCGGCGTCGGCGGCCCCGCGCGAAACGATCGCGATCGAGCCGATCAGGGCGACGAGCAGGAGCACGCCCGCGACCTCGACCGCAAGCAGGTGGCGGCCGAAGAGCTCGCCCCCCAAGCGGGCCACGTGGTTGTCGGCGAGCATGTCGACGCCGGCGGTGGCCGCGGCCGGCGGCTCCGCGGCGCCGGTCGAACCGGCGAGCAGGGCCGCCTTCGTGCCCGACATCAGGCAGCAGGCGGGTGGCTCGGCGGTGAGCCGGCCGATCGACAGCGACAGCACCCCCAGGAGCACGCCTCCCGCCACCGCGGCGAGCAGTGGTTCGTTCGACACCCGGTCGTAGGGGGCGAGGCCGGCCGGCTGGGCGAGCATCAGCACGAACAGGAACATCACCAGGATCGCCCCGGCGTAGACGACGATCGTGGCCACCCCGAGAAACTGCCCGCCGAGCACGAGCAGCACGCCGGACACGCCGGCGAGGGCCAGCGCGAACCAGATCGCGGCATAGACGGGTGACCGGGAGACGACCGTCGCGGCGCCGGAGATCACGGCCACGAGCGCCACCGTGAGGAACACGGCCTCCGTGCCGAGGTTGCCGAGGCGGTGGCCGGTGGCGATGAAGGCGGCGAGCGCCGCCAGACCGACGAGCCCGCCCAGCCAGCGGGACGCCCGGTCGGCGCTGGCGCCGCGGCCGCGGGGCAAGAGGAGCCAGAGACTCGTCGCGGCGGCGGTCACGCCGCCGGCGAGCAGCGTGCCGGGGGAGATCGACGGCAGGATCGAGGCGATCACGGCGTGCACCCCATGGAGGCGGACTTCATCGGCTCGGCGTCCTTCGTCATGTCGTAGACGCTCAGCAGCTTCTCCTTGTCGAAGATCATCTCCTCGCGGCTCTTGCCCGTCAGGTCGAGCAGGCTCGTGAGCTCGATCGCATCCACCGGGCAGGCCTCCTCGCACATACCGCAGAAGATGCAGCGGAGCTCGTCGATATGGAAGCTCTCGGGATACTTCTCGCGGTCGGGCCAGGGGCTCTCCGCGGCGACGATGTCGATGCAGTGGGCCGGGCAGGCGGTGGCGCAGAGGAAGCAGGCC
>JBBAVS010000066.1:0-21781 GCA_040397585.1 Pirellulales bacterium
GCCAGGCCGGGGCGATCGCCGCCGTGCCGGAGCCGACCGGACTGGCGCTGCTGGCTGCGGTCTTCGGTGGGTGGCTGGTGGTGCGTCGGTGTGGAGGCCCTCCCATGGGACGGGTGGCACTTTTTTGCCGGAGACGGAAAGAACAATAGTGGGGGATTCCGTTTCCCTGTGATGCTCGTTTCCGGCCCGGCGGCTTTGACTGGTGGGCGACCGTTGAGATCGTATCCGACTGCAAGAGGCCTCGGCATGATCACGCTTGTGCGCCGCTCGCGGGCCTTCACGCTCGTGGAACTCCTCGTGGTGATCGCGATCATCGCCACGCTGATCGGGCTTCTGCTGCCGGCGGTGCAGTCGGCACGCGAAGCCTCTCGGCGGAGTTCGTGCAGCAACAACCTCAAGCAACTGGGCTTGGCGATGCACGGCTACTGCACGGCCAAAGGAAGGCTTCCGCCCGGAAGGCAGGTTTTTATAGAGCAAACGACTGCGAGCGCGGCGCAGTGGTCGCCCACCGTGGCGTTTCTGCTGCCTTTCATCGAGGAACGAGTCCGTGCCGACCTCTACGACTTCAAGAAATCCTGGGACACGCAGATCAGCGTGGTCGGGCAGGTGATCCCGCCCTATCAGTGTCCAAGCGACACGTCCCAAGTGATGGAGCAGTCCCAATCGACCGGCGGGGACCGCAAGGGCAGCTATGGGCAAAACTTCGGGCAGAACACCAATGGAACGCCATTTCTCGTTGCGAGGGCGAGAGCCCCGTTTGCTGGGAGACTGAATCTCTCAAATCCCCTTGACCGTGGCTATGGCGCTAAGCTCTCCGAGATCACCGATGGCACAAGCAAGACGCTCATGTTCATGGAGATGATCCAAGCGCCGTCTGCTGCGGGCCAACCAACCGATCGACGGGCGAGGATTTGGAATCCAAGCGGCGGCACCTATCAGGTGTTCACCAAAGAAACGCCAAACTCGAAGACCAACGATGTTTCGACGTGTGCGGATCGGCCCGAGCTCGGATTGCCCTGCACCAACATCAGCGGCGAGGCTACGTACACCTCAGCATCTCGCAGTAGGCACAGCGGCGGCGTGACGATCGCCTTCTGCGATGGATCGGTGCGATTCGTGACGGACGACGTGGATCTTGCAGCCTGGCAGGCCGCGAGCAGCATCAACTCGGGTGAGACGGCGGTTCTTCCGTGAAGGGCAGCAGTCACGGTCTGATGAGCCGTGGCCTCCGTGCCGGCATGATGCTCGCCCGTTTCTCGATCGCCAGGGCCCGCGACTCGTCGGTGCTGGCGTGGGTCGTGCTCCTCGTGCCCGGGGTGCTTCGTGCGGCCGTCCCGGTGCCCACGGAGATCGTTCCAGGGCGTATTCCGGGCGCGACGCCGCGGAACGTCGTCTTCATCCTCTCCGACGACCATCGCTATGACGCGATGGGTTTCCTCGGCCACCCGTTCGCGAAGACGCCGGCCATGGACTCGATGGCGGCCAACGGTGCGCATGTGAAGAATGCGCTTGTCACGACCTCGCTCTGCTCTCCCAGCCGCGCCTCGATCCTCACCGGTCTCTACACCTTCCGGCACCGGGTGATCGACAACAACCGGCCGATTCCCCCCGGCACCGTGTATTTCCCGCAGTATCTCCAGAAGGCCGGCTACTCGACGGCCTTCATCGGCAAGTGGCACATGGGCGGGGAGAGCGACCGGCCACAGCCGGGCTGGGATCGCTGGGTGAGCTTTGCCGGGCAAGGGCACTACCTGCCGCCCACACCCGACTCCACGCTCAACGTCGATGGAAAGCGGGTGAAGCAGGCGGGCTACATCACCACCGAACTCACTGACTACGCGATCGACTGGCTGAAAGGTCAGAAGCCCGAAGAGAAGCCGTTTTTTCTCTACCTCTCTCACAAGGCGGTGCACGCCAACTTCACGCCCGAGAACCGCTACGAGGGCACGTGCAAGGACCTACCCTTCTCGCGACCGGAGACGGAAAGCACCACGGCCACGGATCGACTCGCGCCGCGGTGGCTGCGGGATCAGCGCAACTCATGGCACGGCGTCGACTTTCCCTACCACAGCAATCTCGACATCGAGCGCTATTACAAGCGCTACTGCGAAACGCTGCGGTCGGTGGACGACAGCATCGGCCGCGTGCTCCGGCAACTGAAGGACATGAGCATCCACGATGAGACGCTCGTAATCTACATGGGCGACAACGGCTTCATGTTTGGCGAGCACGGGCTGATCGACAAGCGGGTGGCCTATGAGGCCTCAATGCGGGTGCCGATGCTCGTGCAGTGCCCGGCGCTGATCAAGGGGGGCACCGTGCTCGATCAGATGGTCGCCAACATCGACGTCGCTCCCACCGTGATGGAGGCGATGGCGCTGAAGACGCCGCCGCACATGGACGGCAAGAGTTTCCTACCGCTCGCTAGGGGCGAGCGCGTTCCGTGGCGTGAGCAGTTCCTCTACGTCTACTACTGGGAAAAGAACTTCCCGCAGACGCCGACCACTTTCGCGCTCCGCACGCCCACCCACAAATACATCACCTACTACGGCCTCTGGGACGCCGACGAACTTTACGACCTCGAGGCCGACCCTGGAGAGGCGACCAACCTGCTCTACGACCCGGCCCACGCGAAGACGGCCCGCAGGATGGAGAACGACCTCTATCGGCTGATGGGCGACCTTGGTGGCATGGAGATCCCCCTCAACCAGCCCAAGGGCGGCGTCAACGACAAGCGACTCCGCTCGCGGGGCGGCGACCGGGCTGCGGATTTTCCTTTGCCGTTCGTGGTCGACGAGCCGCTCAATGCTGATGCGAACTGACGGTCGCTGCAACGACGGCGCGCCCCATCGCATGAGGGGGGATGGTACGGGAATCACCTCCATTTCATCGAAACTTGATGGGGATGGTGGCACTTTTTCCGGTCAGGGCGGAAATGAGGAATGGCGGGGAATTTGTGGCCTGTCGCCGGCGTCCCACCGGGGGGGCTGGGTGGCTGAACTCGTCTAGCAGAGGGGCGGAATCATGGCAGCGCGACAGGGATCGGAGCGTTTTTTCACGCATGGGCGAGTTGCCGCAGCGATGGTTGCGGTCCTCGTGGCGATGGCGAACTGCGGCGACGCCCTGGCGCAGAACGGCACGTGGACGGCGACGACCAGCGGCTCGTGGCAGATCACCAGCAACTGGTCGGGCGGCATTGTCGGCACCGGATCGGCCAACACCGCCACGTTTGCCCCCGATATCACGTCCGATGTCACGGTGACAAACAACCAACAGCGTCTCATTGGGACCATGGTCTTCGGTACTGCCAGCGCGCCAACGGGAACGGGAAATTGGATTGTCAGCGGCTCAACTTTTGTGTTCGCCAACGGACTTGCCAACAACGCCACGATCACCGTCAATAGCCTTGGGACGGCCAACATTGCCAGCGTGCTCTCGGTAGGGACGCCAAACAACGCAATGCTCGTCAAGAACGGTGCCGGGACCCTCATCTTGTCGTCGACGGGGAATAATATTTCGATCAACGTGGGGATCACGAATGGCACCCTGCAAATCAGCAACGACAATCAGCTTGGAGGGGCTCCCGGCTCGTTCGTTGCCAACCGGCTCCAGATCTCGAACGGCGCTACTCTTCGCACGAATGGCGTGAGCACGCTGACCCAAAACCGTGGCATCACGATCGGATCGGGCGGCGGCACGCTGAGCATCAACGGCAGCACCATGCTGTACGGCGGGCGGCTGACCGGTTCGGGCAACACCGCGACCGTGACGGGATCGAACGCCCTGACGCTCACGAACGTTTCCGGAGTTGCGACGAATGTGAACTGGGATTTCGCGTCGAACTCGGGCGTCAGAACTTTTTTTCAAGGCTCCAATGCCCTCGGTACCGGCAGCGTGACGGTGCGGAACGGCGTCCGACTGACAAGCCAGAGCACGGCTCCCACCTCCGCTCAGGTGACCAACGCCGTCACCCTTGACAGCGGCGCTGGGCTCACCAACCGATCGACGACCGGTACGGCGGTGACGTACACCAACGTGACGCTCCCCTCGTCCGGTTCGATCCTCCTCAATAACGACGATCAGAGCACGACGGGCCTCACGATCTCGTCGGGCGGCGCGCTCACGGGCGACCTGACCGTCGACACGACGCAGGGGGGCTCGAACGTCGTCGGCGACGTGACGCTCTCCGGCGTCTTCTCCGGTGCGGGCGGACTCGTGAAGGCTGGCACCGGCACTTCCGGGATCGTGATCCTCGGTGCCGCCAACACCTACACGGGCAACACGACGATCAGCACCGGCACGCTGAAGCTCGGAGCCGCCGGTTCAATCGCCAACAGCGGCACGATCAGCGTCGCCAGCGGGGCCTGGTTCGATACGTCGCTGGTGCCGGGTGGCTTTTCGCTCGTGTCGGCCCAGTTGCTGCAGGGTTCCGGCACGGTGCTCGGCAGCGTGACGGCTCAGGGCACGCTTTCGCCCGGCCTCTCCGGCTCGGTCGGCACGCTCTCGTTCGCGAATGACCTCGCTCTTGGCTCCGGATCCATTCTGAGCTACGAACTCAACGGCGCGAACACGGCGGTTGGCGGGGGAATCAACGACCTCTCCGCGGTGGCCGGCAATCTCACGCTCGACGGCACACTCAACGTGAGCGAGATCGGCGCGGGGAGTTTCCTGTCAGCCACCGTCGGGAACATCTGGCGGCTGTTCACCTACGCCGGCACGCTCACCAACAACGGTCTGTCGCTTGGGAGTACCCCCACGCTTTCATCCGGCCTGACGTTGGCAGTCGATACCTCCACGCCCAACGAGGTGAACCTGATCGTGGTACCGGAGCCGACTGCAGCTGTGTCGGCAATGGCAGGAGTCGGCCTCATCGCGCTACTGCGGGCTCGACTGACGAGGAAGGCGAATCGCGCCATTCGTGACGGGTGCCGACTGAACGAACAGCGTTGAAGCAGCGTACAAAGGCGGCAGGCCATCGGGCAGCGAACGTCGCCATGAAAAACCACGCACGCACCATCGACGCCAATCTCCGGCGGGTTAGTCGGGTGCGGCAACGTCGCCAATCGCTCCGGGCGGAGCCGCTCGAGCCGCGGTTGGCCCTCTGTGCCGGGCATGCGTTTGGCGGGCTGGTCGAACCGGCGCCGCTGTCGTCTGACTTCGGTCTCCAGTCGCTTGCTCAGAGTGGGCAGACGTGGGACGTCGGCCAGTCGTTCGACGTGCTGCTGGCGGCCTCGACGGGCCGGCTCTCCACCCTCGACGGCACGACCACGACCACGGCCACGGCCACGGCCGCCGCAGCCAACGGCCTGCCCGACCTCCACAGCCTGCCCGGTGCGCCAACCGCCATCTATCTCGACTTCGACGGTAACGGCAGCACGCTCGGTGCCTACGACGTCGACGGCGACCCGGCCACGTTCAACTCCGCCGAGGCGGCCTCCATCACCGAGACCCATCGGCAGACCGCGGCCTACTTTGCGATGTTCGACGTCAACGTGACCACGGTGAAACCGACCGTTCCGTATGCCTGGATCGTGATCAGCAACGACATCACCGGCGGCAGCAGTTACGTGGGCGTGTTCCCCAACTCGAAGCCCGAGTCCTGGGTCAGCAGTTCCACCGCAGAATCGCGGGTGTCGGGCATCGCCCATGAACTCGGCCACAACCTCGGGCTGCTGCACCAGTCGGAGTACGATCTCCTCGGCAACAAGACCAGCGAGTATTCCAACGGCTACGACTCGCTGCACGGATCGATCATGGGCGTGGACTACCGCCAGGACGTCCACAAGTGGTTCATCGGCCACCCCAGCAACTCGGCCAGTGCGCTGCAGGACGACGTGGCCGTGATCGCCGCCGTGATCAAGAAGTATCAGCCTGCCGGCGGAGACGGCTTCCGCGCCGACGACTTCGGCGGCACGATCGCCACCGCCTCATCGCTGACGGCCACGAACGGGCTGCGGTCGGCCGCGGGGATCGTCGAGCGGATGACCGACACCGATACGTTCTCGTTCACCACGGGCGGCGGCGGGGCGGTGATCTCCGTGGTGCCCACCAAGCCCTCGGGGCTGGATGCGAAGGTGGAGGTGTTCGATGCCACGGGCACGCTCGTGGCGGCGAGCGACGGCGACACCAATGATCAGCAAATCGTGCTCCCGGTCGGCAGCGGCACGTGGTATGTGTCGGTCTCGAGCCACGGCAACTACGGTGATCTCGGCATGTATGACCTGTCGGTCAACGACCTGCCTGCGGGCTGGGCGTCGGCCGACGTTGGAGCCTCCAGCACCCCCGGCGACGCGGGCTTCGGCGGCGGCACCTTCACGGTGGCGGGGGGCGGGACAGCCGTCGGCGGTACGGCCGACTCGTTCCGCTTTGCGTGGCAGAGGCTGACGGGTGACGGCTCGATCGTGGCCCGGGTGACCGGCAATCAGAACACCAACGGCTGGGCGAGGGCGGGTGTGGAGATCCGGGAATCGCTCGCCGCCAACTCGAGGCACGTGGCGATGGTGACCACCGCCACGCAGGGGCCGCAGCTGGTCTCGCGGTCCTCCACCGGCGGCTCGTCAGCCACCGTCAACGGCACCGCGGTGGCCTTCACGGCCACATGGGTCAGGCTCGTCCGCGCGGGAAACGTGATCACCGCATCCCGCTCGGCCGACGGCACGTCGTGGACCACGGTCGGCTCGGTCACCGTGTCGATGAGTTCGGCGGTCTACATCGGGCTCCTGAGTTCCGCGAACGCCGCCAATGTGATCAACGAGGCGACGTTCACGAACGTGGCGGTCACGGGCACGATCAACGCACCGGAGACGGTCAACTCGCTCGCAGCCCCCGCGGGTGTGGCGATCAGGCAGGGGGGCGGCGCGTCGTTCGTGGTGTCGTGGCAACCGGTCTCCGGAGCGACTGGGTATGTGATCGAGATCGCGGAGAACGGGGTTGATTTCACGAGCGTGTCCACGGCGGCATCATCCGTGACGTCGTGGACGCACACCGGACTTGCCGGGGCGATGCGGTATTTCTACCGGGTGCGGGCCAGCGATGCCGCGGGCCGTTCCGCTCCCTCCGCGATCGTGAACGCCGTCAACCGGCCGAGCCCGGTGACGGAGGCGGCGGTCACGTCGCTGTCGAACTCCCAGCTCGTGCTCAACTGGATCGAGACCAGCGGCGAGACGGGTTACCGCATCGAGCGGTCTACAGACAACGTCACCTTCACGCAGATCGCCACCGTTGGCGCGAACGTGCCGAGCTACACGTCCACCGGCCTGACGACAGGAAAGCAGTATTGGTTTCGGATCTCGCCGATGAGCGGATCGGGCGATGGAAACCCGGTGGTGATCACGGGGAACACGGGTGGATTCCAGGCCGTGACCGACCTCGCGTTCACATCGAAGGCTTCGACGGCCATCGGGCTGGAGTGGACGGCCGTCGCCACGGCGACCGGCTACCGGATCGAGCGGTCCACCAACGGCACCACCTTCACGACGCTCGCGACGGCCGCAGCCGGCACGACCACACATACCGATGCGACGGTCGCCGTGATTGGTAAGTACTACTACCGCGTGGTGGCCCTCAATGGCACGATCGCGGCGAATCCTTCACCGACGATCTTCACCGCCGCCCCCACCGCCGCGGCGCTTCCCGAGCCGTGGACGGCGATGGACGTCGGCAGCGTGCTTGGCGAGGGGGCGACCGGCCTCCAGTCGGGGAAGTTCATCTTGGTCGGGAGCGGAACGGCCATCGGGGGCGCCGCCGACTCGTTCCGGTTTACCTCCCAACCGCTGGTCGGCGACGGCTCCATCGTGGCTCGGGTGACCTCGGTCGAGAACACGGGGGGCTGGGCCAAGGCCGGGGTCGTGATCCGCGAGTCGACCGCCGACAACGCCAGGCAGGCGGTGATGGTGGTGTCGGCCGCCAACGGGATCGCGTGGCAGTACCGGCAGAACGTCGGCGGGTCTGGCGTGGTCGTCGCCGGCCCCACGACCCAGGCCGCACCCGCATGGATCAAGGTCGTTCGGGCAGGCACCCGGTTCACGGGCTCATGGTCGGCTGACGGATCCACCTGGACCGAAGTCGGCAGCATCACGATCTCCATGGGCTCGAGCGCCCTGGTCGGACTGGCCAGCACGAGTGATGCCGCCACGAGGCTCAATCGCGTGGAGTTCACGGATGTGGCCGTGAGCAATCTGGCTCCCACCGTGGCTACTGCTGCATCGGCCGCATCGATCGTCACGGGGACGACCGTTCCGCTCACCGTGCTCGGGGCGGACGACCACGGCGAGCCCAACCTCGACTACCGGTGGACGGCACAAGGTCCGGCGGCGGCGACGTTTTCCGTCAATGGCACGAACGCCGCCAAGAGCAGCCTCGCCACGTTCACGAAGGCCGGCGCCTACACGCTGACGGCCACGATCACGGATTCCAGCGGGCTGACGGTGACCTCCTCGGTCAACGTGACCGTGTCCCAGACGCTGACGGCGATCAGTGTGTCGCCTGCGACCGCGTCGGCCGTGGCTGGCACCACCCTGCAGATGACGGCGGTCGCGGCAGACCAGTTCGGCAGCCCGCTTACCTCCCAGCCGAGTTTCGCCTGGGCGGTAACCGGCGGAGGCTCGATGTCGCCCGCAGGCCTGTTGACGGCCCCCGTGACCCCCGCCACGTCCATGATCACGGCCTCCGCCTCGTCGGTCGTCGGCCGGGCGACGGTGATGATCACATCGGCCGATCAGGTTGTCTCGGTGCCGGCCGGCCAGACCGTCGTGGAGTCAGGCAGTCGCTCGGGCGTTGGCGCGGTCATCAAGCGTGGAGCAGGCACGCTCGTGCTGAACGGATCGAACGCCCATGCCGGCGGCACGGTGGTGGAACAGGGGGAACTGGTGATCCGCCACGTCGCTGCCCTCGGTAGCGGCCGATTGGAGGTTCGCGCCGGAGGCCGGGTGACGCTGGACGTTGGTCTGGAGGGGTTGGCGGTGCCAACGCTCGTGCTTGATCCGGCAGGCCGCATCGACGTCGGGGCGGGCCGTCTCTCGGTGGCGGCGGGGCTCACGGAGTCGGTCTTACGGCAGTTGATGCTGGCCGGACACAATGGCGGGGGCTGGGACGGGAATCGTGGTTTTGTGTCGCGTGCGGCGACGCTGGGTCGCACCGTCGGTTATGTGCTCGACCAAGGGCTGGTGACGATCGCGTATGCCGTGCCGGGCGATACCAACCTCGACGGTGTCGTGGACGTGATCGACGTCGGCAATCTTCTAGTCAATGTCAATGCATCCAGCGGGGACGACGTCGGTTGGAGCATCGGCGATTTCAACTATGACGGCATGGTCGATCAACTCGACCTCTCGGAATTCCTGGCGGTGGGTGTTTTCGACCAGGGGCCCTATCTCTCCGCTGCTGATGCCGCATTCGCGTCCCTTATGAGTGAACGGACGTGAGAGTGAGAAAGCACTTGTGGGCAAACGCCTGCGCCAAGGCAACCTCGTCGTTCGTGGCCCTCCTGGCTGGCGTGGCGGCCGTCGCTTTGCTCGCCGACGGCGCTCGGGCCCAGGGTACCTCGCGGCCGAACGTGCTGCTGTTCTACGTCGATGATCTGCGGCACGACGGATTGGGGGCGACAGGCCATCCGTTCGTTGAAACCCCCAACCTCGACCAGCGTGTCGCCGGCCAAGGCATCAACTTTCGCAACTCGTTCGTCAACTGCCCCCTGTGCTCACCTTCGCGGGCGTCGTTGATGACCGGACAGTACGCCGCGACTCATGGGTATTACGGCAACGACCGGCTCAACGCGGTGCCGGACGACCGGCTTCCGATCTACCAGGATGCGCTGCGGACCGCCGGCTATCGCACCGGGCTCGTCGGCAAGTGGCACATGGACTCCTACTTCGAGCCCCGCGCCAGCTTCGACTACTGGGCCGCGTTCCAGGGGCAGGGCGTGCACAACAACCCTCAGCTCAGAGTCAAAAAAGACGCCGCTGCCGTCAGCACGGTGAGCGGCACCGGCTACACCACCACCATCCTCACCGACTATGCCCTCGACTTCCTCAAGGACTATGGGACCGGCGGAACGCGGTCCGAGCCCTTCGCCCTGACGCTCTCGTTCAAGGCGGTGCATGCCCCTGTAGGCCCCCAGTACACGGCATCTGGTGGCCGGTATGCCAGCCAGACACTCGATCGGCCGCCGAATGCCTCGCCGACCTACGGCGGGTTCAATATCAACGAAGAGAAGCCCGTGTTCAGCCGGCCGGGCTTCAATGGACTGGTGCTCAACAACACGCGAGGCAACACCGACCAGATCGGCCAGATGGAGATGATGCGCGACATCGACGCCAACATCGGCCGCGTGCTCGACACGCTGGAGGCGAAAGGCCTCGACAAGAACACGCTGGTGATTTTCACCAGCGACAACGGCTTCTTCTGGGGCGAGCATGGACGCGGCGACAAGCGACTCGCCTACGAGGAGTCGATCCGGGTGCCTCTCCTGATGCGCGGGCCGGGCGTCACTCCCGGCCAGACGTCAGACGCCTTGGTGACCGCCGTCGATCTGGCCCCCACGATCCTCACCGCCGCCGGAATCGCCGTCCCGAAGTCGATGCAGGGGAAGCCGCTCAACGGTGTTCTCAAAAACGCCCCCAATGGCACCGGCGGCTTCAGCCGGGATGCCATCTACGCGGAGTACTACAAGGAGGATAAGTATCCCGACGTGCCGCGGTGGGACGCCGTGCGAACTCAGACCCACCTCTACGTCACCCATCCGGAGCTGGGAGCCCGGTATGACGAGCTCTACGACATCGTCGGCGACCCGTATCAGATGAACAATCTTCTGCTGCCCGGGCCGGCCACGGCGCTGCCGGGCGACACGCAGCAGGTGCTCGACGACATGCAGGTCCGGCTCAACGATCTCCGCCGGGAGGCTGACGGGGTGAATCCGTTCACCCGTCAGATCATCCTGGGCAACAAACTCGACTTCACCGCGCTCGAGGGCGGGACGGTCCAGAACGACCCCGACACCAGTCGCGTGGGATCCGGCACGAATTCCGCCGGCGCCGCGTCGGGCCGCTCTGCCGTGCTCACCTACGAACTGCCTCCCCTGGAGGATCCGGCAGTTCTGGAGCGTGCATTCGTGAGCTTCAACATCGTCCGCCAGACCGGCAACGTCAGCCTCGTGAATGCCGACCTCTGGGCGATCGGGATCACGACCGGCAGCACGCGACTGGCCGAACACCTCGAGGCCAACACCGAGCTCTCGCTGGCCGATCGGGCCGACAACCTCAAACTGCAGGACAACGTCATCAAGATGGGAAACCATCTCTCGCGCACCTTCTCCGACGACACCGCGGCAGGGTTGCTGGCGGGCTACCTTCGAGACTTCTACAACAAGCGTCCCGGATACGCCGGCGGCAGTTTTCTGCAGGTCCGCCTCAATCCCGACCGCGACCTCGGCACCACATCGGCCGGCTGGGACATCTCGGCGATGGATGCCCCCACCAGCACCACCGATCCGACGCCGTATTACTTTCGCCAGCCCGGATTGGTGTATCAGCTCACGGTCGATCGCTCGGTGATCAAGGTCAACGTCAGTGGCGGCATGCGGACCCAAACCGAGGCGGGGCATCCGATTTTCTCAGGCACCACGCCGCTGTTGAAGACAGGCGCTGGCACGCTTGTGGTGGATCGAGCAAGCACGCTGAGTGGCTCGTTCACCGTGCAGGGTGGCCGAATGCAGATCGCCAGCGGCGGGGCGCTCGGCTCCAGCCGAGTTGTACCCCTTGCCGGTGGCACGGTCACCGTGTCACCCGCACTGACCACGGTCGTCGGCGGCTTGGCGGTGCTTGCTGGCGGTTTGACCGACGTTGGCAACGGCTCGATCACAGTGTCTGCCGGATTGAGTAAGAACGACCTGCTGGTGGCTCTTCGTGCAGGTCGGAGTGGCGGATTGTGGAGTGGCACGACAGGAATCACTTCGAGCGCTGCGGCCGCTAGCGGCGGCTCCCGCACCGTGGGATGGCTCGACCATGGCGATGGCTCTGTGACGTTCGCGTATGCTGCGGCGGGAGACACGAATCTCGACTGGAGCGTCGATATCCTCGACATTGCAAACGTGCTGGCGGGTGCGAAGTTCAACTCCGGTGTGTCGGCTTCCTGGCGAGAAGGCGATTTCAACGACGACGGCCTGTGCGACATGCTCGATGTCGCCGACCTGATGTCCACTGGCCTGTACGCTGCAAACTCTTACAACGGGGTCGATCCATCGGTAGGCGTGGTCGCTGTTCCGGAGCCTTCCCTGGAACCCCTGCCTGCCTTGGTAATCGCCTTCACCGCTGTCATGCGGATGATCCATCCTTGGAAATCGCACCACGAACGGTGAGATTGCGACAAAACCACGCCACGCTGGAGCTCCAGGCGTCCGCCACGGGGCTGCTACTCTTCGTGCAGTTCGCGGCTGTAGGGCTCCATCGCCTTCGTGTTCCGCTCCACCGCCATGACCACGGTCTGGCGGCCGCCGCCGTCCGGCACGCTGGCGACGATGGGGATGACCTGCCGCTTGTTTGGCATGTCCACCCGCACGCGGAAGGTGCCGTCGGGCTGGACCTTGACCGGCTCGCCCTGGAGGGTGACGTAGGCGTTGGGCCGCGTGGCGCCGTAGACGATCAGCTCGGCATCGACCTCGAGCTGGAAGGTGGTCAGCACCGGCTCGCCTTCCTCGTCGAAGGCCGGCTCGGCCCGCACCGCCGAAGGCGGGCCCATCGGCCGCCGCAGCCGCTCCTCGAAGAGTTCCTGGAGTTCGGTGCTGTTGTTCTCCGCCGAGAATCCGCCGCTCATCGCGTAGATGCGGTCGCAGTCGTTGACGATGTCTCCCCAGTGGGCATCGAGTGTGTCGCACTGCGAGGCGGCAGGCGTGTTGACCGCGTTGCTGCGGACGAGGGCATGGAACCGGCCGCCACAGGTGACGTAGCCGATCTCGACGCGGCAGCGGAGCGGTTCGCGGACGTCGATGAACCAGTTCTTCACGCCGCCGTGGACCTCGATCTCGCGGATCACCTGCTCCGACGGCGAACCCTGGAGCCCAGACTCGATGCGGAGCACGCGAAGCACGGGACGGGCACCATGCCACTCCTGGCCGAGCGCCGACTGCGCCCGCTCGATGCTGCGGGGCGACACCTCCCAGAAGGCGTGCATCCAGTAGGGACCGCGAACCATCAGCACCATCCGGTCACGGACGCCACGCTTCGCCCGACCGCCCTCGGCGGGCGTGGCGAGATTCTTGGCCCGGGCGATCCGCTCGCGGGCTTCGGCGATCCGCCGCGCGACCTCGGCGCTATGTGCCACGGCCGCGGGGCTCGGCTGGACGACGGCGACCTTCGCTCGCTCCCCCGACGGCTTCGCGGGCCGGGCCGCCGACCGGCGGGCTTCGGCGGGGAGCGCCTTCTTCGCCTTGCTCACGAGGGCCTTGATCAGCTGGTCTTTCCGCATCGCGTGCCAGCCGGCCACCCCGTGCTGCTTGGCCAACCGGGCCAGGTCACGGACGGGTTTTTCTCGCAGGGTGGCCGACGTCATGCTGGGGGCGCTCCCGAGGCTGGGACCGGTGGGGGCCGGCTTCCCGCCGAAGATGGCGGGCCGCACGGACTTCCATCGAGGCTAACGAGAAACTGGAGCGCGAGCAAACTTTGGGCACTCTGGGACATCGCCCAAGTGCTTTGCCAGTCGCGATTTGCGAAAAATCCAGGGGGTCAGTCGCCCCGCAGTTTCAGGCCCCGATCCGAGAGCTTTTCCCGCACTTCATTGAGGCTCGTGACCCCGAAGTTCTTGCACTCGAGAAGGTCCTCGGCGGTCCGCCGGACGAGGTCGCCGACCGTCATGATCCCCAGCTTCGTGGTGCACTTGCGGGCCCTGACCGACAGGTTCAGCTCGGTGATCGGCATGGAGTAGACCTCCTGCTCGTCCGCCGAGGGCTCGACCGGCTCGGCCTCCACCGCCTCCACGGCCTGCGAGGGCTGAGCGATCTGGCCGAGCGAGAGCCCCTTCGACGACAGCATGTCCTTGATCTCGACCAGGCTGGTCTCGCCGAAGTTCTTGCTGGCCAGGATCTCCTCTTCGCTCGTCCGCGCCAGATCGCCGAGCGTGTGGATGCCCATCTTCTGGAGGCAGTTGCGGCTCCGGACCGAGAGTTCGAAGTCGCTCACCGGCAGGCAGAGCACCTGGTCGAGCCGGTCCCGCTGCTTCAGTTCCTGCTCGTCGAGTTGCAGGTCGCCGGAGGCAGACGAGTCCTTGAGGAACAGCCGGGCCCGGGGGTGGTTCGGAAAGGCCTCGAGCACGCGGCGGTAGCACTGCTGCGCCTTGGTGAAGTCGTCGTTGTCTTCGTAGAGGATGCCGAGGTTGATGAGCGCGCCGACGCTCGCCGGATAGCGGGCCAGCGACCGCTCGTAGTAGGCCTTGGCGTCGTCCTCGTTGCCCACGCGGTCGGCGATCACGCCCAACAGAAACAGGGCGCCAGGATGGCCCGGGTCGATGGCGATCGCCTTCTCGCACGCGGCCGCCACCTCGGCCGGGCTGTGGCCGGCGTCGGCGAGCACGCCAGCCCGCGCCGCCCAGAAGTCGGCCGACGATTCACCCTGCGACCCGAGGGTGTCGAGCGCCTTGTGGGCATCGGTCACCCGGCCTGCCGACCGCAGGGCCTCGGCCGTGGCCGCCACGCAGGCAGCCGCGTCGTAGCCCGCCTTGCGGGCCGATTCGAAGAGGTCGCAGGCCTTCTCGTGAGTCCCCTCGGCAACGTGCGCCAGCCCCTGGTGAAACAGCGCCAGCGCGCCGCCGTCCGCTGCCTTGAGCGTCTCGAGGGCGTCGCGAGCCTTGCCGAGCAGCCGCTGGCAGACGCCGAGTTTCACCGAGGAAGCGGGGCTCCGCTCGGTGACCGACTCCAGGTCGCGAACGGCCGACCGCAGGTCGCGGTGGGCGGACGCGTCGGTGCCGAGGAGGTCGAGCACGGCCCTCACTTCCGAGGGCCCGAACGGGCCGCTGCCGGTGATCAGATCGCGGATGTCGAGACGGGCCGTAGCAACCATTCGGAAGTCCTCGCAACGTGTGGCACAAGAGTGGGGCAGACGATAGTCCGCCGAGAGCCAGCGGCGGGAGTCGAACCCGCAACCCCCGCATTACGAATGCGGTGCTCTGCCAATTGAAGCTACGCTGGCACGATCCACGGACTCCACGGGGAGGCCCCGGGGAACGCGTTAGCCCCGCAAAACTAGCGCACGGCCCCCCTGATCGTCAAGGGACGCCGGTTTTCAAGGCCTTTTGCGACGCCACCTGGGGGGCGCAGCAAGAAAGTGGGGTCTCCGACTCGACAGGAGCACCCTGCCATGGGCACGCGGGTCAGGGGCAAGGCGACCGCATGCCCGAAAAAGTCGGAGACCCCACCTCGGTATGCCACGTGGGCGGGTCGTGATCGGGGCTCGCGCCACGACCACGCAACACCCAAACTGCACACGCCATGCCAAACTCGCCGCCGGTTTTCTGCGGGTTTTTTGGGGTGTCGTCGTGGCCGGCGCGTTCAAAAATGCTGCGGCGCGCCGCATTTCGCCACAGGTCGATACGATGCATCTGCCCGTTCTGGACTCCTGGTCCACGGCGGGCCCAGTCCGCGGAGGCTCCCCGTGAACCCACGACTCCCAGCCCAGGTCGGCCGCCATCGCTGTGGCCCCGGCCAGCCCCTGCTCGTGATCGCCGGGCCCTGCGTGATCGAGACGCAGGATCTCTGCCTGCGGATCGCCGAGACGCTGGCGGTGCTCGCCTCGCGGTTCCCGATCCAAGTGGTGTTCAAGGCCTCCTTCGACAAGGCCAACCGCACGAGCGTGGCCTCGAGCCGCGGTCCGGGGATCGACGAGGGGCTGGCGATCCTCGACCAGGTCCGCCGGGCCACCGGCCTGCCCGTCACCACCGACGTGCACCTGCCCGAGCAGGCCACGGCGGCCGGGCAGGTCTGCGACATGCTGCAGATCCCCGCCTTCCTCTGCCGGCAGACCGACATTCTCCTGGCCGCGGCGGCGACCGGCCGGGCGGTGAACGTGAAGAAGGGGCAGTTCGCAGCGCCCGGCGACATGCGGCACGTGGTCGCGAAGCTGATGGCCGGAGGGGCCACCGACATCCTGCTCTGCGAGCGGGGCACGTTCTTCGGCTACGGCCGGCTCGTCAACGACTTCGGCGGCCTCCCCGTGATGCGGTCGTTCGGCGTGCCCGTGATCTTCGATGCCACCCACTCCGTCCAGCAGCCGGCGAGCCTCGGCGGGGCGACCGGCGGCGATCGCACACTCGTCGAACCGCTGGCCCGCGCGGCGGTGGCGGTGGGCGTGGACGGGCTGTTCTTCGAGACCCACCCCCGCCCCGACGAGAGCCCGAGCGACGGCCCGAACATGGTGCCCCTCGATGCCTTCGGGGCGCTGCTCGAACGCGTGTTGCGGATTCACGAGGCACGGATCGCCGGGGAGCAGGCATGAGGATCGCGATGGCGGTGCAGACCCCCACCTGCCGCGCGAGGTCGGCGGTGGCATGGCTGACGATCGCCCTGGCGGGCTGTGGCACGGCGCCTCCGCAGACCGGCCCCGGGGCCGCCTCGGAATCACGTCCGGCCGTCGGCCGCGTGACGGGCGACAAGCTCGTCGCCGGCGCGGTGTCGGCCCTCTCGAAGCTCGACGAGTTCGACGAGCAGCGGGCTTACGAGCAGGCCTTCGACCGCCTCACGCAGTGGAGTCACCAGGCGGCCGGGGAGGTGGCGTCGTGGCGGATTGACCCGCTCCTTGCCACGCTGCCCCCGCGACTCCGCGAGGGCGTGGAGCCGCTGCTCGAGCAGCCGGGCTTCGACGCCGTGGGCGACGTGGCCTTCCTCCGCGATCGCCGCTGGCTGGCCGACATCGCCAGCGCCGCCCGCGGCGACGCGGCCGACGACCTGGCCGTCGCGCGGCGGCTCTTCGACTGGACCGTTCGGTCGCTGGCGCTCGTCGGCGATCCGCCCATGGTGCCGAGCGAGGCCACGCCGGGCACGCGGTGGTATCTGCCCGGCGAGATCCTGCTCACCGGTCGAGCCAGCGCCGCGCAGCGGTCGTGGATCTTCGTCGAACTGCTGCGACAGGCCGGCATCGACGGCGTGATGCTCGCCACCGACGGCGGCGAGGCCGGCTCGCGACGCCCCTGGATTCCCGCCGCCATCATCGAGGGGGAGGCCTACCTCTTCGAGCCCACGTACGGCATGGCGGTGCCGGGGCCCGGCGGCGAGGGCGTGGCCACGGCGCGGCAGGCCGCGGCGGACCCCGCGATCCTCGAGGCGCTCTCGCTTCCTGATCGGCCGTATCCGGTGAAGGCGGCCGACATCGGCTCGCTGGCGGTGCTGGCCGTCGCCGACCCCCGGAGCCTCTCCCGGCGGATGACGGCGCTCGACAAGGAAACGGCGTCGCGGCACGGGCTTCGGCTGGCGTCCGGAGCCTCCGCCGTGGCGGCCGTCGCGGCGAAGTCGCTGCCGGTCGAGGGAGAACCGTTCGTCGGCCTCTGGGAGTTTCCCTGGGAGTCCGCCGCGCGGCGGCCGACGCAGCCGGTGGAACTCGCCGCCCGGCGGGAGCTTGCCCCGCTGTCGATCACCGTCGCGGAGATGGGCCGCGGCGACCGCCAGAATCCGCGGCTCACGCGGCCGCTGTTCACCGCACGGATTCGCGAGTTTCGCGGTGATCTCGACGGGCCGCTCGGGGCGAAGGCCTCGTACCTCGCCGCCCGCCCGTCGAAGGTGGCGATCCAGCAGGCCCTGCAGGCCGTTCCGCCCGAGCAGGCGGCGACCGTCGATCGCCTCTACCGCCAGATGAAGGAGGATGCCACCTACTGGCTCGGCGTGGCCACGCTTGGCGAGGGACAGCCCGAGGCGGCGATCGACTACCTGCAGCGGATGACGCTGGAGAACGCGCCCGACAGCCGCTGGACCGACGCGGCCCGCGGCAATCTCGGGCGGGCCTATGCCGCCCTCGGCCGGGTCGACGAGGCGGTGAAGGTGCTCCGCGAAGATGGCTCGCCGCAGCGGTTCGGCAGCCGGCTGCTGGCGGACCGGCTGGAGCGGGAGCGGAAGGACGCCGGTGCGAAGCCGCCGGAAAGCCCGGCTCCATGAGCCCGGTCGCCGGGCGGCCGGGGGCGACGGGCCGAAATGGCCCACGTTGCCGGGGCGGCAAGGGTCAGGTATGGTATGGGGCTTCCCGATTTCCCACCCCGCTCGACTCGGATTCGCGACCATGAAAGACGGCATCCACCCCAACTACGGCAACACCGTCGTCCGCTGCGGCTGCGGCAACACGTTCTCGACCCGGAGCACCGTGCCCGAGATCAAGGTGGACATCTGCAACGTCTGTCATCCGTTCTTCACCGGCAAGTTGAAGTTCGTCGACACGGCCGGCCGCATCGAGAAGTTCAAGAGCAAGTTTGCCAACGCCGGCTACGCGAGCCTGAAGAAGAAGAAGGCCGAGGCCCCGGCCTCCTGACCGGCTGGTCCCGCCGGGTGACCGTGGCCCGCCTCTCGAGCACCTTCCGCGGGCGGCAGGCCTTTCCGACCCATGGCTGACTCCTCCTTCGGCGGCATCCGCGGCGACCTCGAGCAGAAGCTCACCCGGTTCGAGGCACTCGAACGGGCGCTCGTCGATCCGGCGATCCTCGCCGATCAGGCGAAGCTCTCGGCCGTCGCCCGGGAGCACGGCACGCTCGCGAAGCTGGCCCTTCGCTACCGGCAGTTCACGGCGCTCGAGCGGCAGATCGCCGAGCACCGCGAGATGATCGCCGGCGACGATGCCGACCTCCGCGGGCTCGCGGAGGCGGAACTGCCCGAGCTCGAGGCGAAGCGGGAGCGGGAGTGGGACGAGCTGCTCGAGCTCTGCTCGAGCGACGAAGATGCCGACCGGGCCCGCTGCATCGTGGAGCTCCGCGCCGGCACCGGCGGCGATGAGGCGGCGCTGTTCGTGCGGGACCTCTACGAGATGTATCGCCGCTGGGGAGTCGAGCAGGGCTGGAGCTTCGAGGTGCTCGACGCGAGCCCCACCGAGCTCGGCGGCTTCAAGGAGCTGATTCTCGGCGTCTCCGGCGACGCCGTGTTCAAGAGGCTCTGCCACGAGAGCGGCGGCCACCGGGTGCAGCGGGTGCCCGACACCGAAACGAAGGGGCGGATTCACACCTCGGCCGCAACCGTGGCCGTGCTGCCCGAGCCGGAAGACGTCGAAGTGGCGCTGTCGCCCGACGACTACCGCAAGGATCTCTTCTGCGCGAGCGGCCCCGGCGGTCAGCACGTCAACAAGACGGCCTCTGCCGTGCGGCTCACGCACCTGGCGACGAACATCGTGGTGCAGTGCCAGGACGAGAAGAGCCAGCACAAGAACCTGGCCAAGGCCCTCCGCGTGCTCAAGACGCGGCTCTACGAGCACGAGCGGCGGATCGAGCACGAGAAGCGGGCCACCGAGCGGCGCGAGCAGGTGGGCTCGGGCGACCGTAGCCAGCGGATCCGCACGTACAACTTTCCGCAGAACCGCGTGACCGACCACCGCATCAACGAGAGCTTCACGCTCGACCAGGTGATGGCGGGCCGGCTCGGCCTCGTGGTGGAGGCGATCGAGCGGCATGCCCGCGAGCGGCGGAAGAGCGAGATGGAGCAGTCGGCGCGGCCGGCTGCGGGCTGACCACGACTGCCGGCCGCGAGGCCCGGCAGGGGAGCGCATCATGAGCGACGATGTCTGGACGGTCGGCCGGCTGCTGACGTGGACGACCGACTGGCTCGGAGCCCGCGGCAGCGACGCCCCCAGGCTCGACGCCGAGGTGCTTTTGGCCCACGTCCGCGGCTGCCCGCGGATTGCCCTCTACACCGCGTTCGACACGCCGGTCGCCGATGCCGAGCGGGCCCGGTTTCGCGAGCTCGTGAAGCGGCGCGGCGAGGGGGAGCCGGTGGCGTATTTGGTCGGCAGTCGCGAGTTCTTCTCGCTGGCCTTCGGCGTCACCAAGGACGTGCTCATTCCGCGGCCCGAGACCGAGGGGCTCGTGGTGCGGTCGCTCGACCTGGTGAAGTCGGCGGCGGCCCCGCGGATCGCCGACGTGGGCACCGGGAGCGGCGCGATCGCCGTGACGCTCGCCAAGCAGCTGCCGCGGGCCACGCTCGTGGCCACCGACATCGCGCCAGCGGCGCTGGCCGTGGCGCAGGCCAACGCGGAGCGGCACGGCGTGGCCGAGCGGATCACGTTCGTGGAGTGCGACCTGCTCGCCGATCCGCAGGCCGCCGGCCCCTGGGACGTGATCGTGAGCAATCCCCCCTACGTCCGTGAAGACGAATACCCTGCCCTGCCCCGCGACGTCCGCGACCACGAGCCGAAGACGGCGCTCGTGGCCGGGCCGACGGGCGTGGAGATCGTGACGCGGCTGGCGGCGGAGGCCGCGGAGCGGCTCGCGCCGGGCGGGTGGCTGCTCGTGGAGATCGGCCCCTCGACGGCCGCGGCCGCCGAGTCGGCGCTCGCGGCGCAGCCGGGCCTCGTGCCGGGGCCCACGCTCAAGGACCTCGCGGGTCTGCCGCGGATCGTGCAGGCCCGGCGGGCCTGAGCCCACGAGAGTCGACGACGGACGGGATTCACTCTCAATCACCGAAGTGAAACGCCCGAGCCCCCGCAGATCGGGAAGTGGTCCGACTCAGGTGTGACCCGACGGGCTGCGGACGGGGTCAGCAGGTTGCGACAAACCCTTTCGAGGGATATTATCCTTCGTTCGGTGTGGGAGGCCGTCCTTTTTCGTGCTCTCGGGTACCGCTGCCATGTCGCCTGAAGCCTTCACGATTCGAGTCGACCAGATCAAGGTCACGAAGGCATGGGGAGGCGGGCTGAAATACGCTTACCCCTGCCCGAAATGCCGTGAGGAGCTTGTTTCGAACAACGACCAGGCATTGAATGGCGACCGTTGCCCCCGATGTTCAACGCCCTTCGTGTTTCCTCAGGAACTGAGGGCTGCTTGGCGGAAGTATCAGGATCAACGGCATCAAGAGGACGAGGCGAAGCAACGGGTCCAAGCGGAACGCCAGCAGAGAACTGCGGAACAGCGAGCGGCAGCAGCACAGACGGCGACTCGGGTCGCGGCGTCGGCGGTCAACACTGTCCGATCGCAGCTCGATGCAGTGCGACGCAGTCAGTTTGCCGACTCGACGAGCATACTTGACATCTTCGACTGGCGATTCAAAAAGTACCTCACGCCGTGGATTCTCCGAGTGACATGGGTGTTCATTCTCTTCGTCACAGCCCTTTGGGTGGCCGGGAATCTCTTTGACATCCTTTCCTCTTGGCTGCCCGAGATGGATTGGGCTTCCAACGAGCGTGCCATCGATCGACGCGACAATCCGGGAGATCTCGGGCCCGCCAAACCCGGCCTCCCACGCTGGCTGATCGAATGGATGATTCGATGCGGGAGCACCATCGCCCGTACCATGTTTGGGATCGCCAAGATCGCCGCCGGAGCGATCATGCTCCTTCTGCTGAGGGTTGTCTTTGAGGTAGCCATTGTCCTGTTCAATATCGCTACCACGCTGACCACGATCGAAACCGATCTCAGGAGTCACTCGCGATCGGATGCAGGGTCACCATCCTGACTGATCGGACGAGGCGGAGTCGGCCAGGCCACCACTGCCGGCATCAGGCTGCTCGACGCAGCGCCGCGGTGATGGGCCAGATCCCGTCTGGTATGCTCCCGCGATGATCGAACTCATCGCCGCCACCTACACGCCCTTCGACACCGCCGGCAGGCTCACACCCGAGCC
>JBBAVS010000067.1:0-21658 GCA_040397585.1 Pirellulales bacterium
TTCGACTACGACACCTACGTGCTCTGCAGCGACGGCGACCTGATGGAGGGCGTGGCCTCCGAGGCGGCCTCGATCGCCGGCCACCTCGGCCTCGCGAACCTCTGCTGGCTCTACGACGACAACCAGATCACGATCGAGGGCGAGACGCACCTCGCCTTCACCGAGGACGTGGGGAAGAAGTTCGAGGGGCTCGGCTGGCGGATCGAGCGGGTGGCCGACGCCAACGACACCGCCGCGCTGAAGAAGGCGCTGGAGGCCTTCCAGGCGGAGCAGCACAAGCCCACGCTCGTGATCGTGAAGAGCGTGATCGGCTACGGCGCCCCGAAGAAGGCGGGCTCCCACGAAGCGCACGGGGCGCCCTTGGGCGCCGAGGAGATCAAGGGCGCGAAGGCGGCCTACGGCTGGCCGGTGGACGAGTCGTTCCGCGTGCCGGCCGAGGTGCCCGCCCACTTCGCGGCCACGCTCGGGGCCCGCGGCGCCGCGGCCAACGCCGCCTGGAAGCAGACGGTGTCGGGCCTCGGCGCGGCCAACGCCGCCTGCGCCGCCGAACTGGCCGACTTCCTCGCCGGCCGCCTGCCGGCCGGCTGGGACAAGACCATCCCCTGCTTTCCCGCCGACGCCAAGGGCGTGGCCAGCCGGGTGTCGAGCGGCAAGGTGATCCAGGCGCTCAGCGGCACGGTGCCCTGGTTCCTGGGCGGCTCGGCCGACCTCGCCCCCTCGACGATGACGCTCGTGCCGGGAGCGGGCGACTTCGGCCACGACAGCTACGCCGGCCGCAACTTCCACTTCGGGATCCGCGAGCACGGGATGGCCTCGGCCTGCAACGGCATGGCGCTGTCGGGCCTGCGGCCCTACTGCGCCACCTTCTTCGTGTTCCTCGACTACCTCAAGCCGGCGCTGCGGCTCTCGGCACTCGGGCACCTGGGCGTGATCTACGTGCTCACGCACGACTCCATCGGCCTCGGCGAAGACGGCCCGACCCACCAGCCGATCGAGCAGCTCGCCACCGCCCGCGCGGTGCCCGGCCTGTCGGTGTTTCGCCCGGCCGACGCCAACGAGGTGGCCGAAACCTACCGCGTGGTCATGCAGCGGGCCGACCGTCCCGCGGTGATCGTGCTCTCCCGGCAGAATCTGCCGACCCTCGACCGTTCTGTCGGCCTGGGATCGGCGGCGGGCACGGCCCGCGGCGCCTACGTGCTCAAGGAGGCCGCCGGCGGGAAGCCCGCGTGCATCCTGATCGGCACCGGGAGCGAGGTGCCGATCTGCCTCGAAGCGGCCGACAAGCTCGCCGCCGAAGGCATCCAGGCCCGCGTGGTGAGCATGCCGAGCTGGGATCTGTTCGAAGCCCAAGACTCCGCCTATCGCGAGAGCGTGCTGCCCAAGGCGGTCACGGCCCGCGTCGCCTGCGAGGCGGCCTGCGGCTTCGGCTGGGAGCGGTGGATCGGCACCCGGGGCGAGTTCGTCGGGATGACGAGCTTCGGCGCCTCGGGCCCGTTCGCCGCGCTCTACAAGCACTTCGGCATCACGCCCGATGGCGTGGCGGCCGCTGCCAAGAGGACGCTCGCGGCAAGCTAGAGGACGCTCGCGGCAAGCTAGCGGTCGCTCGCGGCAAGCTAGAGGTCGCTCGCCGCAAGCTAGCGGTCGCCCGCTACGGCTGGTGGTGCGAGTCACCGATCACGGCGTCTTCGGAATCCTTGCCGGCACGAATCTCGCCGTCGTGGTTCCGGTAGAGGTGGTCGTCGTCGTGCAGGTCGTCGGGCCGCACCTGCTCCACGTGCCCGTCCTCGAAGAGGATGAAGTGCAGGCCTTCGGGATGGTTGTCGCTCCGCTCACCCCCGGCGTTTGGCGCGTCGGCCATCAGCGGATGATGGCGCCGGTGCTGGTCGAGAATCGGCTGGAGCTCTCCCGACGCGTCGCGGTGGCCGAGGGTGTAGCCATAGTCTCCACCCATCGACCGCACGAGCTCCTCGAACTTCGGCGTGCCGACGGCGGCCCGCAGTTCCTCCAGCGACGGCACCCGGAAGTTGCCGCGCCGGGCGAGTTCGGAATCGGCCGTGAGCACCGTGCCGTCGTCGGCCACGAGGCGATGCTCCGAGACCAGCGTGGGCGCGTAGAGGCCGGCCCGCGAGAGCGGCCCGGCGGCCGGCGGCGAGGGATACTGGCGGTGGGCACCGGCGAAGCCCTGCAGCGAGCCCGCCAACGACTGCAGATTCCGCTGGGTGCGGCGGCCGCGGGCATCGGCGATCGATTCCAAGAGCAGCGGGGCCACCAGCACGCACGCCGCCAGCGCCGAGGCGGCCATGATCATCCGGTCGAGCCACTGGCGGCTCGATGTTCCGTGCCACTCGGCCTCGTCGCGGGCGGGCGGAGCGGGGCGGACCGTCGGCCGCATCGGCACGGTGGCCGGGGCGGGCTGCGTCTGGGCGGCGACGAAGGCGAGCGTCCGCTTCGCCAAGCCGGCGGGCGGCGTGAGGGGCCCGCGATCCGGGGCCAGCGGCCGCAGGGACGTGCGGATCACGTCGAGGTTCCGCCGCAGTTCGGGGCCCCGCGCCGGATCGGCCAGGGCGAGTTCCACCTGCCGCGACTCCCCCTCGTCGAGGGCGCCCAGGCAGTAACCGACGAGTTCGTCTTCACGCATGGCTCAGCCTCACGTCGGCAGATCGGGTCGGTGACGGTCCGGGGGTCATGCTCAATCCTCCATGGCTTCCGGCACGGCGCGTCCGCTCCGTTGCCACGACTCGTTGAGCCTGAGGAGCGCCGCATGGAGCCGGCTCTTCACCGTGCCCACGGGGATGCCGAGCACGTCGGCGGCCTCGCGGTATTTCATGCCTTGGTGGTAGACCAGCATCAGTGCGCTCTTCAGCGATTCGGGAAGATCATCGACGGCCGAACGGACCCAGTCGCGGGCTTCCGCGACCTCCATCTGCTCGTCCGCCGTCCGCCCGTTCCCCGCCAGCATCTCCACGAGCGATCCCACGTCGTCCTCGCCGCCGGTGCGGTGATCGAGGCTGACCATGCGATGCCGGCGGTTGCGCCGCTGGGCGTCGATGGCCTGGTTGGTCGCGATCGTGTAGAGCCAGGGGCGGAACCTGCGGCCTTCCTCGAACTGCTCCCGCTTGAGGTGAACCTGGAGAAACGTCGCCTGAAACACGTCCTCCGCCATCTCGGCATTGCCGAGGTACCGGCGGAGGTAACTGAACAACTCCTGCTCATACCGATGCACGAGCGACTCGAAGGCCGCCGCATCCTCGTTCCGGCGGCAACGACGGAGCAGTTCCTCATCGGAAAGCCCGCCACCCGCGCCGCCAGTTCCAGAACCCGGAACCGGCCCGCTGGGGCCATCACCCGAACGTGAATCGTGCAAATCCATCACTGCTACGGTGCCGGCAGGGGAAGGGTTCGCAGGGCTGAAAGAGTTTGTTTTTCCGAACTTCACCCCGGTCCCATGAGGCAACCGGGGCGCGGGCGGCAAGGCGGCGAAAGTCACCCCGCTCGCCGAGTATAGCGGGGGCCGCGGGTTCCCGGCCCCTTCGGGCACGCCGGCCGGGCCGAGCAGCGGTTTGACTTTTGGGGCCGGAACGCCGACATTCCCGGCACGCATGGCTCGTCACGCCCCCTACCGCTGGGCCTCTCCGGGCGACCTCAACGCCTTTTTCGGCCTGTCGATCGACAACCTGGCCGTCCTGGTGCTCACGGTCTCGCTCCTCGCGACCGTGTTCGGCTATCCGGCCCAGTTCGCCCTCTCGCACCTCGTGCCCGGCACGGCCGTGGGGGTCGTGGTCGGCGATCTGATCTTCACCGCCATGGCCTTCCAGCTCGCCCGCCGGACCGGCCGCGGCGACATCACGGCGATGCCGCTGGGCCTCGACACCCCGAGCACGTTCGGGATGGTGTTCTTCGTGATCGGCCCCGCCTTCGCCGAGGCGGTCGCGGGGGGCATGGACCAGGAAGCCGCCGCCCGCCGCGCCTGGCACATCGGGATGTGCTCCATCGTCGCCAGCGGCGTGTTCAAGCTGGCCTGCGCGTTCGTGGCAGGTCCCGTCCGCCGGCTCGTGCCGCGGGCGGCCCTGCTCGGCAGCCTGACGGCGATCGCGCTGGCGCTGATCACCTTCCTGCCCCTGCTCGAGATCTTCGCCTCGCCGCTGGCCGGCCTCGTGGCGCTCGGCATCATCCTCGCGAGCCTTACCGCCCACGTGCCGTTCCCCTTCAAGGTTCCGGGAGCGCTGGCGGCGCTCGTCGTGGGCGGCCTGATCCAGTTCATCGGCCTGCAGGCGGGCTGGATCCCCGAGGCGTCCCACATGGCGATCGATCCAGCCGCCGCCCTCTGGCCCACGGAGTGGCTCTCCGCCTTCCGCTGCGAGTGGCTCGAGGCCTGGCCCCACACGGTGAAGTATCTGCCGATCGTGATCCCTTTCGCCCTGGCCACGGTCGTGGGGGGCATCGACTGCACGGAGAGCGCCGCGGCGGCCGGCGACGAATACGACACCGGCAAGGTGATCGGCGTCGAGGCGATCGCCACGATCGTCGCGGGCGCCTGCGGGGGCGTGATCCAGACGACGCCCTACATCGGCCATCCGGCCTACAAGGCGATGGGCGGCCGCGCGGCCTACACGCTCATGACCGCCGCCTTCATCGGCCTCGCCGGCCTGACCGGCACCTTCGCCTACCTCTATCAGATCCTGCCCGGCCCCGCCCTGGTGCCGATCCTGGTGTTCGTGGGCCTGGAGATCACGTCACAGAGCTTTCATGCCACGCCCCAGCGGCACTATCCGGCGGTCGCGCTCGCCTGCGTGCCGGCGCTCGCGGCCCTGGCCAAGATCGAGACCGACAAGGTGCTGGCCGCAGGCGCCCGGCCCGATGCCGTGCTCGCCCGCGAGCTCTTCGCGCTGCAGATCATCTCGGCCGGCTTCATCGTCACCAGCGTGCTCTGGGCCGGCATGCTCACGGCCCTGCTCGATCGCCGGCTCGCCCGCGCCGCCGGCTGGTGCCTGGCCGCGGCCGCGTGCACGCTCTGCGGCATCATCCATTCGCCGTTCAAGGATGGCCGGCTGTTTCTACCCTGGGCCCTCGGCGAGCTTCCCGCCGAGGCGGCCGGCCGCGGGCCGCTGACACTCGCCGCGGCCTACGCGCTGCTGGCGGCCCTCTACGCCGGCTGGTCGATCATCCGGCCCGCCACACCGCTGGCCGACGCCGCCGCCGACGAGCGGTCCTACTCCAGCCCGTAGGCGCCGGCCACTGGGAGGTCGATCCCGGAGCGGCTGGCGAACTGCGTCCGCGAGAGGAACCGCGGCTCGAGATTGAACGTCACGCCCACGTTGTTGCGGCTGTAGTCGATGTTGAATCCGAAGGTCATCAGGAACGACTCCCCGATCCGCACGAGCTGGAAATTCTGGCCGATGTTGCTGCCGGTGAGGTCGATCGCCGAGCCGAAGGAGCTCGCCCATTTGGGGCTCATGCGGTAGGTGTAGGAGCCGGTGAGCACCGACGCGCTGATCGGCCCGCCGAACTGGTTGAATCCGATGTAGAAGCTCCCGCGGGGCGTGCGGTTCAAGAGCGCGCCCACCGTGTAGAGCTGCTGCCCACCGCTGAAGAAGTCGACGTCGGCCGTCGACAGCACCGCCGTCCGGTCGCCCACGTGCCAGCGGAAGTCGTACTGCCAGAGGCCCATCACCTGGCCGAAGTTCTGGCTCGTCGTCGGAAAGAACTCCCCGTCCACGTCGAACGTGATCCAGTCGATGATCCGCCGGTTGCCCACCGGGCCGCGCTTCGTCTGCCAGCGCTGGCGGGCCGCCACGCGGAACGCAGTCAGGTCGTTGACGATCTCGGTGGGCCCCGTCACCCAGCTGCCCATGCCGCGGCGGACGGCGTACGACCGCGGGTCGTACTTGTTGTCGGGGCCGAAGATGAACGGTGGGCCGAGCGGCGTCGGAAAGCCCGCGCCCCGCGGGGCGTTGAAGTCCCAGTAGGGAATGTTGCGGCGATACTGATTGATGGCGTCGTCGTCGATCTGGTCGTAGAGCGGGAGCTGGTCCACGCTCTGCGTGGCATTCGCGTAGGAGAACTCCGCCTCGAAGACAACCTTGTGCGCGAGCCCGTGGAGATTCCACAACTGGCTCTCCACGGTGTTGTCGGCGGTCCACATCGGCAGGCTCGAGCGGATCCCGACCTGGCCATAGGCGCGATCGAGCGGCGAGCCGTCGAGGGCCTCACCCCAGTGCGCCAGTTCACCGAGCGCGTAGGGCACGAGCTTCACGGCCCCCGCCTGGAACGGGAGATCGAGTTCCTGCCGCGTCTGCAGCCGCTCGCCGATCACGTTGCTCTCGTAGGGGAGCAGCGTCCAGATGTTCCGCCCCTGGCCGACGGTCGGCGTCTGCGGCGTGCTCTGCTTGGCGTAGGCGACGCCCGAGTGCTCGTACCAGCTGACGGCGTCGTAGAGGAGCGGCTGCCCCATGGTGTAGTGATCGAGCCGCGGCCACCATTCCGTCTGCGTGAGGAAGGGATTCACGCGCACGCTGGAGAGCAGTCGGAGCTCGCGGTTCTCCACCGGCCGCCGCAGGTCGATCCAGGTCCGCTGCTCGTAGCCTTCCTCCCACTCCGCCTCGTAGTACTCCTCGAGGAAGTTCATGTCGCTGATCCAGCCCGCGGTGCCGCGGGCCTGCCAGCCGCCGAAGAAACTCTCCGTCGTGCCGCCGAGATCCTGGCGGTGCCGCCAGAACGACCGGCCGCGAAACGTGCGGTCGGGGAAGCCGGGATAGTCGAGGCCGCGGCGGTACAGACCGACGTTGTCGCGGCCGGCGTCGCCGATGAACCAGGCGTCGAGGTCGCCGCTGGCCGGCGTGCCGAGGCCCAGGAACGACGGGCGGTTGTAGAGCAGCGACGTGCCGCCGCCGGGACCGCGAAAGCTCAGGTAGTCCACGTCGAAATCCCAGTCCACGCCGTCGGGCGGCCGCCGCCAGCCGAACACCTGGAACGCATCCCAGCCGGTGAGGATCTGCGTGCCGAAGATCCGGTCGTTCTTGAGCTGCAGGTCATTGAGATAGAACGTCGGCTTCTTGGCGTTGGTCGCGAGGATGGGCCACCAGAGCACCGGCACCCCGCCGAGTGTCACCGTGTTGCCGCGGCTGGTGATGAACTGCTGGTGCTCGACCGCCGGCTCACCCGTCGCGGGATCGATCGACGGCTGGCCATACGGCCCCGCCAGCGGCACCTGCTCGTCGGTGAACTCCAGTTCTCGCGAGCGGAACTCCCACGTCGGCACGCCGAGCCGGCTGGAGGTGAGGCCCGTCTGCTGGGCGACGAACCGGCTGCGGTCCACCTGCCGCAAGACATCGGCCCGCAGCCGCACCGCACCGGAGTAGTTGTCGACGGGCGTGAGCACCGTGGCGCCGGTGATCACGCCGCTCGAACGGGGCACGTCGTAGAACATGTTCTCGGCGTCGACCACCCGCTGGCCCTGCCGGAAGACGACGTTGCCCTCCATGTAGAGCTCCAGCGGCACGTCGGCCGACTGGGCGGCGGCCCCCTCGAGGTCGGGCTGGGCCGAGCCCCGGGTCCAGATCACGAGCCGGTCGGCGGAGATGTCGAGCGGCCCCGCCGGATCGACGCCATCGATCACGAGGTTCACGCCCGACGTGATCACCGCGATCCACTCGTTGCCCGACGGGCTCGGCAGCCACTTGATCGCCAGCGGCACGCTCGACCGCGGGAAGGCCCGCAGTCGCCGGGCCGGCGCGGCGGCGTTCACCTGCGGGACCGCGGGAGCGCCGAACTCGCTGAACTGCGCCTGCTCGATCGGCGACTCCTCGGCCGCGGCGAGCCGCACCGCCGAGCCGTCGTCGGTGCCTCCCTCCGCCGTGATCACCCTGGGCTCCGCCGGCTGCTCGTAGAGGGGCGGCGGCGCCGTGCTGCCGACCACGCTGGCGAAGTCGAGCCGCGGCTCACGGAGCGTCCAGAACCGGCCCGTCCACCGCGGTCCGCGGACCGTTGCCGGGCCTTGGTCGCCGCCAGCCGTCGTCGTCACCTTCACGTCGCCCGCCATGCGGACGAGCATGCTCCGCACCCGCGGCTCAGCGGGCTCCGCCTCATCGTCCGCAGCATCCGCGGCCGCCGCGTCGCGTTCGATCCAGACCACGGCCTCGTGCGCCGTCGCCTCGGTCGCGCCTTGCGCGATCCGCACACCGCCCGTCAGATGCCAGACGTCGTAGGATCCCTCGGTCCAGCGCGCCGCCTGGGTCGCCTTCACCGCGAGCGGCTCCGCCGGATCGGCCGACGGCACCTCGATCCGGCCCGCCTCCGCGATCGCCGCGGCAAGTCCCCTCGCCGGCAGTGCTGCCAGCGCGCCCGCGCTCGCCTCGGGTGTCATCATCGCGTCGGCGGCCACCGCGCCGGCGGCGCTCACCCACGCGAGGAGCGTCGCGAGCATCGCGAGCGCGAACCCCGGCGCGGGTCCCGCGCGGAGGCGCGGGGCGCGGTCAGAGGGCGCCGGCGGCAGGTGAGGGTGCTGCACTCGGGACGTTCGCTCGGATTCGAAAACCGGCCTGTGGGCCGGGAAAATCGCGGGTTTATAGGAGTGGCCGCGCGCACGGGTCAAGGCATCGCGGCCGCCCGCAAGCGCCCGCAACTCGCGGCGGCGTGGGGGGTTATCGCCGGCCGCGGCCCGGCCCCCGCCGCGCGGTCAGCCGGGCGGGGCCCCGCCGGGCCGAGCGCGAAACCAGGCCGATGGCGCTGCCCTGCGAAGCCGCGCAGCGGCAGCGGGGGCAATCTGCCGAGGCATTCCGGCAGGCCCGGTAAGATGACGGCCTGCCGTGCCGTGGCCCGGCGCAGCCCCCGCCGTCCGCTCGAGTCGCCACCCTTGTCTGCCCCGTCGCGCCCCGACGTCCTTTCCCAGTCTGCCCCGGCGGCCTCGTTCGCGGCCTGGCTCTCCGCCTTCCTCGTCAAGCGTCGCGTCGGCCTCGCCTGCGTCGCCCTGGCGATCACAGGCGCCGCCGTCGTGCTCTCCGGGCGGCTCGAGTTCTCGCGGTCGATCGATGCGATGTTCGACCGCTCCGATCCGGCACTCGTCCCCTACGCGCGGATGACGCGGATGTTCGGCTCGAGCGAGACGATCCTCGCGGCCTACGACGATCCGCAGCTGTTCACCACCGAAGGGATCGGCCGGCTCCGCAGCCTCGCGGCCGAGCTCGGGGCGGTGCCGGGCGTGGCCTCCACCACGAGCCTGGCGAGCACGCCGCTCGGCGACGCGATCATCGATCTCGACCGCGGGCTCGCCGCCGGCTGGGCGCGGCGGCTCGTGTCGCTGCTCAAAGGCTATCTCGTCGGCGCCGATCACCGCACGGCGGGAGTCGCCTGCACGCTCGAGCCGCGCGACGACACGGCTGCGAAGTCCGGCCGTGGCCCGACCCGCAAGCAGACGATCACCGCGCTGCGGGAGCGGATGGCCGGCATGCCGGCCGGCACGATCGCCGGCGAGCCCGTGATGCTGCTCGACGGCTTCGAGATGCTGCAGCGCGACGGCAACCTGCTCGGCACCGGCAGCGGCCTGCTCGCCGGGGCCGTGCTGCTCGCCTGCTTCCGCAGCGTCCGCTGGCTGGTGGTGCCGCTGGCGGTCGTGCTGTTCTCGCTGTGGACGACCCGCGGCCTGCTCGCGCTCGCCGGGCTCAAGCTGACCATGGTCTCGACGATGCTCTCGGCGATGATCACGGTGGTCGGCATCGGCACGGTGACCCACGTGATCGTGGAGTTTCGCCGGCTCCGTGGCCTGGGGCTCGAGGCCGACGACGCCCTGCGGACGACCTTCACCACGCTCTTCTGGCCCGTGGCCGGCGCCATCGCCACCGACGTGATCGGCTTCGGCTCGCTGACTGCCAGCGCCGTCGGCCCGGTGCACGACTTCGGCATCATGACGGCCGTCGGCGCCGTGACGGTGCTTCTGGCGATGGCCCTCGTCGTCCCGTTCCTGGCCCTCGCGGGCCGGTTCGACCCCGACCCCCGGATGGCCTGGGGCGAAGGCACGCTCGACCGCGGGCTCGACGCCCTCGTCGGGCGGATCGTGCGCCACCCCCTGCCGATCCTCGCCGCGTCCGCAGTGGTCACGATCGCGGCCATGATCGGGATGCGGTGGCTGACGGTCGAGACCGACTTCACGAAGAACTTCCGTGAATCGAGCGCCACCGTGAAGGCCTACGACATGGTGGAGTCGCGGCTCGGCGGCGCCGGGGTGTGGGACGTGCTCGTGCCGGCGACCGAGCCGATCGACGACGACCAGCTCGACGCGCTCGACCAGTTCGCGGCCCGCCTGCGGCGCGAGGTCACCGTGCCGGGGCCGGATGGCAGCCCCGTGCCGGCGCTCACCAAGGTGATGAGCGTCGCCGACGTGGTCTCGGCGGCTCCGCTCCTGCCCCGGAAGGCCCAGGCAATGCTGGTCAACGCGATGCTCCGCCAGGAGGATGACCGGCAGCCGGCCTTCGTGCGGTCGCTCGTGGGCCGCGATCCCCAGGACGGCAGCACCTGGTTGCGGATCATGCTCCGGGCACACGAGCGGCAGCCGGCGGCGGTGAAGCGGTCGATCATCGACCAGGTGCGGCGAATCGCAGCGGCCGAGGTTCCCCCCACCGCGGACCGACGCACCGCCGAAGTGACCGGCTTCTTCGTGCTCCTCTCCCAGCTCGTCGATCGGCTGCTCGCCGACCAGTGGCTCACCTTCCTGCTCGCGGCGGCGGGCATCTTCGTCCTCCTGGCCGTCGCCTTCCGCAGCCTGCTCGCGGCCGCGATCGCCCTGGTGCCGAACAGCCTGCCGATCTTCGTGGTGCTGGGCGTGCTCGGCTGGCTCGGCGAGCCGATCAACATGGGCACGGCGATGATCGCGGCCGTGTCGATGGGCCTGTCCGTCGACAGTTCCATCCATTACATCACCGCCTTCCGCCGCCGGCTTGCCGACGGCACGCACGCCGCCGCCCTGGAGACGGCCCACCAGACGGCGGGCCGCGCGATGATCTTCTCCACGCTCGCCCTGGTGATCGGCTTCCTCGCCCTGACGACGAGCGGGTTCATGCCCACGGTGTCGTTCGGCTGGCTCTCGGCGATCACGCTCCTCGGCGGGCTCGTGGGAAATCTCGTGGTCCTTCCGGTGCTCCTCGCCCTGGCGTCGCCGTGGCTCCGAGACCGCTCGCCCGCCGCTTGAAACCGTGTACAACACGTCGGCGTCGCGGCACCCACGCCGTGGTCCCGTGTCCCGGAGGAGAGCCATGTCCCGCGAGTTTCTGCCGAGCACCGGCTCCGGCGTCATCACCTGCGAGCCGTCCACCCGCCCCGACACGGTCGAGGCCGAGGCCGTCGTCGTGTTCATGACCGAGGGGGGCGCCGGCACGGGCTCGGCCGCCGAACTCGACGCCGCCACGGGCGGCCTGATCGGGAGGTTGGCCGCCGCCGGTGAGCTCACCGGCCGCCGCTACGAATGCGTCCCCCTGCTGGCCGCGCCGGGGCTGCGGGCCGGCCAGCTCGTCGTGGTCGGGATCGGCAAGCGGGAAGACCTGACCGCCGGCGTGCTCTATCGCGCCGCGGCCACGGCCGCCCGGCACCTGGCGGGCAGGCCCCGCGGCCGGGTCGCCTTCGTCGCCGACGGAGCCTGGACCACGAAGCAGGTCGAGCAGGCCGTCGCCGGCGCCGCCGTCGGCATGGTCGGCCAGGATCTCTACCGCGCGGAGCCGAAGCGGACGCGGTTCGGCACGACCATCTGGATCTCGGCGCCGGTCGAGGCGGTCGAGCGGGGTGCCGTGATGGCCGACGGCGTCAATCTCGCCCGGCGGCTCGTCAACATGGCCCCGGACGACATCTATCCCCAGTCGTTCGCCGACGAGTGCGCCGCGATCGCCGGCCGCACGGGCCTCGACATCGAGATCTGGGACGAAGACCGGCTGGTCCGCGAACGGTGCAACGCGATCCTCGCCGTCGGCCGGGGCAGTTCGCGGCCGCCGCGGCTGGTGCTGCTCCGCTACCGCGGCGGCGGCCGCTCCGGCCAGGGCCGCGCGGCGGCCGATGCCCCCCCGCAGCTCGCCCTGGTCGGCAAAGGGGTGACCTTCGACTCCGGCGGGCTCTCGCTCAAGCCGTCGGAGGGCATGCTCACCATGAAGTGCGACATGTCCGGAGCCGCCGCCGTGCTCTCGGCCATGGCGACGATCGCGACGCTCAAGCTGCCGATCGACGTGGTGGCGGGCATCGGCCTCGTCGAGAACATGACCGGACCCGCCGCCTACAAGCTCGGTGACGTGATCACGGCCCGGAGTGGGACGACGATCGAAGTCCACAACACCGACGCCGAGGGGCGCATCGTGCTGGCCGACGTGCTCGACGTGATCCGCGGGGACAAGCCCCGCCGCATCGTCGATCTGGCCACGCTCACCGGCGCCTGCGTGGTGGCCCTGGGTCAGGACGTGGCCGGCCTGTTCACCAACGACCAGGCCTGCTGCGACGCCGTGGCCGCCGCGGCCCGCGAGGTGGGCGAGCCAGTCTGGCAGCTGCCGATGTATCCCGACTACGACGAGCAGATCAAGAGCGAGGTCGCCGACATCAAGAACGTGGGCGATGGCCGCTGGGGGGGCGCGATCACGGCCGCCAAGTTCCTGGAGCGGTTCGTGGGAGGCATTCCCTGGACGCACGTCGACATCGCCGGCCCGGCCTTCTCGGAGAAGAGCCGGCCGTGGACCGACGGCGGCGCGACGGGCTCCATGGTGAGGCCGCTCGTCGAGCTCGCCCGCTCAGGCGGCTGACACGAGCGCGGCCCGCCTGAAAGTGGCACAGGTTTGCAACCTGTGGTGCCGCGCCGTGGCACAGGTTTGCAACCTGTGGTGCCGCGCCGTGGCACAGGTTTGCAACCTGTGGTGCCCGCCGTGGCACAGGTTTGCAACCTGTGGTGCCACGCCGCTCGGGGCTGCCCGTGCCCCGTCGCCGGACGCTCGCTGCGGGCATCGTGCCCTCCGCTCGCTCGGTGATTCCTCCGCTCCGCCATCCTGGCTTCGCGGAGGAATCAAACGCCGGCTCCCGGGGCACGGGCAGCCCCGAGCTCAGGAAGCCCAATCGCGTAAGCGATGGGGACACCTGCCGCTGCACCGTGGCCGCAGGTTTTCAACCTGCGGGATGCCGCGTGGTGCGGTGCCACATTCAGAGGAGCGTGTCGAGCTCGTCCACGAGTTCGGCGAAGCGGGCCAGGGCGATCGCGACCGGCTCGGGCTTCTCGAGGTCCACTCCCGCGTCGCGGAGCAGGTCGAGCGGCCACTTCGACGAGCCACCCCGCAGAAACCCGAGGTAGCGGTCGAGCGCGCCGGGCTCACCCTCCGCCACTTTCTTGGCCAGCGCGATCGCGGCGGCCAGCCCGGTGGCGTACTTGTAGACATAGAAGGCGTTGTAGAAGTGCGGGATGCGGAGGCACTCCAGCTCGAGCTGTGAGTCGAGCGAGAAGTTCGGGCCGAAGTAGGCGTCGAGCAGTTCGCGGTACAGGCCGCGGATCCGCTCCAGCGTGAGCGGCTCCCCGCCTTCCGCCGACGCGTGGCTCTTCCGCTCGAACTCGGCGAACATCGTCTGGCGGACGATCGTGGCCCGGATCGAGTCGATCTCGCGGGCGATGATCGCGGCCCGCTCCTTCGGCGACGAGGCCCGCTGGAGAAGCAGCCGCGCGAGCAGCTGCTCGTTGAACGTGCTCGCCACCTCGGCCACGAAGATCGTGTAGCCCGAATACTGGTAGGGCTGCGCCTCCGCGGAATACCGCGTGTGCATCGAGTGGCCCGCCTCATGGGTGAGCGTGAACACGTGCTCGATCACGTCCTCCTGAAAGTTCATGAGGATGTACGGATCGGAGTCGTAGGTGCCGGAGCTGAAGGCCCCCGACCGCTTGCCGGCATTGGGGTAACGGTCGCACCAGCGGCCGCGGAGGCCCCGCTCGAGCCGCGTCACGTAGTCGCCGCCGAGCGGCGCGAGCGACTCGAGGATCACGGCGACGGCCTGATCCCACGTATGCCGCTGCTCGAGCTCCGGCACCAGCGGCACGTAGCAGTCGTAGTGGTGGATCTCGTCGAGGCCGAGCACCCGTTTCCGCAGGTCGTAGTAGCGGTGGACCGCCGGCAGGTTGGCCCGCACCGCCGCGATCAGCTGGTCGTAGACGGCCAAGGGCACGTTGTCGGCGTGGAGGGCCGCCTCGACGGCGCTGGGGTAGTTCCGCACACGGGCGGAGTAGACGTCGCGCTCGTTGGATCCGGAGAGCGTGGCCGCGAGCGTGTTGGCATGGGCCTCGTACTGGGCGTAGTACTGATGAAACGCGGTCCGTCGCACGTCGGGCGCCGGGTCGTGCAGCAGGGTGGTGAACGTGGCGTTCGAGAGCTCGATCCGCTCTCCCTTGCCCGTCGTCACGCTGCCGAACTTCAGGTCGGCGTCGGTCAGCTGCCGAAACACCTTGCCGGCGGTGCCGGCGAAGGTGCCCTGCATCGCCAGCAGCTTCTCCTCGGCCTCCGAGAGTGTGTGGGCCCGCGTGCGGACGAGCCGCTCGAGCACCAGGCGATACGGGGCCAGCACCGGCAGATCCATCCAGGCCGCGAGCATCGCGGGGGGAATCGCCATGATCTCGGGCCGCAGGAAGCTCGCCGCCTCGCCCGCCCGCGTCGAGACGTGCTGGAAGCGGCCCACCATTCGCTGCGCCTCTGCCGATCCCAGATCCTCGCTGGCCCGCAGCTGGGCATAGGTGCCGAGCCGATCCCCCTCGCGATCGAAGGCCAGGTCGTGCGCCAGGCCTTCGGCGAGTCGCTCGGGCGCCGAGCCAAGCGTGCCGGCGTAGGGGGCGAACTGCGGGATCCGAGCCTCCCAGGCGACGAGCGCCTCCTCCCACTCCGCGTCGGAGCGAAACAGGCTCGCCAGGTCCCAGGTGTCGCCGACCGGCACGTCGCGCCGCGGCGGGAGCATCTTCACGGCAGCATCACTCATCGGCTCACAGCCTCCAGACCGCAGTGCCCCAGGCCAGACCGCCACCGAAGCCGCAGATCACGACGGTGCTGCCGGGGCCGACCCGGCCTGTTCGCCAGGCCTCCTCGAGCGCCAGCGGGATCGATCCGCTCGAGGTGTTGCCGTAGCGATCGAGATTCAGGAACACCTTCTCAGCCGGCAGCCCGAGCGAATCCCGCACCCCGTCGATGATCCGGGCATTGGCCTGGTGGAGCACGAACAGATCGACGTGGTCGAGGGGCATGCCGGCCCGGTCGGTGACCTGCCGGATGCTCTCCTCCGCCAGCCTGATCGCCCACTTGAAGACCGCTCGGCCGTCCATCTTCATGTACTGCTCCCGGCGGGCGATCCCTTCCACCGAGGGCGGCTGCCGCGACCCGCTCATGGGGCAGGCCAGGAGCCCCGCGCCCCGGCCGTCGGCCCCGAAGCCGAAGGCGAGCAGCCCGTGCTCGCGGCCGGAGGGATCGGCGGCGCAGGGCTCGAGCAGCACCGCTCCCGAGCCGTCGCCGAACAGCGGCCAGGTCTTGATGTCCTCGGGATCGACGAGCCGCGAGTTGGCGTCGGCGCCGATCACCAGGGGCAGGCGGCTGGTGCCGGCCGCCACGAACTGGGAGGCCGTGATCAGCGCATACGCGAAGCCGGCACAGGCGGCGGTCACGTCCATCGCGGGGGCATCGAGGCCGAGCTTTTCCTGCACGAGGCAGGCCGTGGAGGGGATGCACATGTCGGGGGTGAAGGTGCCGAGCACCACGAGGTCTACATCGCCCCGTGGTCGGCCCGAGGTGGCGATCGCAGCCTCCCCGGCCGCGGCCGCCAGATCGCTCGTCGCCACCCCGGGATCGACGTGCCGCCGCTCGCGGATGCCCGAGCGGGCCACGATCCACTCCGGATCGCAGCCGAGCCGCGCCAGATCAGCGTTGGTGACCACCCGCGGGGGAACGGCGGCGCCGATCCCGGCCAGCCGAAACCCGACGGCCCGGCCGAATCGGGACGGCCGCGGCGAGGTGAGAATGTCGGACATCGGGGACCGCGGGGGAAGGTTCGGGAGGACGGTATCGTAAGGCTCGCACCGACCGCTGCAAAGCCGCGGTGGGCGGCGGACCGGCCCGTGCCGCGGTCCTCCGGCGTGCTGCGGACGAGCCGCGTCACGGACCGTCAGTCGTTCTTGTCGCCCGCCTTGTCGCCCGCCTTCTCGTCCGCCGCCTTCTTCTGGATCATGCCGTCGCGGCCGAGGTGAATCTTGTCGTACTCCTTGTCGGAAACGACGTAGTACCAGTCGGCGAAGCGATTGTTGAGGTCGCGGACCCGCTTCTGGGCGGCCTTCACCCGCTCGTCATACTGCTCCTGCTTCCGCCGGTTCTCAGCCTCGACCCGCCGCCGCTCCTCGAGCGCTGCCTGGGCCTTGGCCTCGGCCTCCTCGGCCTTCTTGAGTTCGTCCGCCGCGCCGTCCTTCTGGTCTTCAGCGTCCTTCTTGGCGGCAGCCTCCTCCGCCGGAGCCTCGGGCACGGGGTCGAGCCGCGGCTTCTCGAGCAGGCTCTCGTTGAGTCGCGCCGACACGAACAGGTAGCGGCCCGTGGACGACGCAGGCGTCGCGCCGTCCGGCGCCGCCGCGCCCCCCGCGGCAGACTCCTCGGCAGCGGCCACGGTGGTCCCGTTGCCGAACCGCAGCAGATACTCCACGCCGTCCTTCATGCCCACGATCGTCTCGCCGTTGCTCGAGACGATGTCCCCCTTCTGCACCGCGAAGAAGCCCCGCTGGGCCAGCGACGTCACCGCCTCGCGGTCACCCGCGAACGACTCCTCGGCCTTGAGTTCGGCGCTCAGCCCCGAAGGCTTCCGGACGACGTCCACGATCTTCAGGTCGCCGAGGGCGTTCCGCAGGTCGTTGAGCTTGCCGCTGGCGAGTTCCTCGCCGTCGCCGAGCTTCTCCTCCCGCGGCCGGTTCTTCTCGTCGAAGCCCTCGAGCTTGATCAGCGACCAGGCGGCGTCCTTGTCGTCGTAGCCGAGCTCCGCCCGGGCCTTGCGGGCCAGCGAGATCATCGGCCGGCCCGTCGCCTCGTCCATGCCGAACGTGCACGACGAATCGTCGAGCGTGAGCTGCCGGACGTCCCATGGCGAAACCTTCAGCAGGTCCTTCTCGATCCAGTCGTCGAACTTCGTCGTGAACTTCGTGGTGTCGAGCTCGACGCGGTAGACCCGATCCTGCCCCGCACGGCGGACGAAGCGGAGCGTGCGGCCCGACGCGGGCCCGGCGGCGGCCGGACGCTTGTCTTCCTTGCCGACGATCAGCCGGGCGAGCTTGTTGCCCGACGCGTCGCGGATCTCGACGAGCTGCCCCACGCCCGTCATCCCCACCTTCACCTTCTCGGGATCGGGCTCGATCACACCATACGTCTCGTGGTCTCCCGGCGAGTCGCTGACCACGTCGAGCACCGGACGGTCGATCAGCTCCGTCGCCGCGGCCGCGAGCTGGTCCTTGGCGTCGGCGGGATAGTTCTCGTGCGAGGGCAACACCCACACCCCCTCGGACCGCACCACCTTGAAGGGCTTGAGCGTGGCGGTCTCGTCGTCGAAGGACACGATCTCCAGGCTCGCCGCCTTCGAGGCGTCGGCGAGGTCCGGAAAGAGCACCTTGGCCTGCTGCTCCTCGCCGACGACGGCCCGCTGCCGCAGCGTGGGCGTGACGTTCAGCCAGCCGCCGAGGAGGAGCAGACCGCCCCCGATGGCCAGGAATGCGGCCGTGCGGCGGAGGGCGGGCGACAGCCCGTCGGCGGCCGGCCCGGTGGTGTGGTGATCTCGTTGCATCGCTCGCATCCTCCCTTACCTGAGCCGCGACTTCGCCACGCCCTCGCGCTCCCGGGCGCGACGGCGAAAGAACACGAAGAAGGCCACGATCAGCGGCGGAATCGGCGGCAGGATCACCGCCAGCCACTTCTGCCAGTCCTGCTCGCGGCGGATCGTCGATTCGAGCTTCCGCTCGACCGACTCGACCTCCGCATCCCGCCTCCGCCGCAGCTGCTCGATCTTCGTGTCGAGCTTCCGCTGCGCGAGCCGCTGGCTGCTGGCGAGCTGCTGGATCGCCTGCATCGCGGCCTGGGGATTGGCGTCGCCCTGATCCTCCATCTCCTTGATCTTCTTCTCGAAGGCGCCGACCTCCTTCTGCATCGCCTCGTTGGCCTCCCGCTCGGCCTTGTCGAACTCGGCGATGAAGGTGGCCCGCTGCTTCTCGGCATCCTCGCGGGCGCTGGCCACGGCATCCTCGATGCGTTCGAGGGTGCGGTGCTTCGGCTTCCGCTTGCGGATCTCGACGAATCGATCGTCGCCCGAGAGCCAGTCGAGCACGTTGAGCGCGAAGGTGACGTTGTCGAAGTCGAAGTTGAAGGTCTCGTCGCGGCGGTTCCGCAGGCCGAAGAACACACCCGAGAGCAGGTCGATGTCGGAGACCACCACGGCCCGGATCGGCTTCGGCTCCGCGTCCCCCTCCTTGGCCGGCGACTGCTTCCGCTCGACGGCCACGGCGAGGGTCATCGTGTCGTCGCCCGGCTTCTCGAAGGCGCGGAGCAGCCGCGTGTCGCCCCCCTGCATCGCCTGCTCGACGCGGGCCACCTCGATCGTGCCCGACCGCTTGCCCGTGCGGGCCAGGGGCGTGAGCGTGAGCTCGCCGCCGCCGGTCTTCTCGATGCTGCCCGGAAACGGAAACAGCACCTCCTGCAGGCCGCGGGTGATCGGCTGGTCGGCCGCGAAGCCGGCCCCCTTGTCGCCCCCCTCGGCGCCGAGCGCCGCATCCACGAACACGAACTCGTCTTCCAGCACGAGTTTGGGGTGCGGGTTGTAGCTCTGCCAGACGACGAACGGTGCCGACCCCATCGCCCCCATCGCCGGCCGGTCGACGCCCGCCGAGAGCTTCACGCCGAGGGCGTTCCAGAGCATGCCGAGATCCCCCTTCGGCTGCCCCTGCGGACCGCCGAACATCGCCATCGGCCCCATCGGGCTCCGCCGCGGCTGCGCCGTGCCGGGCACGCCCTGCATCATCACCGGCAGCGGATCCTCGAAGATCGCCACCGGCTGCCCCGCCTTCACCGCCGCGACGAAGTTGGCCATCTGCTCCGGTCCGAGCGACGACGGCTGCACCGCCAGGAGGACGTCGAAGGTTTCGGTGATCGGCGCCGTGGCATCGACCTGGACGACGTCGTATTGCTTCTCGAGCTCCTCGACGAGCGGCTGCCGGGGCCGCTGCTGGCCGCCCATCATGTCGAAGCCGCCATACAGGTCGGCGTCGGTGGTGAGCACGCCGAGCCGCTTCCGCTTCTGCTGGGCCGCCGTGCAGATCGAACGCACCAGCTCATACTCCACCGGCGTGCCCCGGTCGAAGAACGGGACCACGACCTTCTCCAGGCCGCTGGTGAAGGCGCAGCCCAGGAAGATCTCCTGATCGTTGCGATAGGTGCCGCGGACCCGCGACACGACCCGCTGCGGCTCGATCCCGAACTGCTGGAGCGCCAGCGCCGCCTCTTCGGTCTTCGGCTCGGTGGGGATCACCTCGACGTTCACCTTCCCGCGGCCCAGCCGCTCCACCTGCTTGAGCGAGTTGAGGAGGTTGATGCGGGTCTGGGTGTAGTCCTCCGGCACGTTCGGGCTGACGTAGGCCTTGATGTCGATCGGGCGGCTGGTCTCCAGCGTGCGGAGGAGCTTGCGGGTGTCTGGCGAGAGCGTGCTGATCTGCTCCTGGGAGAGATCGCCCCGCACGTCGGCCGACCGGAAAATGAGCACGGCGCCGAGGGCCGCCGCCAGCAGGCCCGCCGTCCGGGCCAGGTAATGCAGGCCCATCGGGCTCGAGTCGCGGCGGCCGGTCCAGTGCCGGCGACCGATCAGCACCATCGCGATGTAGAGGCAGACCGCCACGATGCCCAGGAAGTAGGCGACCGACGACAGGCTCACCACGCCGCGGCCGAAGTCGGAGAAGTTCTCCGCGAGGCTCCAGGCCTTCACCCGGCCGGCGGCCCCGGGCCCCATCACCGCCCCCGCCTGCTCGGCGACCGCCAGCGGCGCGTTGAACAGGAGGCCGAGGATGAAGCCCACCGTGAGGTTGCTCGTGAGGAAGCTCGCCACCATCCCGATCGCCAGCATCGCGACACCCACGAACCAGTAGCCGAGGTAGTTCGTGAGAAACAGGCCGGCGTCGGGCGTGCCCCAGCTGAGGAGGATGATCAGGTTGCAGATGCAGGAGAAGATCAGGGCCACGGTGAAGATCCCGACCGCGGCGAGATACTTGCCGAACACCACCTCCCAGTCGCTCGCCGGAATCGTCAGCAGCAGCTCGTCGGTGCCCTGCCGCCGCTCGTCGGCCCACACGCTCATCGTGATCGCCGGCACGAACACGAGCAGGATGTAGGGCAGGTAGCGGTTGAGCTGGTCGAGGTTGGCGAGGTTGGAGTTGAAGAACTCGGGCGGCCAGAAGGCGGCCAGCGACCCCAGCAGCACGAACACGCAGATGAAGACGTAGCCGGTGGGATTCGAGAAATAGGCGACGAAATTCCGCTTGAAGACGGCGTCGAGCACGTGCCACTTCATGTCGTCGGTCCCTCGTTCAGGTCTCGTGTGATGATGATTCGATGGGGCATGGGGATCGGGGCGAGTCGGCGGATCTTCCCGGCAGACTCGGCGGCGGCGGGGATCAGGCCGAGCGGGTCAGCTCGTGGAACCGCTCGTCGAGGGAGCGGCCGTCGCGCCGCAGATCGGCGGGCGGGCCATCGAACCGCACGCGTCCCTCGGCGATCAGGATCACGCGATCGGCGAGCGCCTCGACCTCCTGGAGAATGTGGGTCGAAAGCAGGATCGTCTTGCTCTGGCCGAGCCGGCGGATCGTCTCGCGAACCTCGCGGATCTGGTTGGGATCGAGGCCGCTGGTCGGCTCGTCGAGGATCAGGACGTCGGGCTCGTGGAGCAGCACCTGCGCCATCCCCACCCGCTGCCGATACCCCTTCGAGAGCTTGCCGATCGCCTTGCCGATCACGCTGCCGAGTTCGCACTGCTTGACCACCGCCTCGACGCGGGACTTCTTCCGCTCACCCGAGAGCCCCCGCGCATCGGCGAAGAACTCGAGCAAACTGCGGGGCGTCATGTCGGGATAGAGCGGGCCGTTCTCCGGCAGGTAGCCGAGCCGCTCGGCACCGGCGAGGCGGTCGGTCGACATGTCGTGGCCGGCGATCCGGGCCGTCCCCGACGTCGGGGCCAGGTAGCCGGTGAGGATCTTCATCGTGGTGCTCTTCCCGGCACCGTTCGGCCCGAGGAAGGCGACGATCTCGCCGCGGGGCACCCGGAACGAGACGTTCTCGATGGCGATGAAGTCGCCGTAATACTTGGTAAGGCCGTCGGCCTCGATCATGGCCTCGGCGGAGGAGACGGTGTCACGTGCGGTCATGGGCGTCCGATACGGGCATCTGAGGAATCTCGCCACATTGTTTCCGGGTTGCCGGCGGGCGGCAAGTCGGGCTTTCGCCGGGCGTGGGCTGCCCATGCCCCATCGCCGGACGCTCGCTCCGCCAGGAAGCCCAATCGCGTAAGCGATGGGGATCTCATCCCGCTCGAAGTGGCCGCAGGTTTTCAACCTGCGGGATCCCCGCCGGGCCCGCTGCCCCGCTTGGGCCTGCCCATGCCCCATCGCCGGACGCTCGCT
>JBBAVS010000068.1:0-6317 GCA_040397585.1 Pirellulales bacterium
CCCGAGCGGTGGGGCCTGACCCGGATTCCGCAGGTTGAAAACCTGCGGCCACTTTCGAAGGCCTGCGTCATGGGCGGCTTTGCTACGATGCCGGTCCTTCTGGGCTCCCACCGTCCCGCCAAGGATGCCCCCCATGCCAGCCCCCCGCCCTGCCCCGGAAATCGTCCGCACCAAGATCGTCGCCACGCTCGGGCCCGCGTCGCGAGCCGAGGAAGCCATTCGCGGGCTCGTCGAGGCCGGGGTGGACGTGTTCCGCCTCAACATGGCCCACGGGTCGATCGACGAGCACCAGGAGTCGCTGGCGCGGATTCGCCGCGTCGCCGAGGCGCTCGCCCGGCCGATCGGCGTGCTCGCCGACCTCGCCGGCCCGAAGATCCGGCTCGGCGAACTGCCCGGCGGCTCCGTCGATGTGGCCGAGGGCGACCGCATCCGCTTCGTGCGGGGCACCGAGGCCCACGGCCCGGGCGAGTTCACTGTCACCTACGCGTCGCTGATCGACGAGCTCGGCATCGGCGACTCGGTGATGATCGCCGACGGTACGATCAGCCTCGTCGTCGAGGAGCGGAACGCGAACCACGCCCTCTGCCGGGTTGTCCAGGGGGGCACGATCCGCAGCCGGCAGGGCGTGAACCTCCCCGGCGTGAAACTCTCCGTGGCCGCGATGAGCGCCGCCGACTGGCAGCACGCCGAGTGGGCCGCGTCGGTCGGCGTCGATTTCGTGAGCCTGTCGTTCGTGCGGAGCGCCGTCGAGGTCAAGCTGCTCAAGGAACTGCTCCGCACCCGCGGCTCCGTGGCCCGCGTCGTCGCCAAGATCGAGAAGCGGGAGGCGATCGAGAACCTGGAGTCGATCGTCGAGGCGGCCGACGCCGTGATGGTGGCCCGCGGCGACCTGGGCGTGGAGACCGACGTGGCCAGCGTGCCGATGGTGCAGAAGCGGATCATCCGCGCCTGTCAGCGGTATCAGAAGCCGGTGATCGTGGCCACGCAGATGCTCGACAGCATGCAGCACGCCCGGCGGCCGACGCGAGCCGAGGCCACCGATGTGGCCAACGCGATCCTCGATGGTGCCGACGCCTGCATGCTCTCCGGCGAGACGGCGATCGGCGAGCATCCCCGCCTGGTCGTGGAGATGATGCGCCGGATCGCCCGCGAGACCGAGAAGCAGTATCTCGCCGACCGCTGGCACTACCTGGAGGGGCGGTTCCTCGCCGAGAAGGGCTCGGCGGGCGTGCCGGTGCAGGAGTTTCTTCCTGCTCCCGAGTTCCTCGTCGAGGGGCTGCACCCGATCACGCAGGCGGTGGTAGACGGGGCCAGCCGGATCGCCGGCGAGCTCGACGCCAAACTGTTCGTGGTCGCCAGCCGCTCAGGGCTCACCGTCATCGCCCGCTCGAAGCGGCGGGGCGCCGTGCCCACGATCGGCCTCTCCGACAATCCCGCCTCGCTCCGCCAGATGGCCCTCTACTGGGGCGTGACGCCGCTGGCCATGGAGGCCACCCACGACGTGGCCGCGCTCCTCGACCGGATCACCGCCTGGGGCCTCCAGGAGGGCCGCCTGCAGCGTGGCGACCGGATTTTGCTGGTGGCGGGTTCCGGTTTCGGAACGGGCGGCCACAATATGGCGTTGGTGCACGAGGTGTGACGCTCGCTGGCATCGGTTCGCGCCGGCGACGGAACGGCAAAAGTCTCGTCGCCGGGGCGAGGATACGCCCAAGGCTCCTCGAGCGTTCGCCGATTCCGTCGCCTACCCCGCAGTGGGGCAGCGATGCAGGCATCAGCGTCACATCAGAAGGATGAGAAAGAGTGATGAAAAAGAAGTGCGTGCTCGCCTATTCGGGCGGGCTGGATACGTCGGTGATCCTCGGCTGGCTCATCGAGCAGGGCTATGAGGTCGTGGCGGTGTACGTCGATCTCGGCCAGCCGTGCGAGGATCGCGAGGCGATCCTCGAGAAGGCCCGCACGTGCGGTGCGGTGAAGGCCGAGATCGTGGATGTCCGCGAGGAGCTCTGTCGCGACTTCGCCTTCCCCGTCATGCAGTGGCAGGCCCGCTACGAGGGGACGTATCTCCTCGGCACCTCGATCGCCCGGCCGCTGATCGGCAAGATCTGCGTCGACATTTGCCACCGCGAAGGGGCCACGGTCTATGCCCACGGCGCCACCGGCAAGGGCAACGACCAGTGCCGCTTCCAGCTCGCCGCCGAGGCGATCGATCCGCGGATCACGGTGCTCGCCCCCTGGCGGATGGCCGAGTTCCGCAGCCTGTTTCCCGGCCGCAAGGAGCTGATCGAATACTGCGAGGCGCGAGACATCCCCGTGAAGGCCTCGAAGGACAAGCCCTACAGCTCCGACGAGAACTGCCTCCACACCAGCTACGAGGCCGGGCTGCTCGAGGAGCTCACCACCGACGGCTTCAACCTCGTGGACTTCGGGATGACGGTCGCGCCGCAGCAGGCGCCCGACTGGCCGGAGACGGTGCGGATCGACTTCGCGTCGGGCGTGCCGTTGAAGGTGAACGGCAAGGCGCTCAAGCCCCACGAGCTCGTGCTGGCCCTCAACGAGATCGGCGGCCGCAACGGCATCGGCCGCACCGACATCGTCGAGAACCGCTTCGTGGGCATGAAGAGCCGCGGCGTCTACGAGGCGCCGGGCATGACGCTGCTCTACGAAGCGCACCGGCTCGTCGAGCAGATGACGCTCGACCGCGACCTCGTGCACCTCCGCGACCGGCTCTCTCCCGAGGTGGCCGAGATGGTGTATTACGGCTTCTGGTACTGCGCGAAGATGGACGCGCTCCTGGCGTTCATCCGCGAGGCGCAGAAGCCGGTCACCGGCACCGTCGAGCTCAATCTCTACAAAGGCAACGTGATGGTGAAGAGCCGCACGAGCCCGCTGAGCCTCTACGACGAGGCGATCGCGTCGATGGAAGGGGGCGGATCCTACGACCAGACCGACGCGGAGGGCTTCCTGCGGATCGTGGGGCTGCCGCTCCGCGTGCAGGGCCGCGTGCGGCCCCGCGGCAAGGCGTGAACGCCCGGGTGACGCCGCCGGGCTTCCTCCGTCGGCTCGTGCCGGTCGCGGCCACGCTCCTGCGGTTCGAGGTCCGCCGGCCGGCGTCGTGGCTCGGGGCCGGAGCCATGCTGGCCGTCGTGGCCCTCGTGCCGCCGGCGCGGGCGTGGGCCGCGTCCGCTGCGGGGGCGCTCCTGGGACTCGCGGCGATCGGGTCGCTCCGGCGGGCGGCGATCTCCGCCGACCTCCTGCCGGCCCGGCTCGTGGCCCGGGTGGCCTGGCCCTTGGCTGCCGCCGGGGCTGCCGCCGCGGTCGCGCGGCTCGCGGGAAATGCGGCCGCCGGGTCAGCCGCGGTGGCGGGTGCCGCTTCGTGCGGCGTCGTCGTCGCGGCGGCTGCCATGGCGGCCGCCACGCGGCTGCCGCGCGGGCTCGTCGACCATGCGGAGCCTGCGCCTGCCGCGGACTGGTCGCCGCGGCTCGTGGGCCGCACGTGGGCCGATGCGGCGGCCATGCTTTCCACGCTCGTCGCCATGGCCGTGTGCTACTTCCTCGCGCCGGAGCACGCGGCGTGGTATCCGGCGATCGCGACGACCTGGTTCACGCTCCTCGCGCTGCCCGCCGCCACGCTCGTGGGGGGCGACGAAGGCCCGCGGCGCGACCTGGCGACCGCGGGACCAGGCCGGCCGTGGCTGGCCGGCACCCCCGTCGCCGCGGTGCCGACCCTGCTCGCGTATGCCGCGGTGCTCGGCTGGCCCGCAGCCGTGGCTGCGGCCGTGGCCCGCGACCGTGCCGGCGGCTGGAGCGACCCGCGGATGGCCGTGGCCGTGCTCGCGGGCATGGCCGGCCTCGCCGCGGCCCTGGTCTGGATCTCCGCCGCTCGCCGCTGGCGCGAAGAGACCACCCACGCCGTGCTGGTGGCCGCCCACGCTACGGCGATTGCCCTCGTCGCCCGGGCTGCCTAGGCCGCGCAGGGTCCCGGAGGCGCGGCAGCCTGCCAGGTTTGGCGTTGCCGCCGTGCCGCCGGCCGTGCGACACTCCGCCAGTCTTCGCAGCTTCGCGGACCGCTCCGGCCGTCCGCGGTCGTGCAGGATAGTGACGGTCGATCGTGTCGAGAAAACCCTGCGGTTCGCACGATACTCAACGCATCGTGTCGAGCGCGCCGCTGCCGCCAGTCTTATCGAGGAGTCGTCTCGTGCCAGGAACCCTGATCGCCACCAGCCGCCGCGGGTTTCGCCTGCGGGCTCTCGCCGTCGCCCTGCATGTTTCGGCGGCGGCCGCCGTGGCGACCGCAGCCGGCTTTCCCGCCAGCGAGACGATCTTCCCCGCCACCACCCGCGCCTGGGTCAGCATCGCCGACTTCCGAGGCATGCAGGAGCGGTTCGATAAGTCGCCCTACGGCCAGCTGATCGCCGACCCCGCGATGAAGGCCTTCGTGGAGCAGATCCGCGAGCAGATCTCGAAGAACGGCAAGCAGCGGCTCGCCAAGCTCGGGCTGACGCTCGAGGACCTCGAAAAGGTGCCCGGGGGCGAACTCGCCGCCGCGGCGATCGAGGTGGAGGGGGGCAGGCTGGCCACCGTGCTGCTCGTTGACACGACCGGGCACGAGGACGACGCCAAGGCCGTGGTTGACCGCATCGGCAGCCGGCTGCTCGAGCAGAAGGCGACGAAGGTGACGGTGCCGGGCGCGCCGCCGCAGCTTACGGTCTATGAACTGCCCGCCGATCCGAACGACGTGCGGGCGGACACCGCGGGCCGGAAGCGCCGGGTGGCCTTCGCCGTGGGGCCGCAGGTGCTGGTCGTCGGTGACGACGCCGTGCAGGTGGGGCAGGCCTTCAGCGTGCTCGCCAAGGGCCGCCAGGACAGCCTCGCGACCGTGGAGCCGTACCAGGCGATCGTCGAGCAGTGTGGCAGCGAGGTGCCGGCGAACGCGGCCCCGATCCGCTGGTTCGTGGATCCGCTGAAGTTCGCCGCCGCCTACCAGAAGACCAACCCGCCCCGTGAGAAGCGGAAGGGCCCCGACTACGTCGCCATCCTCGGGCGGCAGGGCTTCGACGCGATCAAGGGGGCCGGTGGTGTGCTGATCTTCAGTGAGGGCAGCCACGCCCTGCGGCACCACACGTTGGTCTACGCGCCGCCGCTGCCGGGCCGTGACCCCGATTCGCCCGAACGCTTCGACCTCGCGGCGCGGATGCTCCGCTTTCCCAACGCCGCCGGCCTGGCGCCCGCGGCCTGGGTGTCCCGCGACGTGGCCGGCTGGGCGGCGCTCCAGTGGGACGTGAAGAAGGCCTTCGGCTCGGCCGAGTCGCTCGTTGACGACATCGTCGGCGACAAGGGCGTGTTCGACGACGTGATCGCGTCGCTCAAGGAGGATCCGGACGGCCCGCAGATCGACGTCGAGAACGACCTGGTCGCCTGCCTCGGCACGAGCGTGAGCGTGATCACCGATCACGTCGATCCGATCGGCACCGACTGCGAGCGGATCGTGATCGCGATGGAGGCCGCTGACGAGGCCCGCGTGGCAGCGACCGTGGCCAAGGTCATGGACGCCGACAGCGACATGCGGAAGATCGACATCGGCGGCCACGTGGCCTGGGAACTGATCGACCACTCGATGGAGATCCCGAAGCTGGAGGTGGAAACGCCCGGCGGCGCGGTGGCCCATGCCGACCACGACCCCAACGACGAGGCCCATCGCCGGCGGCAACGGCTCCGCGAGAAGGAAGGTCGGCTGCTGCCGCATTCGACGGTGACGGTCGCCAAGGGGCACCTGCTGATCGCGTCGCACCGCGACATTCTCGAGCGGGTGGTGACAGCCGACGGCGGGGCCGCCACGCTCGCCACGGCCCCGGACTACGTCGCCGTGCAGACGGAACTCGCCAAGTACGTGCCGGCCGCCACCGCCTCCCGCGGCTTCGGCCGCGAGGACCAGGCGGTCCGGCCGACGTATGAGCTGCTCCGCCAGGGCAACATGCCCAAATCGCAGAGCCTGATGGGCCAGATGCTCAACGACCTCCTCGGTGACGGCAAGCCCGGCACCGTTCGCGAGCAGAAGATCGACGGCAGCACGCTCCCCGAGTTCGAGGCGGTGCGCCGCTACTTCGGCACCAACGGCCTGGCGATGGAGTCCCGGTCGCAGGGCTGGTACATCGTGGGGCTGGCGCTGCCGCGGTCGCAGCAGCAGGAGCAGGAGGTCGCCCGGCGACCGGAGGAGCCGGCCGCCAACCGCTGAGCCTCTCGGAGCACAGGTTTTCCCGAAGTGGCCGCAGGTTTGCCGGAAGTGGCCGCAGGTTTTCCGGAAGTGGCCGCAGGTTTTC
>JBBAVS010000068.1:6417-21514 GCA_040397585.1 Pirellulales bacterium
CTCGGGCCTGCCCATGCCCGTCGTGATCTCGTCGGTCACCGCGGACGGCCGCGATCGGACTCGACGACCGCCCAGAAGGGATGCTGCCGGTCGCCTCGCAGCCGCAGGTCCTCGAGCATCACCCGCAGGTCGGGAACGGCCGGGCCCTTGAGGAGCCGCTGGCCGTCCACGGTGACCGTCGCCGGTCGCGTGAAGTCGATCAGTTCGGGAGCGAGCCAGACCTTCACGCGGTCGGCCCCGCACCGCACCGAGAGCGTGTTGGTGGCGCCGGCCTTGGCCTCGAGCTGGAACGGCCGCACGCCGGCCGCCGGCGGCCACTGGTCCGGGAGCACGATCGTTCGCGGCGGCAGGCCGTCGAACTCGACCCACCAGAAGAACCGGTCCCAGGGCCGCATCGCCACCGCCTCGAACTCCCGCGGGAAGAACGAGCGGGTCTTGCGGCCCATCCAGTCGAAGAGCCGGATGAGTTCGTCGGAGAAGTGCTCGTGGCCCCGGCCACGATACTCCACGTAGGTGGCGTCGAAGCCCTTCGTGAAGTAGCGGTCGAGGTCGGTCGCGTCGCGCTGCACCGTGCCCCGATCGAGTTCGCCCGCGACCACGTAGATCGGCAGCGACCGCGCGTTGGGCCAGTAGTGGGTGACATAGCGGGCCGCCGTCGGGCCGATCATCACCAGGCCCGCCCAGAGATCGGGGTGCGCCAAGGCCACGTCCCAGGCGGCGTCGCCGCCGAGCGAGTGTCCGGAGAGGAACACCCGATCGGTGTCGATGGAGAACCGTCGGGCGGCCTCGCGGAGCGACGCGAGCACGGCGTGGTGTTCCCGCGGCGAGGAGCCGTAGCCGGCTTGATGCGCTTCGCCCCAGACCGGCGCGATCACCACGTAGCCATGCCGCGTCGCCTGGCCGAGCCGCGTGCCGTCGGCGGCCGGCATGCCTGCCCACCACTCGATCTGGTTGAGGGGCGTGGACCGGGCGGCATGCAGCGTGACGATCGCGGGATACCGCCGCAGCGGATCGTATTCGGGGGGCAGCTGCACGAGGCAGCGGCCCTCCGCGCCGCCATCGAGGCCCGGCACGGTGAGTTCGTGGAGGCCGGGTGACGTGGCCGCCGGGGGGTCGAGGGGCGGGGCCATGTGGGCGGCGAGCGCCGCAATCGTGGCCGCCTCGCCCGCCTCCTCGTTGCGAATGCGGCCCAGGATCGCGTCGCGGGCGGGCGGGTCGGCGGCGCGGAGGTAGTCGCGGACCAGATCGCGGACCCGGCGCGAGGAGAGGGCCAGCTTGAGATTCTCCGAGGCGGCCCCGGCTCCCTGGAGCCAGCCGCTGATGGCAAGGGCCACGGCCCGTTCCGCCGGCACGCCGGAGTCGGTGCCGAGCCGGTCGAAGGTGGCCAGCCGCTCGAGGGAGGTGAACGACAGCTGACGCTGGATCTCGTCCACGGCGGCGCCGGCCGCCTCCCGGTCGGCCTCGTCGAGGGCGGCGATCCGCGACCGCAGGTCGGCCACCAACCCCGTCGCCCGGTCACGGCGGGCGAGGTAGGCGTCGCGGGCCTCGCGGACGGCCTCGAGGATCTCGCCGCCGGCCTCCTCGGCCGGGAAGGCCTCGAGCATCGCCAGGGCGAGCCGATCCTGGCCCGCCCTGCCCCGCAGCTGGATCTCGTCGAGCGTCCGCGTCGCCGCGAGCCGGGCGATCGTCCGCCGCTCCTTGGCGAGGTCGGCCAGATCGGGGAAGTCGGCCAGCACCGCGTCGAGCTCCCGCGCGGCGTCTTCGTAGCGATCGCCCTGGAGCAGCAGCCTCACGACCCGGAGCCGCTGGTCGGGATTCGTGCGGTCGATCTGCTGGGCGATCACCCGCCTGAGCACGTCAGGCGGGATCGAGGTCGTCGCCAGCCGCATGTCGAGCAAGAGCGGCTTCTCGGCCTGCACGCCTTCGATCCTCGTCCACCGCGGGGTGATCTCGGTGATGCCCTGGACGACGTCCACGCGGCCGCCTGCGGTGGCGAGCGAAAGGATCCGGCGTCCGAACTCGTCGAACGGCGTCGTCTCGAGGATGCCGCCGATGCCGGCGACCCGCCGGCCGTTCTCGGGCACCCGCTGCGGGATCGTCACCCGCTCCATGCCTGGGTCGACGGGGGCCTCCTCGATCCGGACCACCTTCTTCTTCGAGACCATGGTCCGGGTGAGTTCGTCGTCGCACATCAGGATCGGCTCGCTCGCGGTGCCTCCAGACTCGTCGGCCAACGGATCGACGATCACTCCGGGCAGCTTGGCGAACCGGCCCTCGAGAATGCGGCCGTCGGCGAGCTGCACGCGATCGGCGGTGGCGGTCGACGTCCAGGCCGCGGCGAGCACGGCCACCGCCACGGCGTGGCGCAGGCTGGCGGTGAGCTGGGCGGGGCGGAGCGCTTCCATGCGGATCGGTCCCAGGCCGAGAGGGCGGCGGGCTGCCGTGCGGCGATCCCGCGCGGGCTTCCAGCGAAAGTCTACGCCCGCCCCGGCGCGAGCGTCAGCGCCGGTCGACCGAGAATCGGTTGTCCACCCGCTGGATGAGCTCGAAGACGTCGTCGGCCAGCTGATCGATCTGCATTTGCATGAGCTGGAGCGGAGAATCGAGAAACGATGGGTCCGCACTGATCGCCAGTCGGGCCTTGGCGAGATCGGCTGCCGCCTCGAGCTGGGCGATCGTTTCCGCCGACACCGTGCCGGCACGTCGGTCGTTCGCCGCCCGGGCCGCCGCGAGTTCCTGTTCCGCCTGGTGGACCGCCGTCTCCGCCGCGGCCTTGGCCAGCGCAAACCCGTTGCCGTGGGGACGGTTTCGGGTGGTGACGATGTGGCTCTCGAGCACGGCGACGCGGCGGCGAAGGCTGGCGAGTTCCAGATCGTTGGCCTGATGGGTCACCGTGCTCGCGAGGTGCTCCGCCTTGGCGAGGTTGGCCCGGGCCAGCCGCAGCCGCGCCTCGGCGTAGCGGGCGTGCAGGTCGGCGTGCGCCTGCTCGAGCGGGGAAGGCGTGGCTGGAACCGCGTTGCCCTGGGCGGTGGCCACGCGGAGCGGCAGCCAGCGGTGCGCGACGGTAGCCGCGGCGGCAGCCGTCAGGGCGAGGGCCGCGATGCGAGACGGCGGTGAGAAACGTGGCATGGCAGAACTCCCCGGGGCCACAGGCATGTCGGCGACCATCCACTCCTGGGCCATGATACCCTCCGGCCACGGCGTGCGGCCCGCTGCGGGGCATGCCCGCCGACCGGGCAGCGGAGGTTTCTTGACTGGACCCTCCGGGCCTGGGGACAATCGACGGAAGTTGGGCGGAGCGTCCGCCCGGCACTGCAGCAGACACGAGTGGTGGCATGCATCGCGATCCGATCCGGCGGGCGGTCCTGTGGGGCGTGTCCGCGTCCCTGCTCCTGCCGGTGATGCTGGCGGTGGTGACCGGCCTCGGGGCCCTGCTCGGCGGCCTGGGGGACGCGGCGGGCAGTCGCGTGTTTCTCCGCATCGGGCTCGTCGTCGGTGCGGCATGGGTGATCGCTCTCGTCGCCACCACGATCGCCTCCGCGATGGCGGCGCTCATTCCCGACCGTCGGCGGAGGTGGCGCGACTGCCGCGGTCGTGGGCCGCGCCGCCGCCGGCTTCGGCATCGACCGCGGCACGGCCGGGAGCCACGGCCCGAGTGACCCGCGCTGCGTGACACTCCCCACGGGCCCGTCGTATGCTCCAGTGCATGGGCCTGAGTGATTCGCGCCGCCGAGCCTCGCACACCCGCCCCCCGCGGCGGGGTTGGTGGGTCGCAGTGCTCGGCATCGGCAGTCTCGCGGCCGCGCTCTCGGCGGGCGCCGGTCCTGCAACGGCTGCCGAGTCGGCCCCCACCCCGAAGGACATTCGCGAGCGGATCGACGCCGCCGCCAAACTCCTCGACGCCGACAAGCCCGACGCGGCGGCGGCCTCACTGGGCGAGGCGCTGGGCATGCTCGAGGCGCTGGCCTCGGCTCCGCGGCCAGCCGCCGCGGTCAAGACGCTCGCCGATCGGGCATCGAGCGTGCGGCGGCGGCTCGAGAAGGCCGGAGTCGATGTGACAGGGCTCGTCGTGCCTGGTCCGGCGAAGGCCACGGCTCCCACACCGCCGCCGGCCGGCCAGCCCGTCGTCGGCCAGGGGACGGCGGTGTCGTTCTCGCGGCAGGTGGCCCCGATCCTCGCCCGGTCGTGCGGTGGCTGCCACATCGCCGGCAAGAAAGGGGGCTTCCAGATGACCTCCTACGAGGGCCTGATGCGGACCGGGATGGTGCAGCGCGGCCAGGGGCAGGCGAGCCGGCTCGTGGACGTGATCCTCACGGGTGACATGCCCCGCGGCGGCGGCAAGGTCACGGACACCGAGGTGGCGACGCTCGTCGCCTGGATCGATGCCGGCGCTCCTTTCGACGGCGCGAACCCGGCCCTCGGGATCGACATCGTGGCCCGGGGCGGCGCCGCCGCGCCGCCCCCGCGGGCGGCTGCTCCCGCGATCCGCCCGGTGGCGGTCAAGCCGGGCGAAGTCTCGTTTGCGGCCGACGTGGCGCCGCTGCTCCAGGAGCACTGCCTGAAGTGCCATGGCGGAGACGAGACCGAAGCCAACCTCAGCATGGCCAGCTTCGAGGCGCTGCTCGAGGGCGGACGAAGCACCGGCGCCGTGGTCGCCGGCAAGGGGGAAGACAGCCTCCTGGTCAAGAAGCTCCGCGGCGCCGGGATCGACGGGCAGCGGATGCCGCTCGGCGGTCCGCCCCTGCCCGATGCCGAGATCGCCAGGATCGCCAAGTGGATCGACGAGGGAGCGCGGCTCGACCTGCTGACGAGCCGCACGCCCCTCGATGCGGTCGTCGCCGCCGGAGAGGCGCAGAAGCTCTCCGACGCGGAACTCGCCACGAAGCGGTTTGCCGCGGGCGAGAAACTCTGGCGGCGGGCCATCCCCGACGAAGAGCCGGGCGTGCAGTCGAGAACGGGTGTGTGCGTGATCGGCAACCTGCCCGCGGACCGGCTGGCGGAGGTCGCCGACGTCGCCGAGGCCGTGGCGGGCGATATCCGCAGCCAGTTCGGCGTCGCGGGGCCGCTGCTCAAGGGAGGCGTCGTGATCTACGCGCTCGAGCAGGCGGTGGACTATTCGGCCGTCTGGCAGGTCCTCTCCAATGCCGAACGGCCCAAGGGACTGGCCGGCCATGCCGGGGTCTCCGGCGACGTGGTCTACGGGGCCATGCTCGTGCCGGCCAACCAGGATCCCGACAATCTCCGCGCCGGCGTGGCCGACGTGATCGCCGCCGCCGCGTTCGCCGGCCGGTCCACGCCCGGGTGGTTCAGCCAGGGCGCGGGCCGCGTGGCGGCTGGCCGCGTCGCCCCGAAGGCAGACCTCGTTCAGCAGTGGCGGAAGGACGCGGCGACCGTGGTGCCGAGGCTCGGCTCGGCGGCCGATTTCCTGGCCGGCCATACCGATCCGGCGTCCACGGCGCTGGCGGCCGGCGGGATGCTGGGCCCGCTCACGTCTGGCGGCCGGCTCGGCCAACTGGCCACCGCCCTCGACGGCGGCGCGACGTTCGACGAGGCCTTCGCCCAGGTCTTCCGCACGACACCAACCCAGGCGTTCGAGAAGTGGTCTGCCCGCGCGGGCCGCTGACTATCCGTGGACAAAGCCCTCCGTGGCCTTTGCCCATTTGGCCGACCGGAGGAAACGCCGAGGGTTTCCCCGGTCGGCATGCCTCGCATCCTGCTGAGGAACGCGGGGCGATACGTTATCCACCGCAATGCCGTGGCGCCGTGTGATGCGGAGAGCTCGTTGAAGTAGAAACTGGGTGGCCTTGGATCCCGGGGCATGTGATCCGCAGCGGCCCGACCGAAGTCGAGCCGGCGGCTTGACACGCTGCCGAAACCAATCGATTCAGCCCCCAACGAGCCTCGTTAAGAGCTCACCGACATGGTTCGACGCATCACGAACATGGCAGAAAACGTATCGCCTCACGCTCCTTACCTGACGCCAGCATTGTATACGTTGGCGTCGGCAGGAAAAGGATAGGACGGTCAGCCGGAATGGGTCGGCTATTCCCCCAAACTCGACATCACCATCGACCGCGGGCGATCTTCGGGTGCGCTCCCGAAGGCTTTATTCGGCTCTGGTCCCATCACAAAAGTCAGTTCGCCGCCTGCGATGATGTCCGGGTGGGCGATGTACGACTTGCTGTAGGGCTTGCCATTCAGCTCCACCGATTGGATGTAGAGATTCTCCTGTGAGTTGTTCTTGGTGACGATGGTAAACGACTTGCCCCCAGGAACGGCGATCGTCGCCTCGTCAATGACCGGGCTGCCGAAGACGTAGATGCCCGCCGCCGGATTGACGGGATACATGCCCATCGCCGAGAAGACGTACCACGCCGACATCTGGCCGCAGTCCTCGTTGCCCGACAGGCCGTCCGGCTGGTCGGAGTACAGGGTCGTGAGGATCTGCCGCACGAGCCGGGCGGTCTTCCACTGCTGACCGACGAAGGCATACAGGTACGTCGTGTGGTGCCCTGGCTCGTTGCCGTGGGCGTATTGGCCGATCAGCCCGGAGATGTCGGCTGAGGCGTCCCCGCTCTTGATCGACTCCACCGTGAAGAGCTGGTCGAGCTTCTCGGCAAACGGTCCGTCGCCGCCGAGCATTTCGATCAGCCCCTCGGGGTCCTGCGGCACCAGCCACAGGTACTGCCATCCATTCCCCTCGCAGTAGTCGTCGCGGCGGTGGGACGACTTGATCGGGTCGAACGGCTCACGCCACGTGCCGTCGGACAACTTGCCCCGCATGAACCGCGTCGTGGGATCGAAGTACTCGCGGTAGGCCCTGGCCCGCTTTGAGAAATACGTGGCGTCGTCCTGCTTCCCGAGTGCCTCGGCCATCTGGGCGATGCACCAGTCGTCGATGGCGTATTCCATCGCCTTGGCGACCGACTCGCCTTCTCGCTCGGCGGGGATGTATCCGATTTCCTTGACGGCATCGAGGCCCCGCTCGTCGCGCATCGCGGAGTTGCGGATCGCCTCGTAGGCCCGCTCCGGGTCGGCCTTGAGCAGGCCCTTGAAGTAGGCGTCGACCACCACCGGCACCGCGTGATACCCGACCATCGTGTCGGTCTCATTGCCCATCAGATGCCACACCGGCAGTTTCCCCTGCTGGTCGCGGATGGCGAGCATCGTCTGCATGAACTGCCCGACGCGTTCCGGCTGCGTGAGGGTGAAGAGCGGGTGTGCCGCGCGGTAGGTGTCCCACAGCGAAAAGATCGTGTAGTTGTCGAAGTCGGCGGCGCTGTGGACCTTTCCATCGGCGCCGCGGTAGTCGCCGTTGTGGTCGTTGAACAGCGCCGGCGCGATCATGGTGTGGTAGAGGGCGGTGTAGAAGATGCGGCTGGTCCGCTCATCGGCCTTGATCCGGATGCGGCCGAGCTGCTCGTTCCAGGCGGCCTGAGCGGCGGCGGCGACGGCATCAAAATCCGCGGATCCGGCCTCCTGCTCGAGATTCGCCAGTGCGTTCTCCTCGCTCACCGCCGAGATGCCGACCCGCACCAGCACCTCGCCCGGGGAGCCGTCGTACGTGCCGATGGCCCTCAGTCCGCGGCCCTCGGCTGCGGCGGTCGTGGCGGCGGCCTCCCCGTCCACCACCTCCCTGTCGCCGAGGAAAATGCGGAACTCAGCGAACGGCTTGGCCGACTTCAGCGCGAAGAAGACCCGCTGATCCTTTGCCCAGCCCTTCGACCGGCGGTAGCCGACGACCGTCGTCTCGTCTATCCGGCGAAGCTGCGATTCGACGACGCGGCCGCCGCCGTTCTCGAACTGCAGATCAATCGCCAGATGCGCCGGCTTGTCGGTCGGGAAGCGGTAGCGGTGCAGGCCGACCCGTTCCGTGGCGGTGAGCTCGACGTGCACGTCGTGGTCGAGCAGCACGACCGAATAGAAGCCGGGCCGGGCCTGCTCCTGGTCGTGGGCATAGCGGCTCGCATACCCGGCACCGGGATCCTTGCGCGAGCCGGGGCTGGTGGCCAGCTCGCCGGTATACGGCATGACGAGGATGTCACCCAGGTCGGAGATGCCCGTGCCGCCGAGGTGCAGATGCGTAAATCCCGCCAGGACGTCGTCGGAGTAGTGGTAGCCCGAGCACCAGTCCCAGCCCTGGTGGAAGTTTGCCGGGCCAACCTGGACGGCCCCGAAGGGAACGCTGGCGCCGACGAACACGTGGCCGTGTCCGCCGGAACCGATGAAGGGATCGACCTGGCGGGTGAAGTCTTCCGCGATGGCTTGAGGAGCCACGGATATCGCCAAGGCGGCCAGGAGGCAGGCAGCGAGTCGGATGCGGTTCATGACGGTGAGGCCTTTGGCGATGGAATCGAAACGGGTGTCAGAGACGGTTGAGGGCGAACGCGTAGGCCCCGACGGCCACCGCGTGGTTGGCACCGAGCTTTGAGATGCCGACGCCGACCCGTTTCCGCGGGTCAGCCACCACGGTGCGGCTCGAGAGGGGCACCGCGATCACGCGGCCCTCGCCGCGCAGAAAATCCTGCCGCTGAGTGGGATCCCCCAAGTCATAGGCTTCCTGGACCAGCCGGCCGGTCGTTTTGCCGCCGTAGCTGGCGATCGTGCCGTTGAGCTCGGCCATCGCCCAGGGCAGGAACAGCGGGGCCGCGTTGGCCAGCCCGCCGCCGATCACCGCCACGCCATCGATCAGCGTCAGAACGTTCGCGAGCACGTCGCCGACCACCTCGCCGAGCGTCTCGAATGCCCGTCGCGCGGCCTGCTGATCGCCGGCCGCCCTGCCCGTCGCGATGTCGTAAATGTGCTTGGGTGAGAGACCGTCCGCGGCCACGCCAGCGGCCTCGGTGTAGGCCGACCGCACCGCCCGGATGCTGGCGCCCTCCTCGGCGAAGCAGTCGCTGCGCACCTTGTTTCTCAACAGCCAGAACTCGCCGCCGGCCGAGTTGTCGCCGGTGAGCAGCCGGCCGTCGATGACGATTCCGCCCCCCAGCCCCGTGCCAATCGTCAGTCCGATCAGATTGCGGTACCGCTTGGGGCTTCCGGCGGCCTCGAGTTCGCGATTGATCTCTGGCAGCAGGCCGGCGATCGCCTCGCCATAGGCGAACAGGTCGCCGTCGTTGTTGAGAAAGACCGGCACTCCAAACCGCTCCTCGAGCATGGGCCCGACCGCCACGCCTCCGCGGTAGGCGGGCAGGTTGCCGACGTTGAAGATCACGCCGTTTGGGTAGTCGGCTGGGCCGGGGAACGCGAAGCTGATGGCGGCCGGCGGCTCGCCGATCTGATCGATGAGTGCCTGGAAGCCGGCGACCATGTTCCGCAGGCTCGCATCGAGGTCGTGCGGTTCGGCCGGCAGCGTCATCGAGTCGCCGACCGGCTGGCCGCTGCGGATCGCCGAGAAGGAGAAGTTCGTCCCGCCGGCGTCGAGGGTCAGCACCACCCGCGGGTCGTCGGCGAGTTCGTCGCCTCTGATCATGTGGCGGACCCCTTCGCGGCGATCCGGCGGTCGCTCCACCATCCGTAGAAGGCGATGTACAGGTAGCACGGAATCGGGATCAGAAATGCTTGGCGGATGCCGACCGCGTCACCGACGGCTCCCATGAGGAGCGGCAGGAGGGCTCCGCCGACGATCATCATCACGAGCAGCGACGAGCCCTGCGAGGTCTGCTCACCGAGGTCGTCGATCGCCAGCGTGAAGATGTTTGACCACATGATCGAGTTGAACAGCCCAGTGCCGAGCGCCACCCAGAGGGCGACCTTGCCGTTCGCGCACGCGGCGACCAGCAGCAGCAGGCACAGGATGCCCGAGAACAGGGCGAGCACCGCCGCAGGTTTGCCACGGGCGACGGCGAACGAACCCAGGCAGAGGGCGATCATCGCTGCAAACGGCCACAGGTCGAGGATTGGCAGGAAGCTGGTCACCAGCCGGCCGTTTTCGAACCGCAGCGCGGTGACGACGTAGACGACCGCCAGCAGGATGGCGGCGGTCGCCACCATCAGCACCGGCTTGCGGGCGGGGTTTTCGGTCTGGGCCATGGCGATCGCGCCACACAGCCGCCCGATCATCGCCCCGCCCCAGTAGAAGGCCAGATACAGGCTGGCGATTCCTTCTTCCCAGCCCATCACGGCTGGATCGCCCATGAAACTCACCAAGTAGCTGCCGATCGCCACCTCGGAGCCGACATACATGAAGATCGCCACCATGCCGAGCGTGAGCTGAGGATAGCCGAGCGCGCTCACGGAACCGTCGGCGGGCGCTGAGCTCTCGGGCTGGATCCGCGGCAGGTGGATGAACGCCATCACCAAGGCCAGGGCGAGGAACATGCCGCCGTAGATCAGGTAGGGCACCTGGATCGCGTCGAGTGTCACCGTGCCGTCTTTGGCGAACACCTTGTACAGCAGCAGTCCGCCCGCGATGGGGGCGATGGTGGTGCCCAACGAGTTGAGCCCCTGGGCCAGATTGAGCCGTGACGAGGCGTTCTCCGGCCTGCCGAGGATCGCCGCGTAGGGATTCGCCGCGATCTGCAGGAGCGTCACGCCCGTCGCCAGCAGGAACAGCGACCCCAGGAAGAAGGCGTACGACTTCGACGCCGCGGCCGGCGAGAATAGCCCGCAGCCGGCCGCGCAGATGACCAGCGCGGTGACGATGGTCCGCTGGTAGCCGACGCGATTGATCGGATCGCCACCGCTGGCCGAGAAGGCGAAGTAGATCAGCGAGATCACGAAGAACGCGCCGAAGAACGCGAACTGCACGAGCCCCGCTTGAAAGTAGCTCAGTTCAAAGCTCGACTTCAGGAAGGGGATCAGCACGTCGTTCATGACGGTGATGAATCCCCAGAAGAAAAACAGCACCGTGACCGCCGCGAAGGGGCCCGCGGTGCCGCCGCGTGAGTCGCGCTCGCTCGTGAGCGGCTTGTTCGGGCCTTGCGGCCCGGAGGCAGGGGCATTGCCAGCCATGGTCTTTTCCCTTGTGTCGGATTACCCCAGAGTTCCGCCGATAGCGGGAAAAGTGCCACCTTGTGGCACAATCCGCGACGAAGTCGGAATGTATGAGGGAGGGGATCCCCTTGGTCCCCCCATGCAAGGGGCATTCGATGCAAGGTCTTCCTGAGGCCGACAACGAACTGTTGATCAACCTCGTGACGGCCAACTATGAGCAGTTGCGCCGTTACGTGTTCACGCTTCTTCCCCATGAGGAAGACACGAAGGACGTGATGCAGGAGGTGTGCATCTCCATCTCGCGGAAGTTTGCCGAGTACGACCGATCCCGCCCGTTTTTGCCATGGGCCTGTCGGTTCGCCTACATCAAGGTATTGAAGTTTCACGAGCAGCAGCGCCCGCGTCGGATGGTCAAGCTGCCGACCGAGGTGCTCGAACTGCTCGCCATCGCCCGGGAGGAGGAGGAGCCGGTGCTCGCGGAGCGACTCGTCGCCCTGGAAAAATGCCTTGAAAAGCTGAGCGACCGCGACCGGAAGCTGATCGAGGCGAGGTACGTCGATCGAACGCCCACTGATGAGATTGCGACATCGTTTTCTCAAAGCCGTCGCACCATGTTTCGCAACCTCGAGCGGGTTCGGAGGCTCCTGTTTGATTGCATCGATCGCTCGGTCGTGCTGGGAGGGCAAGCATGAATCGGTCTGATCGGGAATCCCTTCACCCGCTCCTGTCTGCGGTGGTGGATGGCACGGCCAGTGAGGTGCAGGTAGCCGAGTTGGCGAGGATTCTTCAGTCGAGTGACGAGGCGCGGCGGTTCTACGTTCGCTACCTCGACATGCATGCGGCCCTGACGGGCGGGCAAATGCCCCGTGTGGCCCTGCGGCCTCGCCTTGCATCGTGGGGAGTCATCGTCGTCGCATCGCTCATCGCCGCATCGCTCCTGGTGGCCTGGCTCGTGGTGCCCCCTATGAGCCGCGAAGGCGTCGTGGATCGCGCAGGTAGCCCAGCGATCGCGGATGTCGCGGGCGTGAAGACCGCTCCGGCCGGCTACGTGGCGACGATCGCGTCGGCGAGCGCCGACGCGGTGCTCGATGATGCGGCTGTGGTGCCGGGATCGCGGCTCACGCCCGGGGCGTACCACCTGACGGCCGGCGGCATGAGCATCCGGTTCGATGGCGGAGCCCGCATCCTCCTGGAGGGAAACTCGCGGTTTGCGATCGATTCACGGAGAGCGATGAAGGTGCACGAGGGCACCTTCGTCTTTCACGGCAATCGGATGTGCGAGTCGATCGAGATCGTCACGCCGCAGTCGGTCTTCAAGAACATCGGCACCCAGTACGCGGCTGTCATCGACTCCCAACGGGAAGAGGTGCACGTCGCCAAGGGCGTTGTGCGGCGGACGACCAGCGACGCCGACGACAAAGCACAGCACGAACTGATCGAGGCTGGCGCCGGTCGCCGCTACGACGTTGCCGACGCCAAGGTCGAGTCGATCCCCCTCGATGGACAACTCGTGGGACGGTCTCTGGAGGAAGGCTCGCCCGACGCGAGCCCCAGTCGTCCGAACGTAGTGGATGACTTGCGCGGTGATTCGGCTCTCTTGGATGGGTTGAAGTCGGGCTCCGGATGGGTCGATCCCTGGGAGTCGCCTCGGGGGGACTTGCGGGTGTCTTCACCGGGCCTGTCCGGTGACGGATCAGCGGCCGTGGTCCACGACGGGGCGGCCTCGGAAGAATCGAGGTCGGCCGCTCACAGGAGATTGCAAGACCCGATCGATTTAGGTTCGGACGGAATCTCGTATGTGCGATTTCTGGTTCGTCGTGGCCCCGCCCCGCCCCAGGGCGAACACCTCGCACTCGTCGTGTTGCGGATGCGTGGCCTGACGACACAAGAGGAGATCGGCCAAACCGCACTCGTCCAGATCGGGCTTCGCAAACACGATGGGGTTTTTCTGCGGGTCGCCGACACGATCAGCACTGCCTCAATCCCGCAGATCCCCGGCCAGACGTATGCCGTGGTTGCCAAGATCGTCGCGGGCCGTTCGCAACCCGATCAGGTGCTCGTCAGCCTGATAGCGGCGGATCGACTCGCCGGCTCGGCGGAACCAACCGAATGGTCCTTGGTGAGTGAGGACGTGGATAGCGACCTTCGGTTTGAGAAACTCTCGCTCGAGTTCACCAGCGGCGGTCAGATCGCGATTGGCGACCTTTGCATCGGGCCCACATGGGCGAGCGTGGCGCAACCACTCGACCGCTGATCCGTCTGGTCTGTCGGGCTCCTCTTTTTCTTTTCGTCTTTTCTTTTCCGCAGCTCTCTTCGACAAGGTGGCCAACCATGCGTTCATTGATTCCCCGAACGTCGTTCCGTGCAGCCGTGTCTTTGCTGCTGCTGCAGGCGGCAACGCTCGCCGTTGCAGTCGTAGCGGTTCCCCGTGTGGCCTTGGCCGTCGACGGCACGTGGACGGCGACGACCAGCGGCTCGTGGCAGATCACCAGTAACTGGGCGGGCGGAATCGTCGGCACCGGATCCGCCGGCATCGCCACGTTTGCCCCCGATATCACGTCCGACGTCACGGTGACGAACAATCAGAGCCGTGCCATCGGGGCCATGGTCTTCGGTACTGACAGCGCGCCAACGGGAACGGGGATTTGGATTGTCAGCGGCTCGCTGTTTACGTTCACCAACGGCACTGCCAACAACGCCACGATCACGGTCAACAGCTCTAGAACGGCCAACATTGCCTGCCTGATCCAGAGCGGGACGCCATTGAACGCGATGCTCGTCAAGAACGGTACTGGGACGCTCATCTTGTCGTCGACGGGGAATAACATCTCGACCAACGTGGCGATCACGAATGGCACGCTGGAGATCAGCAAGGACAATCAACTCGGGGCGGCTCCCGGCTCGTTCTTTCCCAGCCGGCTCCAGATCTCAAATGGCGCTACTCTCCGCACGAATGGTGTGAGCACGTTGACCCAGAACCGTGGCATCACGATTGGATCCGGCGGCGGCACGCTCAGCGTCAACGGTACTACGATGCTGTATGGCGGGCGGCTGACCGGTGCGGGTAACACCGCGACAGTGACGGGATCAAACGCCCTGACGCTCACGAATGTCAGCGGAAGTGCGACGAATGTGAACTGGGATTTCGCATCGAATTCGGGCGTCAGAACTTTTTTTCAGGGCTCCAACGCCCTTGGTACCGGCAGCGTGACGGTGCGTAACGGCGTCCGGCTGACAAGCCAGAGCACGGCTCCCACCTCCGGTCAGGTGACCAACGCCGTCACTGTGGAAAGCGGCGGTGGGCTTACCAACCGATCGACGACCGGTACGGTTGTGACGTACACCAACGTCACGCTCCCCTCGTCCGGTTCGATTCTCCTCAATAACGACGATCAGAGCACGACGGGCCTGACGATCTCGTCGGGTGGCACGCTCACCGGAGACCTGACGTTTGACACGACGCAGGGCGGCACCAACGCGGTCGGCCGCGTGACGCTCTCGGGCGTGTTCGGTGGGTCGGGGGGCCTGATCAAGTCGGGCTCAGGTACCTCCGGGGTGCTCGTCCTCGAAGGGTCGAACACCTACACGGGCACGACGAGTGTGACGACCGGCGAACTCTACGTGAACGGGGACCAGTCGTTGGCGACGGGGCCGGTGGTCGTTTCCGCCAACGCGACCCTCGGTGGCTCCGGAACCGTCGGTGGCCTCGTGTCGCTCGCCTCCACGGCCACAGTGAAGCCTGGCTTCGGCGTTGGTACGCTCACGCTGTCCGGCCCGCTCTCACTGGGAAGCGGCGTCAACTACAACTGGCAAATGATGTCGGGCACAGGCGTTGCGGGTGCCACCGACGCCTGGGACCTGCTGGCGGTCAGCGGCACCCTCTCGATCGACTCGACCTCCGCCGATCCCTTCAAGATCAACCTGGCGACGGTCTCAGGCACGGCCGCGGCGAGCGGTTCGGCCACCAACTTTGACCCGTTGGCAAACTATTCGTGGACGATCGCGACCGCAGCCGGTGGCATCACCGGCTTCGCTTCCGACAAGTTCCTAATCACTTCCAGCGCGACCAATGGGTCGGGAGGATTCGTCAACGACCTCGCCGGTGGAACGTTCTCCATCGCCCAGAGCGGCAACGATCTGAACCTGGTGTTCACCGCGGGCA
>JBBAVS010000069.1:0-21200 GCA_040397585.1 Pirellulales bacterium
ACGCCGAACCGGTGGTTCGCGCCGTGGTCCGCAGCCGGACATCCGGGCAGTGTCCCATGGGTGGTGTGAGCGATGCGTGAGGACGGTCCGCGGCGGGGGTGCATGCCCCAGTCGCCCCCCGACGGGCCCTCAGTCATCGGCCAGGAAGCCGTGATACCGCCCCATGTGCCAGGGCAGCAGGAACACCGTGCCGCTGGCGAGCTCACGGCCATCGCCCCCCTGATCGAGCCGCCACGGGTCGGTGTTCCAGTGGGCGAAGCTCCGCTCGTCCACCGGGAGCACCCTGCCGTCGACGCGGCAGCCGCGGGGCACCACGTCGGGGTGACCGGGGTCGATCGACTGCGCCTCCGCCAACCGCACGACGTCGAGCCGGTGGGCGTTGGTGTGCCGCCAGTCGCAGCGGTCGAAGGGAAGCAGCACGAGCGACTCGAGCGAGTCGTCGAGCCAGTCGCCGCCGCCGCACGCGCCGGCAACCGACGGATCGGCGCGGCCCCCTGCGACCGCCTGCCAGGTCGACGCATAGGCGAAGTGGAAAAACGGATTCCGCTCGGGACGCTCGAGCAGCCACGACCGGCGAAAGGCGGCGAGGTAGGCCTGCTGCAAGCCGGGATCGGACTCGTAGCGCACCAGGTGATAGAAGTTCATGAACGCCATCTCGTCGTCGGACTGGTTGCCGGACCCGACGCCGAGATGCACCTTCGGCGCGACCGCATTGGCGTCGTAGGCGTGCTCGCGGCGGAGGGCTGCCGCGGTCGCCATGTAGCGCGGATCCCCGGTGACGTGCCCGGCGATCGCCAGGTAGGCGAGCATGCTCAGCGAGTTGAGGCCGCGCTCCGCCACCCAACGCCGGTCGTGGTTGAGCGCGGCGGGAGAGAACTCACCCCATCGCGTCACGCGGCCGTCGTGGTCGATGAGCTGGAGGCCGTGATCGACGAGATGGTCGGTCAGTCGGGCCACGGTAACGCGGACCGCCCGTTTCTCTTCGGCCGTGGCGGCGACGTGATCGTGATACACCGCGAGGAAGAAGTAGTGGCCGTCGAGTTCGTCGGAACTGGTGTCGGCCTTCCACCACCAGCGGCCATCTGCCGTCTTCGGCCAGCGCGGTTCCAGCGACTTCCAGTGCGGGTCGGTGTCGCGAACCTGGCGGTCGCGTTCCTGCTGGCCGACGTTCGGATCGGGGCCGTCGCCGGGAAGCACTGTCCGGGCCGGAAAGCCGGCCGGCGGCGCCGGCGTGCCGGTCTGCGTCACGTCTTGGAGGAAGGCCAGGGCGCGGAAGGCCCGGTCGGCGCGGCGCTTCGCGTCGGCCGAGCGATCGTGGGCGTAGGCGAAGCACTGGGCCGCTCCATACATCGCCGTCCAGAGGCCGTCATTGTCGTCGTCGGTGCGGCGGGCTGTGGCCGCGTCGCCGGGCACTTCGAGCGCGGCGGTGGCCACGAATCCATGCTCGGTGCGGGCGATCGACTCCTCGATCACCGCCTCGTAGTGCCGCGCCTTGGCGGCGAGCGTGGTGGGCCGCGCCGCGATCCAGCCAATGCCGCCGTCGGTGGCGACGACCACGTCGCCGGCAGACGTCACCGCCAGATCGTGGACGACGTCGCCGGGCAGCCAGCGCGGCCCCTGGCGATACCGAAAGGCGTCGCCCGACCATTCGACGAGCCCATGCCCCGTGCCGAACCAGACGGTGCCGTCGGCCGCCGCGGCCGCGCCGCTGAAATCGCTGACCGGAAGGCCCTCGCCTCCGGTGAAGAACTCCCAGCCGGCGTCGCCCCGCCTCGCGATACCGGCCGGCACGACGACGACCAGACGGTCGTGACTGTCGTACGCCACGCCGCGCACGTCGGACGCGGCCCACACCAACCCCGTGCTGTCAACGGGCGCGAGCCGCCGCCACGGTCCGTCGGCGTCGCGCTCGAAGAGCCCGGCGGACGTCGCCGCCGCGACCGTCCCGTCCCGCCGCCGCGCCACCTGGCGGACGACCGCCTCCGGCGCGACCCCGACGAGATTCTCGCCGCCATCGCGAGGCGGCGGCATGGCGGCGGCCGTCGTGAATCGGCCGTCAGCAAGGCGAAACGCGGCTTGCCCGTCGCCCACGTGCACGAGGCCTTCGTCGCCGATCCACACCCGCTGCGGAACGAACCGCGGCGGGAGGCCGGGCGGCAGGGCGCGGTGCTCCGCGACCCGCTGGACGAATGGGCCCACGCGTCGCGGCGAGAGCGTGGCGCCCGTCGGCAGGGTCGTCGGCTCGGCCGCGTGCGTCGCCCACGAACACCATCCGGCGACGATCACGGCGAGGCAGCAGCCGCCGAGACGCACCGGGCGGCCGACCTTCCTGAACCCCGTTCGTCTGGATCGCGTCACTGGCATGCGTGCTCCTCTGTGTGTCGCGGCGGCCGCCATCCGGCGCTCACGAGCGACGCGTCCGCGGCGGCAGCCGGTTCCAGAGCGGGGCCACGGCCGCTCCGGCGATCACGAGTCCGGCGGCGAGCGCGAGGAAGAGCACGTTCCAGGGCGTGCGGCCGTCGGCGGTCGTCGCGGCCACGAGGCCCGGGAGCGTGCCGCCGACCACGCCACCGAGCGAACCGCACCCGTTGATCATGCCGGCGGCCGTCGCGGCGCCCCGGCGGGTGCCGAAGTCGATCGCCGCGGCACCGCTGGCGAGCGAATCGGGGATGTAGACGAGCAGCCCGATCACGAACAGCATGGCACCCACGGCCCCCCGGGTAGGCGGCATCCAGGGCAGGGCGGCGAGCGCGAGGCCGGCCGCCACGAGCGTGATCGCCATCACGGGAAACCGCCGGGTGCCGAACAGTCGATCGCTCGCCCAGCCCCCGGCGATGATCCCGACCGGCCCCGCCAGATCGAAGAGGCTGCCGAGCATGCCGCTCTCGGCGACGTCAGTGCCGAGCCGCTCGTTGAGATAGACCGGGGCCCAGAACATCAGCAGGTAGCGGAGCGGCTTGACCAAGAGGTAGACGAACGAGATCACGAGCACCGTGGGCGAGGTCACGACGTCGAGGATCGTGCGCCACGCCCCTTCCGGTTCGTCGGCGACCTGCTCGCCCGCCACGATCACGGCCTCGTCGTCGCCGGACGCCGAATCGGGCGAGGGCAGGCCCACGTCCTCGGGCCGGTCGGCCTGCAGGGCCGCGAACACGAGCCAGACCACCGCGAGCAGGCCAGCGGGCACGAGGAACGCCATCCGCCAGCCCCCCTGTTTCGCCGCCACGCCGGCCACGATGCCGGCGATCATCCCCCCGAGCGCGAAGTTGGTGCACCAGAATCCCATCACGCGGCCCCGGACGCGGCGCGGAAAGAATTCGCCCATGTTCTTGGTGAGCGGGGCCCAGCCGCTCGACTGGAACACCCCCTGGAGCGCGAACAACAGGCCGAATCCGGCCACCGACGCCGCCGTCCCCATCGCCACGGCGACGGCCACGCTTCCCGCCATACCCGCAAGCACCACGCGGCGGGTGCCGAGCCGGTCGCCGAGCACGCCCCAGAGAAACTGCCCGAGGGCATAGGCGACGAGATAGCCGCCATCGACGGTGGCCAGCGTCTCGTTGGACAGCCCCCAGACTTCCGGCTTCTTCAGTTCCACCTTCGCCACGGAGAGGCTCTTCCGCGTCAGGTAGAAGCCGGCGTAGCCCAGCCACGTGGCCACGAACACGCGGACCTGCCAGCCCGCGAGCGCTCGGGATGCGACCGCCCCGCGTGTCGCGGCCGGCGGCGGCGTCATGGCGCCACCACGACCCGCACCCGCGCGCCGCTGTCCGCCACCGCGAGCGCCTCGTCGATCGCCGCGAGCGGCAGCACCGGGCCCGCGACCGCGGCGAGCCCGGAGCCTGCTGCCGAGGCGAGATGATCCACCGCTGTGGCGAGATCGTCGGGGCGGTAGTTGTGCACGCCCCGTAGCGTCGCCTGCCGGCGGACGAGCCGCTCCGGATCAAAGGGCACGTCGCCCACGGGCCCGACCGTCCCCACGAGGACGCACGTGCCTCCCGTCGCCACGAGCCGGGTCGCCGCCGCCACGGCGACCGCGGTGCCGCAAGCCTCGACGACGACGTCGGCGCCGTCGGAGATCATCATCCCGGTGACGAGCCGCTCCAGGACCCCGGCCGCTGCCGGCCAGGGCACGGTGTTGGCGGTCGGCGCCACCGACGCGAGCACGTCGAGCCGCTCCGGCCGCGCGTCGACCACCGTCAGCGACGCCGCCCCGCCGGCCGCGGCCAGGCTCGCGACCGAGAGCCCGAGCATGCCGCCGCCCAGGACCACGACCGAGCGGCCGCGAACGCCGCCGCTCGCGCCCAGCACCGCCGCCGCCGTCGCGACCGCGCAGCTGGCGGTGGCGGCTGCGGCGGCCGAGAGCCCCTCCGGGAGCCGGACGACCGCCGTGCCACGGCGGAGCAGCACGTGATCAGCGAAGCCACCGGCCAGTGGATGCGCGGCGTCGTCGGCATGCCCATACTTGAACACGTGCCGGCACTTCTGCGGCAGTCCTCTCCGGCAGCGATCGCACACGCCGCACGACACGCACACGCCCCAGGTCACCCGATCGCCGACGGCCACCGGTGCGCCGCGGACGTCCGTGACCGACGCCTCCGGCCCCGTCGCCACGACCGTTCCGGCGATCTCGTGCCCGAGAATCGTGGGCAGAGGATGGGGACGCCGCCCGTGGAACGTGTGCAGGTCGCTTCCACAGATGGCACAGGCCGCGACGCGGACGAGCAGCTCACCGGCGGCGAGGGGCGGGATCGCCACGCGTCGCTGCTGGAGCACACGGCCCGGCTCCGTCAGCACCGCGATCCTGGCGGTCTGCCCGGTCATGACACCCGTGCCGGACATCGGCCAACCTCCTCGAAGGCTCCGCCAATGGACCCCGCTCCGCCGCGGCGGTCATGACGCGGGCGGCATTATGCCGCGGGCCTGCCCCGGTCGCGGCGACCTCACGAAAAACTGACACTGCGGGCCGCGGCCTGTCGCTAGACTCCCGACGATCCGTGCCCGTTCGCCCCGAGCCCGTTCGCGAGGTGTGCCATGACGACGAAGACGACGACGGAAGATCCGATAAAGGCCATCGTGAGGGTGTTCACGGAGAAGGGCGACTCCGAATACGGCGGCGAATCGGTCAACCAGCGGGAGCACGCGCTGCAGGCGGCCGCCTGTGCGCTCCGCGACGGGGCCGACGATCCGCTCGTGGTCGCCGCCCTGCTGCACGACCTCGGCCACATGCTCCACGAACTGCCGGACGACGCGCCGGACGAGGGGATCGACGACGCCCACGAGGTGACGGCCGCCCGCAAACTCGCGCCGTGGTTCGATCTCGACGTCACGGAGCCCGTGCGACTCCACGTGGATGCCAAGCGGTATCTCACCGGGTCCGATCCGGGCTACATGGCGATCCTCAGCGAGCCGAGCATCACGAGCCTGATGCTCCAGGGGGGCCCGATGGACGCTGCCGCCCAGGAGGAGTTTCGCCAGAATCCACACTGGGAGGCGGCGGTGCGGCTGCGCCGCTGGGATGACGAGGCGAAGGTTCCCGGGGCCGAAACGCCCGCGGTGGACGAGTTCATTCCGCTGATTCGCGGCGTCCTCCGGCCGGAGCTTCGGCTCCGCACCGTCTGACGTCATGCCCGCCACCATTCGCCTCGTCGTCGCCGACCTCGCCGGGACCACGATCGACTTCGGTTCGTCGGCCCCGGCGGGCGTGTTCATCGACGTGTTCGCTGCCCACGGGGTCGCGATCACGACAGCCGAGGCCCGCGGCCCGATGGGCACCGCCAAGCGCGACCACATCGCCACCCTCGCGGCATCGCCGAGGATCGCCGCCGCCTGGATGACGGCCCACGGCCGGCCGTTCACCGAGGCCGACCTCGACCGGCTGTACGCGGAGTTCATCCCGCTCCAGCTCGAGTCGCTGCCGCGGTTCGCCGACCTGATCCCCGGCACGCTCGAGGCCGTGGCGGCCCTGCGGGAGGCCGGCATCGCGGTGGCCGTGACGACCGGCTACGACGCGGCCATGACGGCGGTCGTGCTCGAAGCGGCGCGGCGGCAGGGCTTCGTCCCGGACGCGACCGCCTGCGCGGCGGACGTGGCCGCGGGACGTCCGGCGCCGTGGATGATCTTCCGCACGATGGAGAAGACGGGCATCTGGCCCCCCGCGGCGGTCGTGGCCGTCGGGGACACGCTCGCCGACATCGAGGCCGCGCGAAACGCCGGCGTCTGGGCGGTGGGCGTCACGGCGACGGGCAACATGCTCGGGCTCTCCCCAGCCGAGCACGACGCGCTCGACGCGGGTCGCCGGGCCGACCTGCTCATGGCTGCCGCGGAGCGGATGATGGCGGCCGGCGCCCACGCGGTGATCTCGGGCATCGGCGATCTGGCGGGCATTCTCGCGACGCTCGAGGGGAGCCCGTGACGCAGCGGACCGACGTGATCGTGGTCGGGGGCGGCATCGTGGGCCTCGCGTTCGCGTGGGAGGGGGCCCGCCGCGGTCGCCGCGTCACGCTCCTCGAACGCTCCGACGCCGCCCGCGGCGCGAGCATCCGCAACTTCGGGATGATCTGGCCGGTCGGCCAGCCGGCGGGCGAGCGGCACGCACTGGCGCTGCGGAGCCGGGCGCGGTGGCTGGAGCTCCGCGACGCCGGCGCGGTCTGGGCGGCGGAGTGCGGGAGCCTGCACGTGGTGTTCGAGGAGGACGAGGCCACCGTACTGGCTGAATTTGCCGAGCGGGCACCGGACCTGGGCGTCGCCTGTGAACTGCTCGACGGCCGCGAGGCGGCGCAGCGGTTTCCCGCCGTCGCGTCCGATGCCCGCGCGGTGCTCTGGAGCCCGGCCGAGGTCGCCGTCGATCCCCCGCGGGCGCTCGCCGCCGTCGCCGCGCACGTCCGCGACCGCGCGGGGGTGGACGTGCGGTTCTCGACCACCGTTGTGGGCATCGACATGCCCGGCGTGATCACCTCGCGGGGCGAGCGGTTCGAGGCGCCGCTGGTGATCGTCTGCGGCGGCGCCGATTTTGAGACGCTGTTTCCCGAGGTCTGGGCGGCGTCGGGAACCCGCCGCTGCAAACTGCAGATGCTCCGCACCCGGCCGCAGCCGGGCGGCTGGCGACTCGGCCCCCACGTCGCGGGCGGGCTCACACTCGCCCACTACGCCGGCTTCGAGATCTGCCCGTCGCTGCCGGCCCTGAAGCGGCGGCTCGCTGAGTCGCTGCCCCACCACCATGCCGCCGGCATCCACGTGATGGCGTCTCAGAACGAGGCGGGCGAGGTGATCCTCGGCGATTCGCACGACTACGGCGCGCCGCTCGACCCGTTCGACTCCGACACGATCGACACGCTGATCCTCGAGTACGCCCGTCGCATGCTCCGGCTGCCCGACTGGTCGATCGCGGCCCGCTGGCACGGCGTCTATGCGAAGGGTCCCGATCCGATCCACTTCTCCGCCGAGCCGCAGCCCGGCTGCTTCGTGATGGGCTCCCCGGGCGGCGCCGGGATGACGCTCGCGTTCGGCCTCGCCGAGCGGTGGTGGGACAGCCGCTCGCCGACCGCGGACCACGAGGCCCTCGTGCCCGCACCGGCTCCGTGACCTCGGCGAACCGCCCGAGCCGTGGTCAGTTTCGGCGGCCCGACAGGCGCCAGCCGGGGCTCACACGCCACGCCGTGCGGACAACGGCGAAGGAAGTGCCAAAGCACCGTCCTTTCATCCGCAATTGCTGATGGCGTTTTTCCGGCTAAAATGCCAACTATGTTTACGCGACGATGCCCGACCCCCGACCGCTCGTGCTTTCTGTTCGGACCGCGTGGCACCGGGAAATCAACCTGGATTCGCTCCGCCATCCAGGCCAGCGTGAGTTACGACCTGCTCGATGCCGCTGAGGCCATCCGCCTGGCCGCCGACCCGGGTCTCCTGGCCCGCGAGACCGCCAGCGTGCCCGCCGGCGGTTGGGTTGCCATCGACGAAATCCAGAAGGTGCCCGCCCTGCTCGACGAGGTGCACAGGCTGATCGAGTTGCGGCGACTGCGGTTCGTGCTGTCGGGGTCGAGTGCGCGGAAACTCCGCCGCGGCGGCACGAACCTGCTCGCCGGCCGGGCTGACATGCGGCGGCTCTTTCCACTCGTATCGGCTGAGATGGGGGCGAGCGCCGACATCGACCGCATGATCGAGTTTGGATCGCTCCCCTTGGCCGTCACTGGCGGTGATCCAAAGGTGTTTCTGAAAAGCTATGCCCTCACCTATCTGCAGGAGGAGATCCGAGCCGAGGCGCTCACCCGAAATCTGGGCGGCTTCGCGCGATTTCTCGAAGTTGCGGCGCGGCAGAACGCGCAGGTGACCAATGCCACCGGCATTGCCCGCGACGTGGGCGTAAGCCGGCAGTCGGTGCAGAATTGGTTCGAGATCCTCGTCGACACACTGCTCGGCTCATGGCTGCCGGCTTGGAAACTCAAACGGGCCACGAAGCAGGTCGCCCACCCGAAGTTTTATCTCTTCGACAGCGGCGTGGCCCGGGCGCTTTCAGGCCGACTGCCATATCCGGCGTCACCCGAGGAGCGTGGTGCTCTCCTCGAGACGCTCATCCACAACGAGTTGTGCGCCTATCTGGAATACAGCGGACTTGGCTATCCGCTGTTTTTCTGGCGGACACCCGACGGCATTGAAGTCGATTTCCTCTGCGAAACTGCCTCGGGCTACACCGCGATCGAGGTCAAGGCAGCGACTGCCTGGCGCGCTGCGGCGAGCCGTGGCCCCGCGCGGTTGTCAGCGGAACTCGGTCCGAAAAAAGTCCGCTCCTATGGCGTCTATCTCGGAGCCCGCGAGGCTGCCTACGACCCCTGTCGCGTTCTCCCGGTCGCCGACTTTCTTCGCCTCCTCTGGGCCGGCGAGATCATCGGGTGAACGGCTCCCGCCCAGGGCTGTTTGATCAGGACCGCTGGACCGCCATCGGCGCGGTCGTCATGCCGGCGGCCTCCGCCGCGGCCTGGCACCCGTCACTGGCCGACGTCGCCGGCCGATGCCGTCACCAGGGCGATGAACACCTCCGGATCGATGCTCTCCTCCACGGCCCGCACGGAGGCGTCGCCGATGGCGAACATGCAGAGCCCCGGGTGGAACGAGTAGTTTTCGTTGTTGTTGTGAAGGTTCATCATCTGGCCGCCGCGCTGCTCGTGGATCGAGTAGAAACTCTCCCAGTCAGCCCAGCGGGCCCCCGTTACGGACGTCGAGCCGTTGGACTTGCCGTCGGTAAATCCCAACGGCCGCCCCGCGTCCTCGCTGAGCAGGATCGTCTTGGAAAGGCCGTCGCTGATCGCCGACCGCTTCCGCGCCTGCGGCCAGAGGATGCCGGTCCAGTCGGTCCGCGTCGAGACTTGCTTCGCGGCGATCAACGCGGAGTAGGCGTTCGCCGTGACGTTGTGACAGGGGGCATAATCCGCCACCGGATCCGGCCGCTGCGGCGCCGACGGGCAGACCGCGGCGGAGAGCGGTGCGGCGAGGAGCGACCTGTTCTTGCCCACGTTCCAGTCCTTGTCCCAATCGACCTGATCGGCGATCGGCCCTTGCTCGATGTAGGCGAGCACGAACGTGAAGAAGCTGTGCCGGGCCGGGAGGGTGTTGGTGCCCGAGGGCGCGGTCCAGCCGGGAGGAATCCGCCGCTTGCCCGACTCGTAGGCATGCACGCCGAGGCCCGCCTGCTTGAGGTTGTTGGCACACTGCGTCCGCCGGGCCGACTCCCGCGCCGACTGCACCGCCGGCAGGAGCAGACCGATCAACGTGGCGATGATCGCAATCACCACGAGCAGCTCGACGAGCGTGAAGCCCGGGATCGCGGTCCCGCGACGGCTGGCCCTCGCCCCAACGAATCGAATCATGACCGTCCTCCCCGGATCCCGTAACCGTCCCTGACCGGCAGCCAGATCCGCCGGCGGACCAGAAGCATCGCGGCGGCGACGACCGCCAGGCCCGCCACGGACGGCTCCGGCACGGCGGCCAGCGGTGCCGCGGACGACGATGCGGGCAGGTATGACCCCGCGTCGTAGAGACCCACACCGAGGAAGTCGGCGAGATCGAGCTGGTCTACAAAGCCGTCGAGGTTGAAGTCGCCGGTGTCCCAGCTGGCCGGGCTGCCGGTGTCGAGCAGGCCGGCACCGAGGAAGTTGGCCACGTCGCCGATGTCGATCAGGCCATCGAGGTTGGTGTCGCCGGCGGCGGCGAAGCCGACGCGAATGCTCCCGTCATTGCCGTCGAGCAGCCAGCCGATCGTGCGGCTGCCGCCCGACGCCGCGGCCAGGCTCGAGGTGATGCCCGCCGTGCCATTCCACGACCCATCGCCCCGGCCGGCGGCAAGATCAGCCAGCAGGTCGGCCGACGTGATGCCGCCGGCGGCGATCACGAACCCGCCGGCACCGAGATCGACGAGGCCGGCGGTCTCGGCGACGGAGAGGCTGGTGAGCTGGGCCGTCTGCGCCGCGGACGACGAGAGCACAAGCGCCCCGCCGGCACCGACCGTGACCGCGGGCGCTCCCGCGATCGCACCGGCGCCGCGAAGCTCGATTCTCGTCACCCCGCTCGCCGAGTCGACCGCGAGCGCGCCCGCGCGGAGCGTGCCGCCGTCGACCGTCACCTTGGGCGACCGCATCGTCACGCCGCTCGCCACGTCGAGCGTGGCACCGGCCTGCACGAGCGTCTCGCTCGTGGCGAGGGCTCCCGCGTTCGATAGGAGGAGAGTGCCGCCGGCGACGGTGGTGGTGTTGGTGAGGGCGGTCGGCTGCCGGAGGTCGAGCGTGCCGCTGCCCGTCTTGATCACCGCACCGCCCCCCTCGACCGTGCCGATCACGGCCATCGTGGCGGCCGCATCGGCCACGTCGATCGTCAGGCTCGGATTGCCAACGTAGGCGTAGCGGCCGAAGGTGCCCGTGCCCACGCCCGACACCCGCAGCGTGACGGGATTGCCGACGTCTCCAATCGTGAACGCGCCGTTCCCGGAGGCGGGCAGGGCGGTGACGTCGAAGTCGAGCGTGCCATTCTCGAGATTCACCGGCAGATCGGCCTGGAGCGACACGCCGGGCCCGAAGCTGACGGTGCCGGTGCCCGACTTCTGGAGGAACTGGCTCGACGCCAGCCGGATGAGCTGGCCGCCGGTGCCGCCCCCCGTGAACGAGGCCTCGACGCGACCGGCGCGGAAGTCCATGCGATCGAGGTTGGTGTTCACGCCGGTCCGCGTGCCCGACATCCGCAGCGTGCCGCCGTCGAGGATCAGGCCGCCCCAGTTCTCACCCTGCTGCAGGTCGAACAGGCCGCCGGCGTTGATCGTCACGTTCGTGCTCTGGGGGAAGTCGGCGTTGCCCGGCGCCCCGAAGGTGAACCGGCCGCCGTCGTTGATCACGATCGATGTGGCGTTGAGGTCGCCCCCCTGGCCGCGATCCTCGAGGGCGAGCTCGCCTCCGTTGACCACCACCGTGCCGGTAAACCCCGTGCTGGCGGCGAGGATCGTGAACAACCCCGACCCGGCCTTCACGAGCGTGCCGGCCCCCGAGAGCGTGCCGGAGTAGGTGAGGGCGTCGGACCGGTTCACGGTCATGGTCCCGCCGGAGCCCACCGCCACGTTGCCGGCCAGGCCGCCCGCCGTGCCGCCCACGCCGATCCGCAGGTCGCCAGACGTGACGCTCGCACCAGCCGCGAGGCTGCCGGTGACCGTGGCGACGCCCCCCGCGACCGTCACGCGGCCGGTGGCCACGCCGCTGCGGACGTCGAACGTGCCACCGGTCGCCACCGTCACCGGACCGGCGAAGCTGCCGGAGGCGAGGGCGTCACCCACCTGGAGCGTGCCCGCCGAGATCGTCGTGGCCTGCGTGCCGGTCTTGGCGACGGCGAACGTGACCAGCCCCGTGCCGGTCTTCGTGATCACGCCGCCGGCGATCCCGCCACTGCCGGAGAGCCTGAAGCCGACGCCCGAGTTGGCGAAGGCGATCTCCGTAGGACTCAGCACCTCGTCAACGACCACCGACGTGGCCGATGCCGTGTCGTCGAACAGCACGCGGTCTCCGCCGATGAAGTTCGTGGCGGCGCCCGTCGCGGCATCGGCCCAGTTGAACGTGCCCCCCACGTCCACTGCCGATCCGGCGTTCCATGCCGACGACACGTCACCCCGCCAGCGGAGCTGGCCGGTGCCGAGCACGTCGAGGTCGAGCCGCGTGTTGGCGGTGTCGTTCACGAGCGTCGCCAGCACCCGCGGCGGCAGCGAGCCGAGCGTGAACGAGGCGGGCAGGGGGGTGCCGTCGTATTCCACCAGCGTGAAGCGGCCGATCCCGAGCGCCTGCGACGAGGCGAGCGACACCGTGACCGAACCCGACATCGTGAGCCCGTCAGGCGACGTCACCGCGAGGAGCGGCAGGGGGGGAATGCCGGGGTCGGAGAGCGTGAAGCCGAGCGCGGAGCCCGCACCGAGCGAAAGCGTCGGCACGGCGAGGGTTGTCGTGGTCGTCGGGTTGAGCACGGTCAGCCCGGCCCCCGCTGCGACCGCGCCCCCCGAGGTTGACACGAATGGCGTGGTGCCGAGGGTGCCGGAGACGACCGTGAACGCCCCCTGGAAGCCGCTCGAGCCGGCGAGCAGCAGCGTGCCAGCGCCCGTCTTCGCGAGCGGCCCGCTGCCACTCACGCTGCCGGAGAGCGTGAGCACCGCGGCCGGATTCGTCACCTCCAGCGTGCCGCCGCCGGCCGCGAGGGTGACGCTGCCGGCCCGCGTGGCCGTCGAGCCGCCGTACACGACCGTGCCCGCGGTCGCCGCGCCGCCGAGCGTGAGCGGCGCGGTGCCGAGATTCGCGGCCGCGATGAGCCTTAGCGTGCCATCCTCCACCGTCATGCCGCCGGTCGACGTGATCGACGCCAGGCCGTCCACGGTGACCGTGCCGCCGGTCGTCTTCACGATCGCCGTGGCTCCGCCGAACGTCTGCGCCGCGGTGCCGCTGCCGGTGAGCCGGCCGGAGGTCCAGGTCTGCACGGAGGTGGTGCCGCTCGAGGTGATGCCCCCCTGCTGCAGGTCGACCTCGCCGCCCGTCAGGTGCACACCGCCGAGGTCCTCACCCTCCTGCCAGATCACCCGACCGCCGGCGTTGGCGGTGATGACCGTGGTGGTCGGGAGATCGGGGTTGCCGATCGTGGCGTTGCCGAACTGAAACGTGCCGCTGTTGTTGACCACGATCGACACCGCGTTGATGTCGCCCGCGTTGTTATTCGGATCCTCCACGGTCACGAGGCCGCCGTTGATCGTGATCGTGCCGGTGTAGCCGGTGCTCGACGCCGTGAGCACACTCCGGCCCGGGCCGTCCTTCGTGATCGCGCCGCTGCCCGACAGCACGCCCGCGTAGGTGAGGTCGTTGGCGTGGTTGAAGGCCAGCGTGCCCGGCGCGGCGATCGCGATGTTCCCCGCGACGCCGCCCGCCGTGCCGCCAGTGCCGATCGCGAGCAGGCCCGACGACACCGTCGCCCCCGCCGCGAGCGTCGCGCCCGACAGGGTGGCGGTGCCGCCCGCCACGGTGAGCTGCGTGGCCACCGTCCCCGAGGCGAACGTGGCGGTGGCGGCGGTGTTGACGGTGGCGCTCCCCGAGAGCGTGCCATTCCGGAAGTCGAGCAGGCCGCCGTCGAGCACGACGGGCCCGGCGACCGTGGGTGTTGTGGAGGCGTCGCCCACCTGCAGCGTGCCGGCGGAGACGGTCGTCAGCCCGGTCGAGGAGTTGGAGACGAGGAGGGTCGCCCGGCCAGCGCCCTGCTTGACGAACGAGGGGGAGCCGATGATCGAGCCCGCCCCCGAGAAGGTGTAGTCGAGGGCCGTGTTGTCGACGACGACCGACCCCGGTGCCACGTCCACCGCCAGCGAAACGCCGCTCGTCACCGCGGAGTCGTCGAACCGCACCTGATCGCCGGCCACGAAGTTGGTGGCGGACGACGACGAGGCCAGCTCCCAGTTGACCGTGCCCCCGATGTCGGCCGCCGATCCGACGTCCCAGACTCCGGACGACAGACCGGTCCAGCGGAGCGTGTCGAGGCCGGTGATGTCGAGATCGATCGTGGTGTTCGTCGTGTCGTAGACGAGGCTGCCGGCAAGCCGCTGGGGCAGGGCGGCCAGCGTGAAGCCGGATGTGATCGGGCTTCCGGCGTAGTCGATGAGGGTGAATCGACCGACGGACAGCGCGCCGCTGGTGGCCACCGACAGCGTGTGGGCTCCGCCGCTGAGCGCGAGACCGTCCGGCGTCGTGACCGAAAGGAGCGGAACCGGCGGATTGGCCGAAGCGGCGAGCTCGAACCGCAGGTCCGACGCGGTCGTTCCCAGCGAGAGCGTCGGCGACACGAGCGTCCGCTCCGACCCGCTGTTGATCACGGCGAAGGACGCGCCGTTCGCGACCGTGATCCCGCCCGCCGCGGTGAAGGGCGCCATGCCGAGCGTTCCAGCGGCGACGACGACCGGACCCTCGAAGGACGACGAACCGGTGATCGACACTCGGCCGGGGCCGGTCTTCACCATCCCGCCGCTCCCCGAGATCGCGCCCGCGAAGCTGCTGGTGCCAGAGCGATTGAACTCGAGTGTGGCCCCGGCCGCGATCGCGACGTTGCCGGCGAGCGTGCCCGCGGAGCCGCCGCTGCCGATCTGGAGCGTGCCGGCCTCGATCGTGGTGCCACCCGTGTAGCTGTTGTTCGTGGCCAGGATCGTGCGGCCCGTGCCCGACTTGACGAGCAGCCCGGCCCCCGTGATGCCGCCCGTCCCGGAGACGGTCGTGGGGCGGGTGCCACCCGCGAACGTCACCTTCCGCGGCGCGACGCCGGCGTCGAGCACCACCGACACGGCTCCCGTTCCCGCGGCGGTGTCGTCGAAGATCACCGCATCGGTGTCGATGAAGTTGGTGGCGGTGCCGCCGGTCTGCGTGGCCCAGTTCTGAGTGCCGCCAACGTTGACCGCCGTGCCCTTGTCCCAGCTGCTCGAGGCGTTGCCCTTCCAGACGAGCGAATCGACCGTGTAGATCGTCCGTAGCTCGGGCCGGCGGTTGGCATCGGAGTTGGTCGGCCCGGCGAACACCCAGCCGTCGCTGTTGGTGCCGATGGCCCGGATCATCAGGCCGTTGTTGGCGGTGCCAGCCTGCCAGGCATTCACGTCGCCGGTGACGTCGGCCCACGCCTGCGTGTTCTTCGGCATCACACCGATCGTCGCGGTTGCCGCGGACACATAGTCGGTGCCTGCCACGGGGCCCGTCGTGCCGGTGAAGCTCGAATACTGCGTGGTCGCCGACCAGGCCGTGTTCATTCGGTAGACGCCCCACGAGCCGTTCGACTCGTCGCTCGACCCGTTCGTGGTGTCGACGACGAACCAGGCCTTGAGCACCTGCGCCCGGGAGGGGACCTGCCCCGCGCCCGACCCGAAGATCGAGTCGACCTTGACCAGCCCGAGCAGGTCGGGGCTGTTCGCATCGCCGGGGAGGGTGCCATTCGTCGCCCCGTCGACCGTCACGGTCGTCGAGTTCGAGGCGTCGGTCGTCACGTTCGTCACGCCGTTGAGCGTCACGAACGTCATCCCCGACTTGATCGACGAGGTGGTCGTGGGGGCGGTCGTGTAGGTGACCGAGAGCGCGGGGCGATTGGCCACCGTCGCATTGCCGGTGGCGGCCACCACCCAGGCGTCGGTCGTGTGGGGCTGGACGGCGATGCCGAAGTTCGTGGAGCCGCTCGCCCACTGCTGCACGAGCGGGGCCACGAAGGCGGAGTAGGCAGTGTTGAGCGCCGGGCCGCGGTAGGCCGCCACCGGGAGTGTGATCAGGCCGTTGGCGTAGGTGGGGCCGTTGAGCGCCGACGTGGTCGACCCCGAGACCGACACCCCGGGAAACGCCGACTGCAGCGCGGTGCCGCCGCTGAACGAGGTCCTCAGTCCGGCGACCGTGAAGTTGCCGCCCGACTGGTTGTTGGACCCGCCGCCGGTCCTGAGCGTGAGCGAGGCGTCGAGGATCGTCGCGCCCGCGGGAATCTGGCTGGATCCGGAACCGACGATGGAGTCGAAGAGGACAAAGTACTGCGCTTCGCCGCTCGTTCCGTCGTTCATGTCCATCGTGCCGGTCGTGCCGTTCGCCGTCGCATTCCCGGTGCTGATCGTGCGATCGCTGCCGCCGGTGTAGCCGCCAGTCCCCTGCTGGAAGGTCGTCGTCACCGTCTGCGACCAGGCCGGAACGGGCAACGCCAGCACGGCAGCGGAGAGACAGGCGCGTGCGATCGTCGTCATCTTGTTCGTCTGCATCGTGGAGCCTTCTGCGGGGAGGGGAGGAGCGGGGGATGAATGGGAGGGGAGAGCGCGGAGCGGAACAGAAGCGGGCGAACGCACCTGGCCGCGTCAGCCCGGCGGCTTGGAGGGCCGTGTCGAAAGTTCGAGGGCGGGGATGGAGGACGAGAGCCGGCCGACGATCACCTTGAACGCCGACGTGTCGGGGTTGGCGAATCGTCCGCCGAGACGATCGGTCTGCGTCGCGGCGGCATTGGCCTCCGGGTCGGCCGTCTCGCTCGTGGTCGTGGCAGGCCCCCCGGCGAACCACTCGGCGGTGATCCGATACTCGGCCTGGGGGGCGCCGTCGGCCATCTCGTACGTGCCAATCCGATAGCTGCCGTCGGCCTCCGTGCGGCCGGTCGGCCGGAGTTTCGCGAGCCTCGGGTCGGCGGTGTCGATCGGGTGCAGCACGACCTGCACGCCCGCAGCCGGCTTGCCATCCACCTGCACGCTGCCGATGACAGGCACCGTGGGCAACCGATCACCGCAGCCGACTGCCAAGACGGCCAAGCCGGCCATAGTGACGGCGGCCGCGAGCGACCGGCTGACGAGGCGAAGCGGCGGTGATCCGATCGCGTACATCGGCAGTTCTAGGAGAGTGTCTTGCGTCCCGCCGCGACTCGCGAGGCGGTCAATCCATTCGACGACGGTGGCGTTTTCACCGCCGCGCATGATGCCGTGATGAGGTTCGTGCGAGAAACACGTGAGCGATGCATCAGCGAATGATGAGCGCGGAGCCGCTGCGGCTCGCAATCCTGCCGCCGCCCGCCGCTCATGCCCGCACCACCACTGAGGCCTGGCCCGGAGCGACCCCGCGCGACAGCCGCCGCGTGCAGGCGGCCGACGCGGCGGCGATCCGCTCGAGGAGGCAGGCGATCGTGTCGATCCGCAGGACCGTGTCGGCGTCGGGCTCCAGGCGGACGACCGCGGCGGCCACCTCCCCCCGGAGCTTCTCGCGGACGGCGGCGACTTCTCCCTGGGCCTCCGTCACGGCATCGACGGCCGATGGATCCCACTCGGCCACGGCGTCCGCCATCAGCGAGACGACGACATACACGCACGATGCCAGCCGGTCGAGCGACGGCACCGCCGCCCGGGCGACCCGACGTTCGACGTCGCCGTGCAGCACGTCGATCCGCGCCGCGGCGACGGCGGCGGCCTGCAGGTCGGCGCTGCAGCCGAGCACGCTCGTGGCGAAGTGCAGATCGGACGCCACGGGGCGAAAGCGAACGAGAAACTCCGTGGCCTCGGCCTGCACCTCCTCCGCCACGCTCTGCATGTCGTCGTGCAGCATCGCGGTGCGGCCGCTGGGCCCGTCGGTCCGGTCCGCGCCGGCGGCGACCGCCGCGACGTAGGCCCCCTCGAGGAGCGTTGCCTGGAGGGCGATGCGGTCCCTGAGCCGCTCACGATGCTGATCGATGTGCATGCCGCGATCTCCACGCCTACCGCCGGATGAATCGCCGGCAGGCTAGCGACGCTTCATGAGGATCGTGTGCGGGCCGCGGCCCCGTCTGGGTAGACTCGCGACCACGAGGATGCGCGATGGCATGGCATGAGCGGCGGGTGATCGTGGCGGGTGGCACGGCCGGTTTCGGCCTGGTGCTTGCCCGCCATCTCGCCCGCGCCGGGGCCCGCGTGCTCATCGTCGGCCGCTCGTCCGCCGGCGTGCGGCGGGCGCTCGACACGTGCGACCGGGCGGGCGAGTCACTCGACGCCCTGCACGGCGCGGCGGCCGAGTTGGGCAGGGCAGGGGAGGGCAACCGGATCGCCGGGGAGGCCCTTGACCGACTCGGCGGGGTGGACGATCTCTTCTGCTGCGTCGGCCGCTCCGGGCGGGCGCAGATCCTCGACACGTCCGACGACGAACTCCGCGACTATCTCGGGGCCAATCTCTTCGCCGCCACCGAACTCGTCCGCGCGGTGGCCGACGACGTGGTCGCGGCGCGGGGCCACGTGGTCTTCATCGGCAGCCTCGCCGGCAAGCTCGTCACGCCCTTCATGGGGCCCTACGCGGTGGCCAAGTCGGCGCTGGCGGCCTACGCCGACGCCGTGCGGCTCGAACTCGCGCCGCGCGGGGCGCACGTGCTCCTCGTGTCGCCGGGGCCCATCCGCCGGGCGGCCGACGACCCAGCCGCTGACCGGGCGGTCGATCGCTACGCCGAAGAGGCCCGCCGCGCCGGACTTCCAGACGCGGCCCGGGCGCCAGGCGGCGCCGCGCCCCTGAGGCAGCTCGATCCCGATCGCGCCGCCGCCGCGGTGCTCGATGCCTGCCAGCGGCGTTGCCCGGAACTTGTCATGCCCCGCAAGGCCGCGGTTCTCGCCGGCCTGATCGAGTGGTTCCCCAGCGCGGGCCGCCGCCTGCTCGCCCGGTTCGTCCGCTGAGGCTGCCCGCGACAGGCCGCCGGAATCGCGGTATACCTAGCCCCCGTTACCGGCCCCACACCACGAGGAGATCGCGTCGATGGCAGAGGCGTTCGCAGGCATCGGGACGATTCGCTACGAAGGTCCGCAGACGAAGAACATGCTGGCCTTCCGCCACTACGACGCCGACGCGCTCGTGGAGGGCAAGCCGATGCGCGACCACCTTCGATTCGCCGTCTCCTACTGGCACGCCTTCCGCGGCACCGGCGGCGACCCGTTCGGCCCCGGCACGATGATCCGCCCCTGGGAGCAGGACGGCGACCCGCTCCAGGCCGCGCTCGTCCGCGTGGACGTGGCCTTCGAGTTCCTCGAGAAGCTCGGCTGCGACTTCTACTGCTTCCACGACCGCGACGTGGCCCCCGAGGGGGCGACGCTCGCGGAGAGCAACAAGCACCTCGACGTCGTGGCCGACCGGCTCCTCGCCCACCAGCAGCGGACGGGCAAGAAGCTGCTCTGGGGCACGGCCAACCTGTTCTCGAATCCCCGCTACGTGCACGGCGCGGCTACCAGCCCCAACGCCGAGGTCTTCGCCTACGCCGCAGCCCAGGTGAAGAAGGCGCTGGAGGTCACGCACCGCCTCGGCGGCGCCGGCTACACGTTCTGGGGCGGCCGCGAGGGCTACCAGTGCCTGTGGAACACCGACATGAAGCGGGAGCTCGACCACCTGGCGCGGTTCATGCACATGGCCGTGGAGTATGCCCGCGAGATCGGCTTCACCGGGCAGTTCTACTTCGAACCCAAGCCCCGCGAGCCGATGAAGCACCAATACGACTTCGACTCGGCGACGTGCATCAACTTCCTCCGGACCTACGGCCTGGAGAAGCACGTGAAGATGAACATCGAGACCAACCACGCCACGCTCGCCGGCCACGAGATGCAGCACGAGCTCGAATACGCCGGCCTGCAGGGCTTCCTCGGCTCGATCGACGCCAACACCGGCGACACCCTCGTGGGCTGGGACACCGACCAGTTCCCCACCAACATCTACCTGACCACGCAGACCATGTGGTCGATCCTCAAGTACGGCGGCCTCGCCCCGGGCGGCGTGAACTTCGACGCCAAGGTCCGCCGCGAGAGCTTCGAGCCGGTGGACCTGTTCCACGCCCACATCGGCGGAATGGACGCCTTCGCCCGCGGCCTGAAGATCGCGGCGGCCATGCGGGCCGACGGCGCGATCCAGAAACTGATCGAGGAGCGGTATGCCTCGTGGTCGAGCCCGCTCGGCAAGCGGATCGAGGCCGGCACCGAGAGCTTCGCGTCGCTCGAGAAGGAGATGCTGGCCAAGGGCGAGGCCCAGGCCAACATCAGCGGTCGCCAGGAGCTGTTCGAGAACGTGATCAACACCTACCTCTGAGCCTCTCCCTCGAAGCTGTCGCTCCAAGCCTGTTGGAAGCCCGCGGACGCGCGATGGTGATCCGCCACGAAATCATGGTGCTTGCGACGCTCGCCGCGGCGGCAGCCCAGGCCGCCCCCATCGTGATCGCCCATCGCGGGGCCAGCGGCTACCTGCCCGAGCACACGCTCGAGGCCAAGGCGCTCGCCCACGGCCAGGCCGCCGACTTCATCGAGCAGGACGTGGTGCTCACGAAGGACGACGTCCCCGTCGTGCTGCACGACGTGCACCTCGACGCGGTCTGCGACGTGGCCGACCGGTTCCCCGAGCGGCGGCGCGACGACGGCCGCTTCTACGCCCTCGACTTCACGCTCGCCGAGCTCCGCACGCTGCGGTTCTCGGAGCGGCGCGACCCGCAGACGGGCCGGCAGGTTTTTCCCGGCCGCTTCCCGGCCGGCACGGGCACGTTCCGGATCGCCACGCTCGCCGAGGAGCTCGAGTTCCTCGCGGGCCTCGATCGGTCCACCGGCCGGCGGACGGGCATCTACCCCGAGATCAAGCAGCCGGCATGGCACCGGCGGGAAGGGCATGACATCAGCCCGCTCGTGCTCGACGTGCTCCGGAAGCACGGCTTCGCCACGAAGGACGATTCCTGCTTCCTGCAGTGCTTCGATGCCGACGAGGTGCAGCGGCTGCGGCGGGAACTCGGCTGGGAGGGCCGGCTCGTGCAGCTGGTGGGCGAGGCCCCCGCAGGGGCCACCGGCCCGGCCGATCCGCTGCTGGCCGACGGGGTGCTCGCCGGCCTGGCGGCCACCGTCGATGGCATCGGCCCGCCGCTCGACCGCGTGATCGGCCGCGACGGCCGGCCAACCGGGCTGGTCGCCGCGGCGCACCGTGCGGGGCTCGTCGTCCACGCCTACACCTTCCGCCGCGACAAGCTGCCGGCGTTCGCCACCGACACCGACGAGGCGCTCCGCGTCCTGTTCGACGAGGCCGGCATCGACGGCCTGTTCAGCGACTTTCCCGACCTCTGCGTGGCCTGGCTGAAGGCCAGCCATCGGTAGAAGTGGCCACAGGTGTCCCACGTGGCCACAGGTGTCCCACGTGGCCGCAGGTTTTCAACCTGCGGAACCAGGCATGTGCAGGTTGAAAACC
>JBBAVS010000070.1:0-21109 GCA_040397585.1 Pirellulales bacterium
ACCGAGCGAGCGGAGGGCGGAGCCCGCAGCGAGCGTCCGGCGACGGGGTATGGGCAGCCCCGAGCGGAGCGCCACCCGAACGACCCGCAGGTTGAAAACCTGCGGCCACTTCAGAGAACCTGCGGCCACTTTCGGGCAGTCCCCATCGCTCACGCGATTGGGCTTCCTGACGGAGCGGAGGTCGCGGCCCGAGCGGCGCGACCTACGCCTCTTCGCGGAGCATGGCGGGGGGCTCGTCGAGGTCCTCGAGCTCCGGCGGGAGCTGGAGCTGCCGCATCGTCTCGTCGGTCTTCCGCATTCCCTCGGCCACCTCGTCCACCCGCTGAGCGATGTCGGTGACGTCCCGCTTGGCCACGGAACTCTCCGCCAGGGCGGCGATCTTGGCCTCCAGCCGCTCGATCTCGGCAGCCACGAGGTCGAGCTTCCGCCTGGCCTCGTCGATGTTCTGGAGCCGCTCGCGGCTCGTGGCGAGATGGTCTTCGAGCGTACTCCGCATCGCCGCCGACGAGGGATCGTCTTTCGGCAGCCGGGCCAGCCGCCGCTCCAGGTCGGCGATCCGTGCCCGGATCGCGCCGTCGTCGGTGCGGTCGAGGAAGTCGGAGAGCGTGTTGGCGCCCCAGATCATCCGCAGGTAGCCCCAGAGCAGCCGGTCGAGTGATTCCAGGGCCGTCTTGTCGGGGCCGCTGCCATCCGGGCCGCGGATGCTGCCGCCGAGTTCCACGAGCTTGAGGCAGTGATCCCGCAGCTGATCGAACCGCTTGAGCAGCGTGGGGGGCAGGTTCTTGCGGATTCGCTCGTAGGCGTCGCGGGCTCCGGCCGCCTCCGTCGCCCGGCGCGACTTCGCGTCCTGCGCCTCGACGGCACTGCGGAAGCGGTCGTTGGCGAGCATGCTGGCGAGGTAATACACCTCGCCGGCCGCGACCAGCGGGAGGATGATGCCCGGGAAGCCGCTGATGAACGCCGCGGCCAGGCCGCCGCCGAAGAGAAGCAGGTTCCACCTCGTGGTGAAGGCGGTCTTCAGGTAGGCACCGACGCGGCTGAACACTATCGCCTCGCTCCGTTGGGCCGCTTGGCGGCCGCCTCGACCTGCTCGATCCGCGTGTGCAGGGCGGTGACCTGCTCGTGAAACCACGGTTCCGACTGCACCTCGCGGGCCGGGGCCGAGGCCGCCGGCATCCGGATCTCGTCCACGATCCGGCCGGGCGTGGTCGCCATCACGAACACGCGGTCTCCAAGATACACCGCCTCCTCCACCGAGTGGGTCACGAAGAGCACGGTCGACTCGACCTCCCGCCAGAGCTTCACCAGAAGGTCCTGCATGTCGAGACGGGTGGCCGGGTCGAGGGCCCCGAACGGCTCGTCCATGAGGATCACCCGCGGGCGGAGGATCAGCGTGCGGGCGATCGCCACCCGCTGCCGCATCCCGCCGGAGAGTTCGTGGGGATACTTGCCCCGGTCGCGCCGCGGATCGAGACCCACCTTCGCGATCCACTCCAGGCCCTCGGCCTCCCGCTCCCGCCGCGGCACCCCGCGGCACTCGAGCCCGAAGACCACGTTGTCGAGCACGGTGCGGTTGTCGAAGCTCGTGTAGTCCTGAAACACCATGCCGCGGTCCGCGCCAGGGCCCACCACAGGCCGCCCGAGCACCGTCACCGTGCCGCTCGTCGGCGGATGCTGCGGCTCGAGTCCGGCCACCAGCCGGAGCACCGTGCTCTTGCCGCAGCCGCTCGGCCCCAGGAACGACGAGATCTCGCCGTGGTCCACCACGTCGGGGATGCTGAAGCTCACCGAGGCGAGCGCCAGGTATTCCCGTGGCAGGCCCTCGCCGTAGATCTTGCTGACATGGCGAAACTCGACCGCCGGCGGCCGCTCGCTCGCCGCCGGGGCGGCCGGCGTGGGCGGGTCGGGCGTGGGAGCGGGGGTGGCCGGCGTGGGATCGCTCATGCCGCCACCTCCGGCGCGGCCGCGGCACCGTGCAGCAGGCGGCCGACGAGCCGGGGCAGCAGGCCGCGGCCCCCGTAGCGATGGGGAAACAGATCGCACTGCAGCCACCACAGGGCCCGGTCGATCGCGTAGGCGATCAGCGGGATCACGACGAGCACGATCAGGATCGGCTCCCGCTCGCCGCGACGCTGCGACACGTTGATCAGGTCGCCGAGGCCGCCCGTGCCGCCCCCCAGCTTCACCACCTCGGCGAGCATCACGTAGCCGAAGGCGATGCCGAACAGCAGCCGCAGCGAGTTGAAGATCGCCGGCGCCGCCAGCGGCACGAGCACCTTGAGGATGATCTGCAGCCGCGAGGCCCCCAGCGTGAGCGCGGTATCGACGTAGCGCTGTGGCACCTCCAGCACCGCGGCGGTGGTGTCGCTGACCACGAAGGCCACGCTGGCGATGAACAGAAACATCATCTTCTGAAACTCGCCGATCCCGAAGAAGAAGAACGTCAACGGGATCAGCGCCGCCACCGGTATGTTGCGGCCGAAGATGGTGAGCGGCGCCACGAACGACCGCACCGCCGGAAAGCAGGCGGCCAGCACCCCCAGCGGCACGCCCACGAGCCCCGCCAGGCCGAAGCCCAGGCACACCCGCCGCAGCGTCACCAGCGTATTGGCGACGAGCCGCCGTTCGCCGAACGTGGTCGGGAGGGCCCGCAGGGTCTCGGCAGGGCTCGGCAGCGTGGTGGGGCTGATGAGCCGCGTTTCCGGACCGGTCGCCCCCTCCGGGCCAGCCCCCGGCCGCATGCCTTCGGCCGTGGCCACGAACCACAGCGCCAGCACGCAGGCGATGCAGGTCACGCCCCAGAACAGTCCCGTGGCCGCGGGCACCTCGCCCCGCAGCGGCCTGGCCGGCTCCGCGGTCGGCGGAACCGGCAACGCCGACGATGCCGGGGCGGTGGTCATTCCTTTTCCGCGGCGTAGACCTTGATCTCAACGCGTCGATTGAGCGCGTGGTTGTCGGGATGGTCGTCGTCAGCCGGCCGGTCCCAGCCGAGCCCGTCCACCGCGAACCGGTTGTCGTCGAACTTGAACTTCTCAACGAGCGCGTCCTTGACGGCCCGGGCCCGCTCCAGCGACAGCTCCTTGACCATCGCGGCCGGCACCGCGCCGCGCATCGACGAGTCGGTGTGGCCTTCGACCACGATCCGGGCGTTGCCGAACTGCTTGGCGAGGGCGGCAGCCTCGTCGATCACGAGGTCGACACGGGCGTCATAGGGCTCCTCCACGTCCTTGCCGTCGATCCGCCGGATCACCTTCTTCCGCAGCTCCGCGCTGTTGGGGAAGAAGTGGACCACGATCGTGTTGGTGAGGATCTCCTCGTTCTCGGCCCGGATCTGCTGGACCGTCTTGGGGGGGAGCGAGAGAGCGTATTCGTCCTTCGTGTCGGCGTACTTGGGCTCCTGGCCGAGCTTCTGGATCACCGAGAAGTCCATCACCTGGTCGAACGGCACGGGGTTGTTGGCGATCGCGCCGATCCGGCGATAGAGCATGTAGGCCTGCTTCCAGATCCGCTCGAAGTTGGCCGGGTTGTTGCGGTTGAGGAAGAACTGGTAGTTCTCCGCCCAGTTGGTGCTGTGGGCGTCGCCCAGCATCGAGAGCGCGTCGGACGGGGGAATGGTGTAGCCGTCGGCCATCAGCTGGGCCACCTCCGTGCGGGCGGTCTCCGACTTGAGCTCGGTCATCGCGTCGAAGATGCCCCGCACGATCGCCTCGACCTTGTCGGGATGGTCCTTGGCGAAGTCGGCCCGGGCGAACCAGATGTCGGCGATCAGGCGGTTGGCGGTCTGGGTCGTGACCAGCATCCGGTTGCCTTTCGCGTCGGCGAGGTTGTAGATGTCGGGGGCCCACGACACGCACCCCGCGATGCTCTTGTCGCGGCTGAAGGCGGCCGCCGCCTCGAAGGCGGTGCTCGTGAACACCATCTCCACGTCGGCGGGCTGCAGGCCGCCCGCGACGAGCATGTTGAGGGCGAAGAACTGGCTCGGCGAGTTCTGTGCCAACACGATCTTCTTGCCGGCGAGATCCTTCACGGTCTTGATCGTGTCGCGGACCACGATCCCGTCGCCGCCGTTCGAGAAGTCCACCTGCTGGTAGACGCGGGGCATGATCCGCGAGTCCTTCGCGAAGCTGTCCACGAACAGCGGCAGCATGTCGAGTGTCGCCCAGCCGATGTGCACCTCGCCGGCGGCGTAGGCGTCGCGCATCTGCACGGGATCGTCGATGAGCACGAGCTCCATCTTGAAGGGCTTGCCACCCGGGGCCTGCCAGACCTTGCCCGGCTTGAACCCGTTGTTGGCCCGGATGATCGGCGCCCAGCCCGCCCAGACGTTGAGCGCGAACCGTACCGTATCGTCCTCGAGCGGCTTGTAGCCGCTCACGCCCTTCACCGGCGGGAGCCGCTCGGCGGGCTTGAACGTGTATTCCTTCACGGTCGTGGGCACCGCGACGTCCGGCGCCTCGGTCATGCCCTCCGCACCGCCGCCTGTGCTGCCCCCCTCAGCGCCGCCCCCGGCCGGGCCGCCCGCGTTGCCGCCCGCGGCCATGGGCCGCTGGCCGCCCGGGCCCGGACGGCCGAAGCCGAACTGCTCGAGCATGCCCGCCCGCCAGGCGGCGAGGGCCACGAGGCCGAGGATCACGGCCCACACGGCGAGCCAGTAAGGAGCCTTGGGTTGACTGGACATGCTCGAGCCTCTGGGAACGGGGAAATCCTGGCCGCGGCGACTGCCGCGGTCGCTCAGCCGCGGAACGTGGTCTTCGGCCGGGCGTGGCCGGCCATGTGCAGGGCATGCATCAGGTCGTAGGCCGTCACCTCGCAGAGCAGCCGTGTGACCTTCTCATGGGCCTCGGGCGAGAGGAGCGGCTCCACCTCCTTCATCAGGGCCACCACCCGCTTCTCCTGCTCATCGAGTTCGCGGGTCTCGATCCGCATGTCGGCGACCGCGTCGAGGAAGGAGTCGAGCTTGCGGGCATACTCCGCGATCAGGGGTGTCTCGGTCGAGTCGTCGAACCAGGGTGTCTTGGCTGCCATGAAACTGCTCCTCGGGTGGGCGGGGGATCGATAAAGGGTCGTGAAAAAAGGGCTCAGGAGCCGACCACCTCGCGGATCGCCGCGAGCCGCTCCTGCAGGCGAGACCGGCCCCCCGGCTTGCTCACCTGCTCCTTCCAGCGTTCGGGGAGGAATCGCTTCTCGGTGCACTCGAGCACCGCCGCGATCTCCTGCATCTCCTTCTCCAGCCCCTGGGCGCTCGGCATGAAATCGTCGAGCGCCGCCTTCAGGTCGTCGGCGGAGATCGTGTCGGGATTCGGGGCTCCCGCATCGGCGGCCCGCTCGAGGCCCTTGCGTCGCGCCGCCAGCACGATGCTCTCGATGTCGGCCCCGGAAAGGCCGAGGTCGAGATCGATCGGCCCGGGGAGGCCGGGGGCGAGCTTCACGTGGCTCTTCCGCGCCATGGCCGCGAACATCGCGTCCATCTCGGCCTGATCGTGCGGATAGAAGAGCGGAATGTGCACCTCCGCCCGGCCCTGCCGCTTGAGGTCGATGGGCAGCAGGTCGGGCCGGCTGGTGAGCAGCATCCAGACGATCTTGCCGCGGTAGCGGGTGTCGCCCATCTGGCGGGCGATCATGGAAAACACGCGGGCGCTCGTGCCGGAATCGCCGTCGCTCTGGCGATTGCCGAGCGCCGCGTCGGCCTCGTCGATCACGACGACCACCGGGCCGAGGCTCCTCAGCACTCCGAGGGCGTGCTCGAGGTTGCCCTCGGTCTCGCCCACGTATTTGCTGCGGAAGTTCTTCAGCACCACGCACGGAATGCCCACGCTCCCGGCGTAGCACTCGGCGATGAAGCTCTTGCCGGTGCCCACCGGCCCGCAGATCAGGTAGCCCATCGGGGCGCTCTCGAACTGGCCCCGCTTGATCGCCCGGGCGTCGGACTCGAGCCGCTGCTTGGCATCGACGTGCCCGGCCACGGCGTCGAGCGTGAGCCGTGGCTGGATGAACTCGATCAGCCCGTGGCACGAACGCTCGATCAGGTCCTTCTTGCGGGCCGTGAACTCCGGGCCGTCGGCCGCCGTCCCCTCGCGGGCGGAGAGCGTGATCACGGCCCGCAGGCTCTCGAGCGTGAGTCCACCCGAAACCGCGGCCACCCGCCGCACCTCGTCCATCCGCTCCGGCTTCATGCCCGCCGCGGCCGCCGTCGCCAGCGCGAATCGCTCCCGCTCGGCCGCATCGGGCATCGGCACGTCGATCGTGGTGATCGCCGGATTCTGCACGAGCCGCGGGTGCACCTCCGAGATCGTGTCGGCGAGCAGCACGACGGCCACGTTCACCCGCCGCAAGAGCGGATTGGTCGCCCAGCCGAGCACCCGCACCAGCCGGCTCGCAGCGCTCCGCGACGCCGCCTCGCCGTCGGGCACGAGATACTGCGCGTAGTCGAGCACGATGGCAATCCGCTTCCGCTGCTCGGGCGGGTCGATCAGGTTGCGCTCCAGGATGGCGTCGATCGCCGCCACCGCCTGATCCGGATCGCGGGGCCAGGTGGCCGCGTTGCCGATCCGCTCCGTGAGCCACTGTGCCATCGTCCGCAGGCGGTTCGGGTCGGGACCGGCAAGCGGCCGCAGCCCCTTGCCGACGTCGTACGCGAGCACGATGTCCCAGCGGCCAAACATCTCCCGGGCCAGGAAATCGGGCACCGTGCCCCAGGCCGAGGGATCGGTCGCCCCATTCGCCGCGGGGGCCGCGACGGGCACCAGGTCGCGGACGTTGCCGTGCATCAGGAAGACGCAGCTGGTGCCGGAGAGGTAGGCGTCGCCGAGGCGTTCCGCCCAGGCCGGGCACCAGTCGGGCAGGGAACCCGACCCGGCCGACGAGGCCGATGTGCCCAGCGACGTCGGCGACGCGGCCGCGGCCGGCGGGTTGGGAGACGGAATGGTGGGCGTGGCAGGGCTGGTCACGATCGGCTCCCGGATTCAAGCGGGCAGATCAGGTGGTCTTCTGCGTGATCCGCTCGGAGCCCAGCTCCTTGTCGTCGGCCTTCACGCCGGCCGTCTCGGGCGTGACCATCCCCATGTCGATCTCGAACTGCCGCAGGGCGTTGTCGGCCATCGCCTTCTCGACCGCCTCTTCCTGCTTGATGTTCTCGAGGCCCTCTCCAGAGAGGTCGGCTGCGACACGGACCTTGGCCCGGTTGAGCCCGATCTTGTCTTGGATCACGTCCTCGATCTGCCCGAAGTCGGTGGTGATGTCGAAGTTGAAGCTGGTGGCGAGCTTGGCGAGTTCCGCCTCGGCCCGCGAGAGCTTCAGTTCGGCGTCATACTTCTGGATCTTCTGCTTGAGATCGGCCAGCTTCTTGGTGGCGTGCTGGATCTTGGTGACGTTGTTGGTGTAGGCGGTCTCGTGGAGCTTGAGCTGGGCCTCGTTCTCCGCGAGTTCCTTCTTCGCCTTCTGCAGCTCGAGGGCGAACCTCGAGGCCGTCTCCCGCTCGCCCACCTGGAGGTAGGCCTTGATCCGGGCTTCGAGGGAGGCCACGTGCTGGCGGTCGCCGTTGACCTGCCGGGTGACCCGCTCGACGAGAGCCCGATACTGCTCGAGCCCTTCGCGGCCCTCCTTCATCTGGTCGACGGCCTTGTCGTATTCATACTGGAGCTGCGCGACCGGGTCGGCGGTCCAGAAGAAGTTGGCGATCTTGTTCATCTGGGCCGCGAGGGACTTCCAGAGCTTGCCGAGGATCATGGCCTGGGACTCCGCGCAGGGAGGGGGGACGGACGGTTCGAGACTCCTGGCCATCCAGGAATCCCTGAGACTTGTTGATACCGCTGCCGGGGGACGGCGTCAATCGGCCGACGGCTCGCCCGCCCACGATGCCGGCGTTGGGAGCCGTTCGCGGACCGCGAGGCGGCGCGGCGGACGGCCTGCGGCAACAAGATGAAGCAGGTCGCGCTCGCACTGCACGGCCACCACAACGCCAAGAAGGCCCTGCCGCGCGGCTACGGCAACCGCAACCTGAACAACACCGCCTTCACCACCAACAACTCGAAGGACAGCTGGCGGCTCGGCACGCCCGACACCTGGGCCGCCGAGCTGTTTCCCTTTCTGGAGACACAGGCCCTCTACGATCGCTTCGACTTCAAGCGGCCGCCGGGCGACAACACCACGTCCGCCGCGCGACCGGTGTCGAATCTGCAGCTCCCGATGTCGCCGCCCTGCCGCGGCCCTGATGCTCAATATCCTGCTCGTGGTGGCAGCAGGCTGCGACTCGCGCGGACTCGTGCCTGTGGAGGGGCGGATCACGTTCGCCGGGCAGCAGCCGCCGGCCTCCGGATACGTGTTCTTCGTGCCGGTCGAGGCACCGGCCAAGGGCGACGGCCTCCGCCCGGGGACGTACGAGGCCCGCGTGCGGGTCCCGTCCGTTCCGCGTCGAGATCGACGTTCGCTAAGCGCGAGCGGCGGCTGAATACGACGACGGGCTCGATGGGGCCGTCAACATCCTCGACTGGGCCGCGATCATGGCCGCAGGGCTGTTCCACGCCGGACCCTACGGGAGTCCAGCGGTGTGCGGTCGTACCGCTCACGCGGTTACGCTTCCTGGATCAGGAAGCCCAATCGCGTGAGCGATGGGGATCCGGCCCGTCGCCCCGTTCGGGGTCAGGAAGCCCAATCGCGTGAGCGATGGGGATCGCCTGAGGCTCACGTGCGAGCCGTATCAGCCCCGTCGGACTCGCTGTTTGGAGCGACGGGAGCGCGACGACTTCCGGTGAGACTCCGAGTTCACTCGTTGCCGATTCCCCGGCGAAGGCTCCCTTGACGACTACCGTCGTCACCGGTAGAGTGCCTTCTGACGACGTTCGTCGTCTCAGGGCTCGAGGCCGCGTGGCGGCATGGCACAGGGGCTGATCATGGCGAGAAAGATGGCGGTCACCCCGGAAGGCGACCTGACACCGGCCCAGCACGAGCTCCTCGCCGTGGCCTGGGACGGTCCGGCCGCGGGAATGACGGTAGCCGAGATCTGGCAGGCGGTGGCCGACCGCCGCGGCGTGACGCGAACGACGGTGCTGAACCTCGTCGATCGGCTGGAGAAGCGGGGGTGGCTGGCGCGGACGCTTATCGATGGCGTCTACCGCTACCGCCCCACGCTCGACCGGGCGACGGCCGAGGCCCGGCTGGCGGTGGGATTCATGGCTGGATATTTCGGCGGCTCGCCGACGCAGCTCGTCCAGAGCCTGCTGGGCTCAGATGACGTATCGTCGGCTGATATCGATCGGCTCGCGAAGGTGGTGGCGGAGGCGAAGCGACGCAAGGCACGCGGCGGCGAGCGGCCGTCGAAGGGAGGTGGAGCATGACACCTGTGCTGAATGGAATGCTCTTTGATCGCGCATGGATCTGTGCGAGTACTGGCGCGGCGGTGGCGGCCGTGAGCGTGGCGGTGCTCGCGCTCGTGGTTGGACGGGCGCTGCGCGGCAGGCCGGCACCGCTGCGGTATGGCCTTATGCTCGCGGCGCTCGTCGTGCTCGGCATCGTCCCGGCCGTGGCGGCGGCGAGTCGTCTCGCGGGCTGGGGAGTCGTTCGCGTCTCGCCCGTGAGCGTCGATCGTCCGCTGGCACCGCGACCGTTTCTGGTTAAGGCCGCCGTGCCGCGGCCCGCGGCCTTGCCCGCCAGCACTGCCGGCGACAACGCCCTGCAGCCGGAAGCCGTCGCGGAGCCGGCCGCCGTGGTGGTGCCCGGACCTACGTTTCGCGAAGCCGCGTCGGGCCTGCTCTGGGTGTGGCTTGGGGGCTTCATGTTCTTCGTGGGCCTCGTGATCCGCGATCTTCTCCGCCTGCGCCGGCTCCGTCAGTCCCTCGTACCCTGCCCCAGCGAGCCCGCCGTCGGCGCGATGCGTGAGGCAGCGCGGTCCGTGGGTCTTGTGAAGCCGCCGCGGCTCTATGAGTCGGCGGCGGTGCCGGTGCCGGTGGTGATCGGACCGGCCAGGCCGGCCGTGGTGCTGCCCACGGGCATGGCAAATGCGCTCGAGCCCGAGAAGCTCTCGGCGGTCTTGCTGCACGAGGCGGCGCACGTGGTGCACGGCGATCTCTGGGTGGGCCTCCTTCAGCACGCCGTGGCGGCGGTCTTCTGGTGGTGCCCGCCGGTGCATCGGCTCAACCGCCGGCTGGCGGAGGTCCGCGAGGAGATCTGCGACGACTACGTGGTCGCAGCCCAAGGCGACGGGTTTCAGCTGGCGGAGGTGCTCGTGGAGATGGCGGCGGGCCTCCGGGCGAAGCGGCAGCGGCTGGCGATCGGCACGCTCGGGGCGATCGACGAAAAGCCGGCGCTCGAGGGCCGGGTCGAGCGGCTCGTCGATCTCGCCGGCAGGGCCATCCCGATGACCCGCATGAACCGAATGGCGCTGGCGGCAGCCGGGGCGTTTGGAGCGGTGGCCCTGGCGATCGTCGTGGCCACGACGATCCATGCCGCCGACGAGCTTCCTGCCGCGGATCCGAAGGCACTCACGACGGACAAAGAAGTCGGCGCCACCGAGACCAGCGAAGTGACCCACAAGCCGTGGGTTATGGCATTGTTCCGCATCCGAAAAGCCGACTCCCAGACCGACGCTGACTACCATCGGTACTGCGAGACACTGGTCGACCTCGTGACGAGTCCTGCGGTTCTGAAGGCGGCCTTGCAGCGCTCCGGCATCGCCGACTTGAAGTGCATCCGTGCCCAAAAAGACCCTATCAACTGGCTGACACGCCTCATGAAGGCGAACAAAGGACGATTCTCCGAGATCCTCACGATCGACGCAACGGGCCCCGATGCATGGGACATCGATACGGAGGAGGCCAGAACGCTCGTCGATGCTGTTGCGCAAGCCTACTTGGCTGACGTCGTGAACCGGGAGAAACGCGAGCTTCTCGAGCGGCGTGACGCGCTCGAACGCAAGTACAAGGAGAACATGGCCGGCGTGCGGGCGATGCTCGACGCCTACAATGACCTCGTCAAGTCACTCGGCACCGCCGACAGCGAGGAGTTGAAAACCCGGGGGAGCCTACTGCTCGACCGGCTGCGTTCGCTTCGGGAGCAGATCTCGCGACTGGAGATCGACAAGCTCGCCGTCGAGACCGACATCGGTGTTACCGAGAAACTTCGCGAAAAACCCGATCCGAAACTCGCCGCCAGGCTCGAAGTTTTGAACGAGCAAATTGCGAGAATCGGGAAGGAATTCGATCGTGTGCGTGAAGAGGTCTTGGAATTCGGGGCCGCCAATGCAGACCTCATGGCCCGTAAGCAGGAGATCGACCAGCTCATGAAGGTCACCGACCAGATGGCCGTGCAGCTCAACGCGACGGAGATCGACGTCAGCATGCCGGACCGCATCGAGCTGCTCGGTGTGGAAGTTGTCGGCCCCGAGGGTCTCAACATGGATCAACTCGAATCGGCGCAGCCGTCGCCGAGTCCATAAGGCCATTCGTCGCGGTCGGGCACTGGCCCCAACCGGAGATCGTCGACCGATCCTGGCAGTTCCCTGGAGCCCAGCCGGTGACGTGATCCGCCGTCCGGAGAGCCAGGCGCTGGCCACGGGCAAGAACGATTGGCCTGAGGGCCCCGACTGCCGGTATGATCCTCCTGCCGCGGGGTGGCGGGTCGCACTCCACGCCACTCAATGGCCCGGATTGGCCGTCGGTGGGATGACCCGATAACCGTCCGCGAGCTGCTCATCTCGATCGTGTTCGTCGTGTGCCATCCAGGAGAACTCATCATGCGGTGGATCTCGTTCAGTGCGGCGATCCTGTTCTGCGGTCTGGCGTTCGCGGCGGATGTGCCAGGCGAACGAGCCCGGCTGGCGGCCGACCTTCTCGACGCCATGAACATGCAGGCCCAGGTCAGCCAGTCGTTCGAGGCCGCCAAGGCCGCCATCCCGGCTCAGCTCAAGCAGATGGAATCGTTGCTGCCCGCGGGGCCAGGTGGCGAACGACGCGGCCTGCAGGCCGAGCAGACCACGAAGATGATGGACGCGATGCTGGAGATGATCGCCGCCGAAATGAGCTGGGAGAAGGTCAAGGCCGACTACGTCACGCTCTACGCCGACACGTTCTCGGCGGCCGAGCTTGCCGAGCTGATCGCGTTCTATCGGTCGCCCGCCGGCAAGGCATTCGTGGCGAAGCAGCCCGAGTTGACCCGCAAGTCGATCGCGATGTCTCAGAAGTCGATGCTGCGGCTGATGCCGAAGATCATCGCCATGACGGCCGCATCGGCCCGCAAGGCCGCGCCGCCCGTTCCCCCAGCCGAGCAGGAGAGCGTGGGGGAGGCTGCCCCGGCGGCCGACCTTCCCGCGCAACCCGTCGTGCCCGATCCCGCCAAGGAAAGCGGCGTGTCCGCGGTCTTCCGGACGAACAAGCCCGAGATGCTGATGCTGCTTTCGCACGACGGCAAGCACGTCAGGCCGCTCACCGACGTGCCGTCGCACCCGACCATCGGCTCGCCCGCCCTGTCACCCGCAGGCGACCTGATCGCGTGCGATGGCAACAGGCCGGGGACGAGTTACGAGGGCACCGAGCTGCTCGTGATGAAGGCTGATGGCATCGACGTGGAATGCCTTGGCAACGGCGCCATGCCGAGCTGGGCTGCGGACGGCAAGCGGCTTGCATTCTCGTGCGCCGCCCCCCGCGGCGTCTGGGTTCTCGACCTGGCGACGAAGAAGCGGGAACTGATCGACAAGGGGGGCTGGGGCATCCAGTGGTCGCCGGATGGGAAGTACTGGGCCTACTCGCGCCGGGGAGCGCTCGTCGTGAAGAACGCGGCGACGGGCGAGGTGCACGAGCAGGATTCGCACCTCGGCGACAACCAGGTTTTCTGGGGCCAGAACATGGCCTGGAGCCCCGATGGCCGTGCGTTGTGCGGGGTCGTCCGACTGCGAAACAACCAGAGCGCGGTCGTGGTGCAGTCGCTCGACCTTCCGCAGGCGGAAGCGCCACCCGTCGCGGCCAAGGCCCAGGGCGTCGATCGGCTCGATCGCGGAGGCATGCAGCTCTTCGCTGTCGGACAGGACATCAACAGGGACGTTGCCTGGCATCCATCCGGCCAGCGCATCGTGTTCACGACCTTCTCGGCGGCAACGAGTCGGTTCCAGATGTTCGAGTTTGATCCGACGAAGGATTCGCTCCCCAGCCTGGTGGCCGGCCAAACGGCCACCAGCAACTTCGACCAGTGCTGGTCGGCGGACGGAAAGACACTCGTGTACGTGGCCGAGTTCCCGGTCGAGAAGACCGAGCCGCAGTAGCGGGTCGGAGAAGTGATCCGGCGGCCGGAGGGCCACGACCACGCATAGTCAACCGCGTTTTTTGCAGGGTGGCTCACAAAGCCGACGGAATCCCATCAGCTCGACTCACCGCGGATCGTCCCGTCAACTCCAGACCCGTGTGACGCCGTACTGGTCGAACACGGAATCCGCACTCACGATCCGCATGGAGTCTTCGAGACATTGAGCCGCGAGGAGTCGGTCAAAGGGATCGCGGTGGTGGAACGGTAGGGCCATCTGCCTTTCCGCACAGGCCAGCGTGATCGGTGCGATCGCGAGGCCAAGATCGGCCACTGCTCGCTCGATCCACTGGCGATACGGCAGTGACAACGAGAGTTTGTTGAGACCCGTTTTGATCGACAACTCCCAGACCGTGCCAATGCTGACGACCAGTTCGCTCGCTGGATTCTCGAGCACGGCAATGGCTTGGTTCCCGAGTTTGCTGGGATCGTCGAGTGCCCAGATGAGGGAGTGGGCATCGAGAAGATGCCTCATTCCGACAACTCCCTGAAGTCCTCCAGCGGGGCATCGAAGTCGGGAGCCATGTACAGAACAGAGCCCTTCATGCTCCCCAAGCGACGCGGTGAATGCGCGGGGGATTCAGGGGTAGGAACGAGTCGGGCGACGGGCCGATTATTCTCGGTGATCACGACCTCGTCGCCTGGCGATAGACGGCGAATGAGTTCCGACAGCGTGGACTGTGCCTGCTGGATCGTCACCGTCGTCATGGCTCGATCTCCTCGCTCAGAGTCTAACCTTCGTAGGTTCCACCTCCGCCATCAGAGCCCATGAGGATGCAGAGCCCTCGTTTCCAGGGTGGCTAACGGGACTCGAACCCGCGACCCTCGGTACCACAAACCGATGCTCTAACCAACTGAGCTATAGCCACCATGCGTCAGCGATTGTAGCAAACGGGGGCGCGGTTTCAGGCCCCCTTCCCTGACGGCCCAAAAGCCCGGCGATGCCGCCGCTTCGGCCTTCGGCCTCACTCCCGACGGCGGGAATCGACCACGATCGTCACCGGGCCGTCGTTGACGAGCGCCACCTGCATGTCGGCGGCAAACACGCCCCGCTCCGGCCGCCGGCCCGCCTGCGATTCCACGGCCGCCAGAAACCGTTCGTAGAGCGGCACCGCCTCCTCCGGGCGGGCCGCGCCGATGAAGCTCGGCCGGTTGCCCTTCGCCGTCGAGGCGATCAGGGTGAACTGGCTGATCACGAGCAGGCCGCCGTCCACCTCGGCCACGCTGCGGTTCATCTTCCCGGACTCGTCGGCGAAGATCCGCAGCTGCGCCACCTTGCCCGCGAGCCAGTCGGCCTCGGCCGCCGTGTCGCCGCTCTCCACGCCCACGAGCACGAGCAGCCCCGGGCCGATCCGACCGACCATGTCGGCCCCGATCGTGACACTCGCCTCGCGCACCCGCTGGATCACCGCTCGCATGGCCGAAGTGTAGCCGCCCGGCCCCGAAACCAGCCTGTGCCCGGCGGCGCTGGTTCCCTACCATCGTTGCCGCTCGGCGGGCCTGGGAGACCAGCCCGGCGTCGCGCGGTGCCGGGCTTCCTGATTCGTGGCCGTCGATGAACCGTCTCATGAGCGACCATCCACCGACCGTCTCGACCACGCCGCTCCCCGCCGGCCGCGGCTGCGTGAACGACATCGCGGTCCTCGCCCTCGACATCCCCCTGTTTCCCGTCGATCGGCTGATGCGGCTCGACGCGGTGGCCGCCGCGCGGGCCACGGCCGCCGTCCGCGTGGGCTGGGCAGCGATCTTCCTCAAGGCGTATGCGCTCGTGGCCGACGAGATGCCGGCCCTGCGGAGCTGGCTCACGGGCCGCCTCCGGCAGCGACTGGCCACGAGTTCGCACAGCGTGGCTTCGCTGGCGATCAACCGCGGCGACGGCGGCGACGACCGGCTGTTCTTCGCCCGCCTCGCTCGCCCCGACGCCGTGCCCCTGCCGCTCTTGCAGCAGTCGATCGACCACTTCGTCACCCGGCCCGTCGAGGAGGTGTTCAAGCGGCAGCTCGAGCTCGAGGGCGTGCCCGGCTGGCTCCGCCGCACCATCCTCCGCTGGAACATGCGGTCGGCGGCGCCAAAGCGGGCCACGCGGATCGGCACCTTCAGCCTCTCGACGCTCGCCGGCTTCTCCGCCACCAACCGCTTCCACCCCACGATCTGCACCACGAGCCTCTCCTACGGCCCGCTCGACGGCGACGGCCGCTGCCTGGTGACCGTGATCGCCGACCACCGCGTGCTCGACGGGGCCACCGTGGCCAGGGCGCTCGCGCGACTCGAGGAGGTGCTCGCCACGGAGATCGTGGCGGAACTCAGGACGGCTCGACCCGTCCCTGCCGGAGCCGCCGCCTGATCTCGGCGAGCCGCTCGGCGAGGTCCCGCTCCATGCCGCGGTCGGTCGGCTCGTAGTAGTCCTTCTCCACGCCGAGATAGTCCTGCGCCGCGATTCCGTCGGGAGCATCGTGGGAATACTCGTAGCCCTGGCCGTGGCCGAGCCGCTTCGCACCGGCGTAGTGCTTGTCTTGCAGGTGCCGTGGCACGGGGATCACCGCCTGCTCGCGGACGTCGCGGCGGGCCGCGGCGATCGCCGTCGTGCAGGCGTTGCTCTTGGGCGCGAGGGCGAGATAGATCACCGCCTGGGCGAGCGTGAGCTGGCATTCCGGCAGGCCCACGAACTCCGTCGCCTGCATCGCCGCCACCGCCACCATCAGCGCCCGCGGGTCGGCGTTGCCCACATCCTCGCTCGCCAGGATCACGAGTCGCCGCGAGAGAAACCGCACGTCCTCGCCCCCTTCGAGCATCCGCGCGAGCCAGTAGAGGCCGGCGTCGGCGTCGCTGCCCCGGATGCTCTTGATGAGGGCGCTCGCGCAGTCGTAGTGGGTGTCGCCCGCGTCGTAGGCCACCACCTTCCGCTGCACGCTCTCGCGGGCGAGCTCGAGCGTGAACGTGAGCGGGCGGGCGGTGCTCGAGAGCACGCCCACTTCGAGCGCCCCGAGCGCCCGCCGGGCGTCGCCGTCGGAGGTCTCCACGAGAAACCCGCGAGCCTCGGGCGTGAGCGTGAGCTGTTCGCGGCCGAGGCCGTGGTCGCGGTCGGCCACGGCCCGGTCGAGGATCTCCGCGATGTCGTCTTTCGCGAGCGCCTCGAGTTCGAAGATCCGGCTGCGGCTCACCAGGGCGCTGGTCAGCGCGAAGAACGGGTTCTGCGTGGTCGCCCCGATCAGGGCGATCACGCCGTTCTCCACGTCGGGCAGAAGGACGTCTTGCTGCGCCTTGTTGAAGCGGTGGATCTCGTCGATGAACAGACACGTCCGCTGGCCGTCGTCCTCGAGCCGCCGCCGCGCCGCTTCGAGCACGTCGCGGACGTCCTTCACGCCCGACGCGGTGGCCGAGAGTTCCACGAACCGCCGCTTCGTCTCGTTGGCGATGATCTCGGCGAGCGTCGTCTTGCCCACGCCCGGCGGCCCGTAGAGGATCACCGACCCCAGCCGGTCGGCCTCGATCAGCCGGCGGAGCAGCATGCCCTGCCCCACCACCTTCCGCTGGCCCACATACTCCGCGAGTCGGCGCGGCCGCATCCGGGCGGCGAGGGGCGCAGCTCTGGCGACGTTGGCGGCCCGTGAGGCGGCGAAGAGATCGGGCATGGCGGTCACGAACCACGGCCAGGATGAGCAAACGATTCCGATTGTCACCCGCGGCCGCCGCGGGCGAAACTGCCCGGTGCGAGCGGCACGAAAAACCACCCCCGCCACCCCGGCGGGGCATCGACCGTTCCCGGAGCCGCCCATGCCCCGGCCGCTGGTGCACCACTACCACCTCTTCGTCCCGCCCGGGGGCGAGCCGCTGGCCGCTGCGATCTGGCGGGAGCATCTCGCCGCCCTCGACGCCTCCGGGCTCGGCCGCCGCCTGGCGTGGATGGAAACGTGTGTCGTAGGGGGCGAGATTCCGCTGCCGCCCCCGCCCTGCCCGCACGCCGTCGTGCGGTTTCCAGGCGGCCACGAGATGCGCACGCTCGACCGGCTGCGGACAGACGCCGAGACCCGCGATCCCGACGCCTGCTACCTCTACTGCCACTCCAAGGGCGTGACCCACGGCACACGGTCGGCCGACGCGGTCCTCAACACCCACTGGCGGCGGGCGATGCTCGGGCACGTGGTCCACGGCTGGCGCGACGCGGTCGCGCCGCTCGTCGCCGGCCGCTGCGACGTGGCCGGCCCCTTCTACCTCGAACCTGCCGCGTGGCAAGCCAGGCACCCCGCGTTCGGCGGCACGCCCTACTTCGCGGGCAACTTCTGGTGGGCGACCGCGGCGCACGTCCGCCGGCTGCCGCGGCTGCCGGTCGATGGCAACCGCTACCTCGCCGAGATCTGGATCGGCCTGGCGCCCCACCGGGCCTTCAGCCGCACGCGGAACGTGTGGCCGAACGCGTCACGCTGCCGGCGGGCCCGCCTCGCGCACGCGATCCGCAACCGCCTCCGCCCTGGTCCCGATGTGTGACGGCACGAGGTCTTGAAGTGGCCGCAGGGCCCAAAGTGGCCGCCGGGCCAAAAAGTGGCCGCCGGACTCAAAGTGGCCGCAGGTTTTCAACCTGCGGAACCCGACGCCGGCTTCACTGCTTGTGCAGGTTGAAAACCTGCACCCACTTCAGACAACCTGCACCCACTTCAGACATCCTGCACCCACGTCATGCACCAACACCCCATCGGCGCCGTCCCCAGCGCTCACGCGATCGGGCTTCCTGAATCCGGCCGGATCAAGCCTTCCAGACGAACTCGACCGGCACGTCGATCTCGGGATGCAGGCTCTTGTGCACGGGGCAGGTGTGGGCCGCCTGTTCGAGCGCCGTCCGGTGCGGATGGTCCGGCGGCAGCGGGATCGTGATCCGCGTGCGGAGCGACGCGATCCGCCGCGGCGGCTCCTTCGTCATCTCCTTCACCGTCTCCACCGTCGTGCCGGCCAGATCGATGCCGTGCCGCTCCGCCACGATCCCCATGATCGTCATCATGCACGCGCCCAGGGCGGTCGCCACCAGGTCGGTGGGCGAGAAGCTCTCCCCCTTGCCGTGGTTGTCCACGGGCGCGTCGGTAACGAGCGTGGTGCTCGACGGGCCGTGGGTGGCGCGGCAGCGGAGGCCGCCTTCGTAGACCGACGTGAGTGTGACCACGGGAAACGCTCTCCGGAACGTGAACAGGCCTGGATCCGCCGACTCATCGTAGCGTCTGGCGCGGCTAGGATAACGTCGTTCGTTTCCGGCCCTGCCAGGATCCGCCGCTCCGATGGGATTTCGTTCGCTCCAGGCCTGCGTCGATGCCCTGCGACACGACCGGCAGGCCGCGGGCCCCGCGGCCCGCCGGCAGCTCGTGGTGGTGAACCACCCCGTCGATCCCCACCTCGAGATCGCCGAGATCCAGCGAAGGCTGTTCCGCGCGGGGGGCCCCGCGGTGCTGTTCGCCAGGCCGCGGGGCAGCGACTTCCCCGTGCTCGTCAACCTCTACGGCACGCAGGAGCGGATCGAGCGGATCTTCGCCGACACCCTCGACCGCGTCCGCCGGCTCGTCGAACTCAAGCTCGACCCCATGGCCGCCCTGCGCAACCCGGGCCGCTACTGGCGGTCGCCGCTGGATGCGGTCGCGATGCTTCCCAAGAGGGTCCGCACCGGCCCCGTGCTCACCCGCAGCATCCCGCTCTCGCGGCTCCCGCAGGTGGTGTCGTGGCCGGGCGACGGCGGCCCGTTCATCACGCTGCCCGCCGTCTACAGCGAGCACCCCGACCGGCCGGGCACGAAGCATTCCAACCTCGGCATGTATCGCGTGCAACTCGCCGGCAACGCCTACGAACCCGATCGCGAGGCCGGCCTCCACTACCAGCTCCACCGCGGCATCGGCGTGCACCACGCCGCGGCGCTCGCCCGCGGCGCGCCGCTCAAGGTGGCGATCTTCGTGGGTGGCTCACCGGCCATGGCCGTGTCGGCCGTGATGCCGCTCCCCGAGGGCCTTGCGGAGCTCACCTTCGCCGGCGCGCTGGCGGGCCATCGCATCCCGATGATCCCGCGGCAGGGCCGTCCGGCGATCTACGCCGACGCCGACTTCGTGATCGAGGGCACGGTGAACCCCGGCGCCACCAAGCCCGAGGGCCCGTTCGGCGATCACCTCGGCTACTACGCCCGACGACACGAGTTTCCCCTGCTCCGCGTCGATCACGTCTGGCACCGCGAGGGGGCCATCTGGCCGGTCACCGTCGTCGGCCGGCCCCCCCAGGAAGACACGCTCTTCGGCTGGCTCGTGCACGAGCTCACCGGCCCGGTGATCCCCACCGTGCTGCCCGGCGTGTCGAGCGTGCATGCCGTCGACGCCTCGGGGGTGCACCCGCTGCTCTTGGCCGTGGGCAGCGAACGCTATCTCCCGTGGAAGCCGTCGGATCGGCCCGCGGAACTCCTCACCCAGGCCGCGGCGATCCTCGGCCAGGGGCAGCTCTCGCTGGCGAAGTATCTGTTCATCGTGGACGGCACCGCGGCTCCGGGGCTCGACGCCCACGACGTGGAGCCCTTCCTCGCGCATCTGCTCGCGCGGGCCGACTGGACCCGCGACTGCCACTTCCACACCGAGACCACGATCGACACGCTCGACTACTCGGGCAGCGGCTTCAACACGGGCTCGAAGCTGGTGGTCGCGGCGCGGGGGCCGGCCCGTCACGAGTTGCCGCGGGAGCTGCCGGGCTCGATCCCGCTGCCCGACGGCTTCGCCAACCCGCGGGTCTGCCTGCCCGGAATCGTGGCGGTGGAGGGGCCGCGGATCACGCCCGCGCCGCGGCTCGACGCGCCGAGCGACGCCGCGATCTGGGAGTCGGCCCGCACGAGTCCGTGGTCGGCCGACATCGAGCGGTTCACCGTGGCGGTCGGGCCCGGGCATCCGCTCCGCGGGTTTCCGCTCGTCGTGATCGTGGACGACGCGGCCTTCGCGGCGGCGGCGGTCGCCAACTTTCTCTGGCTCACGTTCACGCGGTCGAATCCCGCGGCCGACGTCCACGGCGTGGACGCCTTCACGCACCAGAAGCACTGGGGCTGTCGCGGCCCGCTCGTGATCGACGCTCGGCTCAAGCCGCACCACGCTCCGCCGGTCGAGGAGGATCCCGCGGTCACGGCGGCAGTCGACGCCCTCTGCGCCCGCGGCGGCCCACTCGGCGACCTCGGACTCTGAGCTCGGGGCTCTGTTCCCTGATGAGCGTCCGGCGACGGGGCGTGGGCTGCCCCGAGCGGTGATGCACCGCAGGTTGAAAACCTGCGGCCACTTTGAAAACCTGCGGCCACGTTCCCATCGCTCACGCGATCAGGCTTCCTGGTCGAGGAGCTCGGGGCTGCCCATGCCCCGGGAGCCGGCGTATGTCGACAAGCGAAGCCACGATGGCGAAGCGCAGGCGACATCCGAGCGAGCGGAGGGCAGGATGCCCGCAGCGAACGTCCGGCGACGGGGCGCGGGCTGCCCCGAGCGGTGATACACCGCAGGTTGAAAACGTGCAGCCACTTTGAAAACGTGCGGCCACTTTGAAAACGTGCGGCCACTTTGAAAACCTGCGGCCACTTTGAAAACCTGCGGCCACGTTCTCATCGCTCACGCGATCAGGCTTCCTGCTCGAGGAGCTCGGGGCTGCCCATGCCCCGAGAGCCGGCGTATGTCGACAAGCGAAGCCACGATGGCGAAGCGCAGGCGACATCCGAGCGAGCGGAGGGCAGGATGCCCGCAGCGAGCGTCCGGCGACGGGGCGTGGGCAGCCCCGAGCGGTGATGCACCGCAGGTTGAAAACCTGCGGCCACTTTGAAAACCTGCGGCCACTTTGAAAA
>JBBAVS010000071.1:0-21065 GCA_040397585.1 Pirellulales bacterium
GCTCAGGCACCATGCGGCACACCTGGTACGAGCAGGTGCGGACACGCTGCTCGGGAACCATGCGGCACACCTGGTAGGTGCAGACCCGTTGCTCCGGCACCATGCGGCACACCTGGTACGAGCAGGTGCGGACCCGCTGCTCGGGAACCATGCGGCACACCTGGTAGGTGCGAACCCGCTGCTCAGGCACCATGCGGCACACCTGGTACGAGCAGGTGCGGACACGCTGCTCGGGAACCATGCGACACACCTGGTAGGTGCGAACCCGCTGCTCGGGAACCATCTTGCAGACCTGGTAGGTGCACGTCCGCACCCGCTGCTCGGGAACCATCTTGCAGACCTTGTAGCAGCGGACCCGCTCTTCCGGAACCATCCGGCAGACCGTGTAGCTGCAGGTCCTGACCCGCTGCTCCGAGACCATCCGGCAGACCTTGTAGCACTGCTTCTCGACGATCGTCTCGTTCTCGTAGCGGACGCAGTTGACTTCCTTCTCGCTGACCTCCGGCACCCAGACCTTCTTGGTGATGGTCCGGGGCGGGCACTGCTCCTCGACGATGCAGGACTTGCCCGGCACGTAGCACTTCTTGCCCGTGCACGGATCGCACTCCCAGTGGCCCGGCTCGCGAACGCACCGCTTGATCACCGGCCCGGGGAGCTCCTGGCACTCGGTCTCCCAGCGGCCGCCGCAGACCTTGACGGTCTTGGTGTAGTGCACCGGCTTGCAGACGGTCCGGCAGACGTCGCGCTCACGGGTCTCCCACACGGGCTTGCAGACCGTGTAGGGGATCTCCTTCGTGCAGACCTCGCGGACCGGCTTGCAGACCGTGTAGGTCTCCTGCCGCTCCTCGTACACCGGCTTGCAGACGGTGTAGGGGATCTCCTTCGTCATCGTCTCGACCACCGGCTTGCAGACCGTGTAGCACTGCTCGCGGGTCTCATACACCGGCTTGCACACGGTGTAGGGGATCTCCTTCGTGCGGGTCTCATACACCGGCTTGCAGACCGTGTAGCACTGCTCGCGGGTCTCGTACACCGGCTTGCAGACGGTGTAGGGGATCTCCTTGGTCATCGTCTCGTACACCGGCTTGCAGACGGTGTAGGTCCGCTGCCGGGTCTCGTACACGGGCTTGCAGACCGTGTAGGGGATCTCTTTCGTCATCGTCTCATACACCGGCTTACTGACCGTGTAGCACTGCTCACGGGTCTCATACACCGGCTTGCACACGGTGTAGGGGATCTCCTTCGTGCAGGTCTCATACACCGGCTTCATCACCGTGTAGCACTGCTCGCGGGTCTCGTACACCGGCTTGCAGACCGTGTAGGGGATCTCCTTCGTGATGGTCTCGTAGACCGGCTTGCAGACCGTCGTCCGGATTTCCCGGGTCTTGGTCTCATGGCAGGGCTTCATCACCGTATAGCACTGCTCGCGGGTCTCGTAGACCGGCTTGCAGACCGTGTAGGGGATCTCCTTCGTGACCGTCTCCCACACCGGCTTGCAGACCGTGGTGCGGATCTCGCGGGTCTTGGTCTCGTACACGGGCTTCATCACCGTGTAGGGGATCTCCTTCACGACGGTCTCCCACACGGGCTTGCAGACCGTGTAGTTGATCGTGCGCGAGCGGGTCTCCCAGACCGGCTTGCTGACGGTGTACTCGACTTCCTTGAACGACCGCTCCGTCTCGTAGCGGACGCAGTCGATCTCCCGCTGCTCGACGACCTTCTCGCAGACCGTCTTGTAGCAGGTGTACTGCTTCTGCTCGTAGATCACGTCCTTGACGAGCCTGGTGCCGCAGCACGAGGCTGCCGCGCCGCAGCTTGGCTCGTCGGACGATTCACAACTCGAACACGACGCACGCGCGCTGGCGAAGCTGACCGTGGTCATCTTCGCGTCGCCGTGCTGGTAGCTGGCGAGCCCGCAATACGCGGCGTCGGCCCGATGGACCGACGTCACGATGCTGGCGAGCGCCAACAGACAGGCGAACCACGTCCTTTTCATGTCTGCCGCCTCTGTCGAGGAGGCCTCCTGCACTGGGGTTGAAACCGGGAAACGATCGATGGGGCGCGGGATGGGCCGCCCATCTCCGCACAACCTCAAAGATCGACCACAAACTCCCCTCAGGTTGACCACTCAACGCAACCAGCCGGGTTTTTCCAGAGCCCCAGGCGCGTTACAACCGTCAGGGTTCCGGGGAAGGCACTCGCTTCCTTGGCTAATCCCGGCCCGACCGTTACAGTCCCACCGCGATTCCAGGCGCCTTCACCGGCAGGCTTTGTCATGACGGACCAGCGTGCCCAGCCGCTCCAAGCCTCAGACCTGCCCTCCGACGCTTCAGTGCCGAAGGTGGTGGTCAGCCGGCTGAGCCTCTACCTGCGGGAGTTGCAGCGGCTCGTCGCGTCGGGTCAGCAGACGATCTCATCGAGCCAACTCGGCACGCTGCTGGGGTTCAGCGACGCCCAGGTGCGGAAAGACCTCGGCTTCTTCGGCCAGTTCGGCTACCCCGGCGTCGGCTACCGCTGCGACGAACTCATCCGGGCCATGCAGGATATCCTTGGCACGAACCATGCCTGGAACGTGGCGATGGTGGGCGTGGGAAACCTCGGCCAGGCACTGCTGGGCTACCGCGGCTTCGGGCGGCAGAACTTCGCCATCGCCGCCGCGTTTGACACCGACCCGACGAAGGTGGGCCAGACCGTGCAGGGGCTGCGCATCCAGCCGCTGGACGAACTCGCACCCACGATCCGCGAGAAGGGGATCCGCCTCGGCATGATCGTCGTACCGGCGGAGCATGCCCAGGAGGCGGCAAACCGGCTGGTGGCGGCGGGCATCGAGGGGATCGTCAACTTTGCCCCCGTCACGCTCGCCCTGCCGCCGCACGTGCAGAACGTAGGGGTCGATCTGGCCATCGAACTGGAGCAGCTCTCGTTCGCGGTGACGAGCAAACTGGCCCGGGCCGCGGCGGAATCGAACGGCCAGATCGAGCCCTGACCCCTTGGGCGGCCCCGAGGGCTGCCAAAGGCCGCGTGATGACAGGCGAAACCCCGGGGTCGTTGCCAGTTTTTGGGCGGAAGCGTTCCCGAGATACTGCGGCCGTCCGCCCTTCGCGCTGGAGCGGCTCTCGCTGATCCGCGACGCCGACGACCTGCCCGCGATCGGCATCCACAGCCTCTGAGACCCGAGGTCACAACAAGGCTGCCGGGCGGCCCGACGCGGAACACGTCTGCGCGGACGCGAGACAAACGCCACTCCAAGCGGGAACGGCACGAGTTCCAGGGCCGGCCTGCTGGGGCCCCGGAGACGGAAGCACGCGGCTCTCGAGCCGCTCATCAGTCGGGCGATGCTTGTGGACGTGCCATTGACCGGACGATCCTTTGTCGGGATCCAACGAGGGTGCACTCACGCGGCTTCTTCCTGGCGATTGCCGGGTTGTGGTGATAACACTCTCATGTATGATGTTATCATGATTCGCACGCAGATCAGCCTCTCTGAAAAGGACTACGCCGCCGCCAAGGCCGAGTCGGAGCGGCTGGGGATCTCATTGGCGGAGCTGCTCCGCCGCTCGCTGCGAGGCGTGCTGCCTCCGACTGGTCAACCGGCCTGGATGAGGTTCGCCGGGACCGTCCAGTCGGGCGACCCGCGGGCCAGCGTCCGCATCGACGAGGTCGTGTATGGCCACAAGCCATGAAGCCTACGTCGACACGTCGGCCTTGATCGCCTTCATGGACGGCTCCGACAGCCACCACGCCATCTTCGCCCGGCTGTTCGCCGATCCGCCCCGACTGTGCACGAGCCCCTTGGTGATCGCCGAAGGCCACGGCTGGTTCTTGCGGCGGTTCGACCGCACGCGGGCGCTCGAGTTTCTCGCGTTGGTGGACGCCCTGACGCCTCTGGTCGTGGTGCCCGTCGGGCCGAAAGAGATGGCCGCGGGGGCCTTGCTGCTGCGGCGTTTCACGGATCAGGCCCTGACGCTCGCGGATGCCGTCGGGCTTCATCTGGCGCGGGCGCGGAAGTGTAAGACCTGCTGGTCTACCGACCGCCACCTGCGGCTGGCAGGCACGCCGCTTGTGATCGACGAAATCTGACCCCAAGCCCGACCTGCCCCGACAATCACCGCCCGGGCTTGGAAAAGGGGACGCTGCTCTTTTCGCGTCCTATGGCGCCCTTCGCGAGCGGTCGGGCCGCTCCGCGACGACCGCGACGTCTTCCAGACGTCACCCGACGAGCTGCCCGCGATCGGCATCCACAGCCTCTGAGACCCGAGGTCACAACAAGGCTGCCGGGCGGCCCGACGCGGAACACGTCTGCGCGGACGCGAGACAAACGCCACTCCAAGCGGGAACGGCACGAGTTCCAGGGCCGGCCTGCTGGGGCCCCGGAGACGGAAGCACGCGGCTCTCGAGCCGCTCATCAGTCGGGCGATGCTTGTGGACGTGCCATTGACCGGACGATCCTTCGGCCAGTCACTTCAGCGTCAACTCGATGTCGATGACGTTGCTGCCGGGCTTCACCTCGCGCTGCGAGACGGCCCCTGAGACGGCCTTGCCGAGGAGCCGCCCCAGTTCGCCCCCCTCACCGTTCATCACGCGGACGGTGTTCTGGCCGACCACAGCGCCGCTCTTTCCGCCTGCCCGCAGGAGCACGTACCGTCCCTCGGCGTTGGTGACTCCCGTGCCGGGCGGGAGCCTGGTTCCCCCGCCATCGACCGGCTCGAACTGGATCATCAGCCCCGCCGCCGGCTGGCCGCCCGCCGTCACGGTGCCGGTGACCTCTGCCGACTGGAAGCCCGGGCCGCCACAGCCGATGGCGGCCCCGAGGACGAGCCAGAGAAGAAACGTCGGTGGATGCGGGGCGGCCGGCATGGCATGTGGCTCGTCGAGGAACAGGGGAACGGGCAACCGGCTACGGCACCGAGAACATCTGGTAGTCGGAGCGGTTGGACAGGTAGCCGAGTTCCGTCGCCGTGAGATTTTCCGAGATGAACGCCACGGAGCCGTCGAGGAATACGAACATCGCCCCGCCCTGGTGGCCGCTGCCGTAGCCCTTGCTCTGGTTCTCGGGGCTTCCCGCCTTCACCCAGTCGTAGTTGAGCATGAACGTGGGGCGTGCCAGGGTCCTGCCGGCGCCCTCGTTGCCGTAGGATCTGTTGTTGCCGGTGCCGGCCCAGTTGGCGGAGTAGTTGAACTTCGCCCGCTCGCCGACGGCGAACGTCTTCGACATGCCGTCGGCGACCTGGCGGCGGGAAATGCCGAGCGGCCCCTGGCCCTTCTTCTCGGTGGACCTCGAGTCGTAGGCCCCGAAGAACAGGCCGCCGGTGTCGGTGTCGTTCTGCGGGGCGTTGTAGTTGCCGCTCGAGTTGATGTCGACCTTGTTGCCGGCGCAGCCCACGTAGTTGGAGGTGGCGATCGGGAAGTGGCCGACGCCGAACCTGCAGAGTTCGTTGAGGACCGGCGTGTCGTCCGACGGGCAGCGGTAGCCCGGGATCGACGTCTGCAACAGCGCCCTGTCGGCCGCCGTGGACGAGGCCGTGAACGCCACGCTGAGTTTTCGTGACGTCACCCGGAGCTGGTCGTGGAGCGTGGTCTGCTCCATGTAGGGCAGGATGAACGACGCCCAACCCCAGCACGGCTCGCCCGCCGAGACGAAGAACGAGTAGCCCGCCGGGAAGGCCTTCTTGGACGACTCGAAGCCGAGGATGGCGAGGCCCACCTGCTTGAGGTTGTTGGAGCAGGCGGTGCGGCGGGCGGCCTCGCGGGCCGTCTGGACGGCCGGCAGCAAGAGGCCGATGAGCGTGGCGATGATCGCGATCACCACGAGCAGCTCCACGAGCGTGAAGCCCCGCGGAAGCCGCTGGCCGCTGCTGCCCGGCCGCGGAACCGTGACGGTCGTGTCCATGGTCGCTGCCTCCGATACGAGGGCCATTCCGTGATCGTCGGGCAGTGGTGCCGTGCCGGGGCCAACCCGCTGCCGCGATCGACTCCCCACCCCCTCGGTAAGAAAAGGTAGTGCTCGCGGCCCCCAGCGTCAAACCGTCCCCTGGAAGGCGAGGCCCGTCTCGAAGGGGGGGCTCAGGACGCGCCGCCAGCGCCTCGCGGGACGACTTGCCGTAGTCCTGGGCGATCCGGGGCGTCGATGTCGGCGAGCCGGCTCTTGTGCTGCTGGTGCGTCTCGTCGAGGCACGTGAGCGGGTCCGCCGCGGCGGGCGCATGCCGTCCTCCGGCTCTCGAGCAGATCACATCTGACCGAAGGCGGTCGGGCAGCGGCCATGAATAGCATCCACCGCCTCTTCGAAGTTGGCTGGATCGGAGGTGTGCGAAAGCAGGTTGCGGTGGTCCTCGCGCAGCAGGCCGAGGGCCCGGTCAAAGTTGACGCACCGCTGCCGCCATGCGGGGCAGCCCCGCGCCCGCACGCAGGAGCCCGCGGCCTTACGGCCGGTCGGCTGCCTGACGGGATGCCGGGGCCGGCGGCTGTCACTTTGCCCGGGGGTCGTGTAAAAAATGCTGAAATGCCCGATGGTGTAACGGTAGCACAAGGGATTTTGGTTCCCTTTGTCTAGGTTCGAATCCTAGTCGGGCAGCTCCCCCTTCCGGTGTGGGCCTTGCGTCGGCCGCGGAAGGCTGGCAGACTTTTTTCTTCGTCGGTGCTCCCAAGACCGACGCCTCTTGCCGCAAGGAACCGCTGGTGAACCGCTGATCGTCGTCCCCTCGATGGACGACGCATCCGATGCCGTCGCGACCGACCCCGGTCGCCCTTTCCGTGCATCGACCGTTCCCAGCCCTGATCGCCCATGGCGATCGACCTTCCTTCCGTTCATTGCCCAGGAGTGTTTCATGCCCCGCTTTGCCGTCGCCATCATTGCCGCCATCCTGTCGCTCGCCGCCACCGCCTCACGGGCCGACACGGTCTACGCCACCAGCTTCTCCACCGGGGAACTCATCCGCTACGACTCGACCAACCCCGCCGGCACGAAGACCGTGCTGTCCGGCTCCGGCGCCATGATCAAGCCGGCCGCGATCGCCGTGGGCCCGGATGGCAATCTCTACATCGGGCAGGACGGAGACGGCGCCACGGTCGCCCCGAGCATCTCGCGGTTCAACCTCACCACCAACACCCTGTCCACCGTCTACACGTTCGCGGCGTTCGACGTGTTCCCCGGCAGCCTCCTGTTCAAGGGGGCCAACCTGCTCGTCGGCCGCAATCCGTTCTTCGGCAACACCGGCCCGATCGTGCAGGTTGCCGGCGTGACCGGCGGCTCGACGAGCGTCAGCGACTACACGACGGGCGGCGACCTCGCGAGCAGCCCGGGCCTCGCCCTCGCCACCGACGGCCGGCTCTACGTGAGCGACCAGACGTACAACTTCGGCACGGGCATCGCCAGCGGCCCGGTGAAGCGGTTTGACGCCGCGGGCGGCTACGTCGGCGAGGTGATCGCCAGCGGTTCCAGCGGCCTGGCGGGCCCCACGGGCCTCGCGATCCATGGATCCACGCTCTTCACCGCAAGCATCATGACGGGCGGCGTGCTGCAAACCGCTCTCGGCACCGACGCCACCTCCGCGTTTGGGAGCACGGGCGGGCCGTTCGAGGTTGGGCCGCTCGCCCTGCTCGCCGACGGCAGCCTGCTCGCCGGCAGCCCCTCGGGCTCGGGCTCGATCTATCGTTTCGGCACCGACGGCACGCTGCTCTCCACCTACGCCTCCGGCCTCGGGCAGATCGGCGGCATCGTGGCAGTGCCGGAACCCACCGCGGCCGCGCTCGCCGCCGCCGGTGCCATCGCGTGGGCGTGGATGCTCCGCCGGCGCGTCGTCCGAGGCGCGACCCGATGAGCTCGCGCCGCGGCGTCACGCTCGTCGAACTGCTCGTCGTGATCGCGATCCTCGCCACCACGATCGGGCTGCTCCTCCCCGCGGTGCAGACCGCGCGGGAAACGGCGCGGCGGTCGAGCTGCACCAACAATCTCCGCCAGATCGGCGTCGCCGCCGCCAACCACGAGTCGGCCCGGGGCCGGTTTCCGCTCGGCGCGGAGTCGCGGCAGTGGGACGAGCGGCCCGATTTCCCGCACCAGTTCTTTCGCTGGTCGGTGCTCGCCCACCTCGCGCCCTACTACGAAGAGGAACGGCTGCTCCGCAGCCTCGACCTCACGGTGCCGCTCTATATCGGCCTCTCGCCCGGCGACATCGCCCCGCAGAACCGGCCGATCGTGAAGCTCACCGTGCCCTTGTTCCTCTGCCCCAGCGACGTCGGCCTGCCGGTGTCGGATCTCTTCGGCCCCACCAACTACGCCGGCTGCACCGGGACCGGGATCGACGGGGGGACACCATTCGCGACCGATGGCCTGTTCGGCATCAACTCGCGAATCCGGGCCCGCGACGTCCGCGACGGCCTCTCCAAGACCGTGGCCTTCTCCGAGAGCCTCCTCGGCTCCGGCCCCAAGGCCACGACCTCGCGGGACGGCATCCAGACGGACACCGGCTACGGCTTCGTGTTCACGACGCCGCTCACCGAGGCCGCCTGCAGCCGCCCCTTCTACTACAACTTCACCGACCTCCGGGGCTTCTCGTGGGCCAACGGCGAGTATCGCACCACGCTCTACAATCACGCCCGGCAGCCGAACAGCGGTGCGCTCGACTGCCTGGCGGCCCTGATGACCACCGCCGACGTGGCGAAGATGTATGCCGGCTACGGCTGGCGGACGGCCCGCAGCCGGCATCGGGGGGGCGTGACGGTGGGGCTCGCCGACGGGTCGGTACGGTTCGTGGCCGACGTGGTCGATCCCGCCGTCTGGGCGGCCACGGCGACGATCGCCGGGGGCGAGATCGAAACGCTCCCGTAGCCGCGCGTGAGCAGGTTGAAAACCTGCTCCCACTTCAGCGTGGCCGCAGGTTTTCACAGTGGCCGCAGGTTTTCAACCTGCGGAGGATCCACCCTCGGGCCCATACCGCTTCCGCAGCCCCGCGATCACCTTCCGCATGTCGGCCGGCAGCGGGCTCGTGAACCGCAGTTCCTCACCCGTGACCGGATGCACGAAGCCGAGTTCCGCGGCGTGGAGCATCACCCGTGGAGCGGCAGACTCGTCCTCGAGCCCGTCCCGCCGCGACGACCCATAGACACGGTCGCCACACACCATCTGCCCGCTCTCCGACATGTGGATACGGATCTGGTGCGTGCGACCCGTCTCCAAACGGCATTCGACGAGCGTGTAGTCATCGCCGAAGTGCTCGAGCGCGGCCACGTGCGTGATCGCCTCCTTGCCGTCGTCGCCCTCCGCGCTTCCGCGGCGGCCGTCGCCGCGATCGCGGAGCAGGTGCGAACGGATCGTGCGGGTCTTCGCCCGGCCAACGACGAGGGCGAGGTAGCGGCGATGCGTGGTGTGCAGCCGAAACTGCTCGGCGAGGATGCGGCTGGCCGGGACGTTCCGCGCGAACACCACCAGGCCGCTCGTCTCGCGGTCGATACGATGCACGGCCCGGACGGGCGGAATCCGCCGCCGCTTGGGCTCCGCCCGTCCGGCCACGCCCCCGAAGCGGCGGTGGAGGTGACGGCCGATTGCATCGGGCACGAGTTCCTCCAGCGTCGGCTGCGCCTGCCGACGGCGGGCCGGCCAGGAGAGTTCCTCGTGATGCCGCGTCGTCGTCAGGCCCGTCGGCTTCTCGACCACCACCACGTCGTCGTCCACGTGGACGACCCGGACGTCGTCGGCCTTCGGCAGCGGTGCGGCCGCCACCTGGAGCACCTTGACCACCTCCCCCTCCTTGAGCCGGCGGGCTGCATCGGTGCACACGTTGCCGTGCACGAGCACGTGCCGCGCCCGCACCAGTTTCTGGATCCGCGACCAGCTGGCATTGTCGAGCCGAGGCCGGAGAAAGGCGGCGAGCGTCTGGTCCCGGTCGGCTGCGGTCACGTGGTGGACGGTGCCTGTCTGGCGTTTCATGGTGCGTCGATGATGCCACGGACGGACCGCCCGAACCACGCTTGACCGGTTTTTCCGCGGTTTTAGACTCTGGCGGGAGGATCGTGCATCCGCAGCCTCCGCCGTTCATCGCGTCGTGAGGACTTCCAAACCGTGCCCGGCACCTGCGTGATCGGCCTGCAGTGGGGCGACGAGGCCAAGGGCAAGCTCGTCGACATCCTCACCGAATCCCACGATGTCGTCGTCCGCTACGCCGGCGGGGCGAATGCCGGCCACACGGTCGTGTTCGGCGGGCAGACCTGGAAGCTGTCGATCATCCCCAGTGGCATCCTCCGCGCGGGCGTGTCCTGCGTGATCACCGGCGGCGTCGTGCTCGACCCGGCCAAGGTGATCGAGGAAATGGACGGGCTCGAGGCTCGGGGTCTGCAGATGGCGCCCCGGCTGCAGATCAGCGACCGGGCCCACATCGTCTTTCCCTGGCACGTGGTCGAGGATCGCCTGCTCGACGCCAGTCTCTCGGGTGGCGGTGCGATCGGGACCACGGGCCGGGGCATCGGGCCCTGCTACCGCGACAAGGTCGGCCGGGCCCTGGCCATCCGACTCGGCGACCTCTACCGGCCCGACTTCCGCGCCAAGGTGGAGCATGTGGTGGCCTTCAAGAATCGGCTGTTCACCTCGTGGCCGGCCGGCACCACCGCCCCGCTCGACGCCGCCGCGATCCACGCGCAGTACGCCGCCTACGCGGAGCGGCTGCGACCCCATGTCGCCGACACCACCGCCTTCCTGCTCGACGCGGCCGAGCAGGGCCGGCGGGTGCTCTTCGAGGGCGCGCAGGGCGCGCTGCTCGACATCGACCACGGCACGTTCCCCTACGTCACCAGCAGCAACTCCTCGGGCGTGGGCGTATCGAGCGGCTCTGGTGTCCCGGGCCGCTGGATGGACCGCGTCATCGGGGTGGTGAAGGCCTATTCGACCCGCGTCGGCGGCGGCCCGCTGCCCACCGAGCAGGACAATCCCACCGGCATCCACATTCGCGAGCGCGGCCGCGAGTATGGGACGGTCACGAAGCGGCCCCGGCGCTGCGGCTGGTTCGACGCCGTGGCCGCCCGCTACTCGGCTCGGCTCTCGGGGGTGGATGAGCTCGCCGTGATGCTGCTCGACGTGCTCGGCGGCCTCGACGAGCTCAAGATCTGCTCGGCCTACGAGATCGACGGCCGCCGCGTCACCCAGTTCCCCAGCCAGATCGGCGACCTCGAACGGGCGGTCCCGGTGTACGAGACGCTGCCCGGCTGGCAGGAGGAGCTCGACACGGTCCGCAGCGAGCACGACCTCCCGACCAACGCCCGGCGCTACGTGGACCGGATCGCGGAGCTCCTCGACCGCCCGGTGTCGATCGTGTCGGTCGGCCCCGACCGTGCCCAGACCATCATCCGCGGCCCCGAGGCCACCCGCCGACCATGGCTTTCTCCCCAGCCGGCACAGGCGTGAGACCCCAGCCGGACGTCCGCGCGGGGGAACGGCCCGCCGTGCCCCGGCACGTGGCCGTGATCATGGACGGCAATGGCCGCTGGGCGCAGCGGCAGGGCCTGCCCCGAATCGAGGGCCATCGCCGCGGCGTGGCCACCGTGCGGCGGATCACCGAACATGCCGCACGGCAGGGCATCGAGCAGCTCACGCTCTACTGCCTGTCGAGCGAGAACTGGCGGCGGCCCCAGACCGAACTCTCGTTTTTGATGCACCTGCTCGAGCAGTACATGATCGAGGAGCGGTCGCTCTTGATGCGGCAGCGGATCCGGCTCGCGATGATCGGCCGGCGTGCCGGGATTCCGGACGAGACCCTCGCGGCCCTCGATCGCACGGTGGAGCTCTGCGCCGCCAACGATGGCATGCGGCTCTGCCTGGCGATCAACTACGGCGCCCGCGGCGAGATCACCGACGCCGCCCGCCGCCTCGCCTGCGACGCCGCTGACGGCCGGCTCGATCCCAACACCATCGACGAGGCCTCGTTCGCCGACCGGCTCGACACCGCCGGCATGCCCGACCCCGATCTCCTGATCCGCACCGCGGGCGAGATGCGGATCAGCAACTTCCTGCTCTGGCAGATCAGCTACGCGGAGATCTGGGTCACGCCGGTGGCGTGGCCCGAGTTCGAGGAGCGGCATTTCGACGAGGCGCTCGACGCGTTCGCCCGCCGCGACCGGCGGTTCGGGGGGTTGTCGCCGTCGTGACCCCGCCCCCCGCATCGCCGCCCCGGAATCGCCTCGCCTCGCGGCTGATGGCCGGGGCCGCCGTGCTCGCAGCCTTTGCCACGCTCGCCTGGGCCGACGCCCAGGGGCTCTGGGGTGCGCCGGCCGTGGCCTGGTTTCTGCCGGTCGTGCTCGTGGTGGCCGCCGGGGGAGGTCGCGAGGCGGTGCGGCTCGCCGCGGCGGCGGGGATTCCGCTCGCCGCCGGCCTCGTGCCCGTCGGCGCGGCGGCCATCGCCACGGCACCGGCGTGGAATGCCCTCCTGCCCGCGGCCGCTGCCGATCGAGTGGGTAGCCTGGGGCCAGCGGCCGTGGCCTGCATGGGCGTGGTCGCCGCCGCCTTCGTGACCGGCGTGAGCCGCTATGCCGGGGATGGCCGCGACGTCGTGCGCGCCGCCGGGAGCATCGCGGCCGCCGTGGCCATCGGCCTGCCTCTCGCCTTCATCGTGGCGCTGCGACTCCTGCCGACGGCCGCCGCCGCGGAGGCGCCGCTCGTGAAGCTCCTGCCCGTGATCAGCCTGATCGCCGTGGTCAAGGCGGGCGACATCGCGGCCTACGCGGTCGGCTCGCTCCTCGGCCGCCATCGCCTGGCGCCCCGGCTCAGTCCGGGCAAGACCTGGGAGGGGGCCGCGGCATCGCTCGTGGCCGCGATCGCCATGGCCTGGGTCGTGATCGAATGGTGCGGCGCAGGCCGCGCCGGCCGGCCGTGCGGCGGCTGGCTCGCCTACGGCCTGCTCGTCGGCACCGCCGGCATGGCGGGCGACCTCGCGGAATCGCTCGTCAAGCGCGACCTGGGGGCGAAAGACTCGGGCCGCAGCCTCGGGGGCATGGGCGGGTTTCTCGACCTCGTCGACTCGCTCCTCCTCGCCGGGCCCGTCGCCTGGCTCCTCTGGGCTCTCGCCTGAGAAAAAACCCGGGGAATTCCCCGCGTCTCCCGGCCCGGCCGGCGGGTGGGGTATAGTGGGGGCAGAGGTTTCCTTCCCCCGAGACCGTCGGTGGCCTCCAAGCCGCCGCGGGTTTCGATGCCCCGCTCTACGATCGCGGTCGTCGACTCCAAGAGACTCGGCGCCATCTTCGGACCGCGAGACCAGCACCTGCGCCGCATCCGCGACGCGCTCGGCGTTGGCGTGTCGGCACGCGACGACGCCATCCACATCGACGGCGACGAACCGGCGGTCCGCCGCGCCACCGAGATCTTCGAGGAGCTCGACCGGATCGCCCGCGACCACGGCAGCGTGGAAAGTGACGCCGTGGGGCGGCTCTTGGCGGTGGCGACCGGCGAGGAGCCGCCGGCCCGCCACGACCCGATCGAGGTCCACAAGCCCGGCCGCCAGCTCGTGCCCCGGTCGGCCGGCCAGGCGACCTACGTGCAGGCGATCCGCGACCACGACATCGTGCTCTGCACCGGTCCGGCCGGTAGCGGCAAGACCTTCCTCGCAGTGGCGATGGCGGTGGCGGCGCTGCGGGCCGAGCAGGTGCGGAAGATCGTCCTCGTCCGGCCGGCGGTCGAGGCCGGCGAGAGCCTCGGCTATCTGCCGGGCGACCTCCAAGCCAAGATCAATCCCTATCTCCGGCCGCTGATGGACGCGCTCCGCGAGATGATGGACTACGAATACCTCAAGCGGCTCACCGAGCAGGACGTCGTGGAAATGATCCCGCTGGCCTACATGCGCGGCCGCACGCTCAACAACGCCTTCGTCATCCTCGACGAAGCCCAGAACACGACCGTCTCGCAGATGAAGATGTTCCTCACGCGGCTCGGCATGGGCTCGAAGATGGTGATCTCCGGCGACACCACGCAGATCGATCTCCCGGCCGACCGCACGAGCGGGCTGGTGGACGCGATGCGCCGGCTTCACGACGTCCCGGGCTGCGGCCAGGTGCGGCTGGGCGGCGCCGACATCGTTCGTCACCGCCTCGTGCAACGGATCGTCGAGGCCTACGACCGCTGATGTCGCTCCTCACCTCCCAGAACCGCCGCCGCACCCGCCGAGGCGCCTCCGTCGACGCCCCGCAGGGCTTCTGGCGGATGCTGCTCGACCGCGTGTCGCGGCCCGAGGTGCTGGCCCGGCTGGGCATCTGCCTCGGGGCAGCGCTGCTCCTGCTGGTCGCCCTCCGCGGCTGGGAGGAGCCCTTCGCCTTCCGGCACGGCTGGGTGCCGCCGCGGGGCGTGGTCTCGCGGGTGGCCTTCGAGCGGCCCGACCCGGAAGCCACGCGCACGGCCCAGGAGCGGGCGGCGGCGAAGGTCCGGGTCGTCTACGCCAACGACAAGGCCCCGGTCGTGCGGCTCCGCGATGGCCTCAAGAACCGGGCGGCCGAGATCGCCGCGGCGGAGAAACTCGGCCGCGGCATGCGCGAGGCCTGGATCGAGTTCGCTCCCGAGGCGCAGGCGGTCCTCGAGTCGCTGCCGGACGAGCCGCTGCCGCCCCCCGTGGCTCCGGAGCCGCCCGCGAAGCCCGCCGCTGGCGACTCGGCCGATGGGGAGGCCGCCGAGCCGGCCGAGCCCGCGGCACCGCCACCCGAACCCGGCCGGAAGCTGGCCGAGGCGGAGCGCGACTTCCAGCGGTTTCGCGGGCTCATCGACACGAAAGACAAACTCCTGCTGTTCGACAAGGCGATCGATCTGGCGTTCCAGGATCTCGTCAACCTCGGCGTGCTCGAGAAGATCCAGCATGCCTACGACGAGGGCAGCCAGAACGAGATCGACGTCCACCCCGTGGGCAACGCCGCCGAAACGACCCGCGTGCAGGTCTCGGACGTGGTGCTCGTGGAGGCGAAGGCGCGGCTCAAGACCCGGCTCAAGGACGAACTCGGCGAGGGGCCGTTCGTCGATCGGCTCTACGCCTGGATCGAGCCGCGGCTCTCGGGCACCCTCGAGATCGACCGCGACGGCACCGACCGTGCCAAGCGGGAGGCGATCGCGAAGACACCCCCGCAGTTCGTCCGCTACGCGGCGGGCGACGTGATCGCCGAGGCCAACGTGCCGGTCTCGGCCGACGAGCTCGTGCTGCTCCGCCGCGAGCACGACGAGTATCTGCGGCAGCGCGATGCGCGGCAGCGGCTGGCCCGCACGCTCTCGATGCTCGGCCTGTTCGCCGCGATGTTCGCCCTCTCGGGCTTCTACATCCACCTCCACCACCGCCCGCTGCTCGACGACATCAGCGACGTGCTTACGCTGGTGGGGCTCTCGCTGGTGACGGTCGTGATCTGCATGCTCGTCTCCAACGACGCCTGGCAGGCGGAGATCGTGCCCCTCTTGATCTTCGCGATGACCGTCGCGATCGCCTACGACGAGGACCTGGCCCTGCTGTTCACGGCGCAGGTGGCGTTGGTCGTGGTCGAGGGGCTCGGCTGGGGCCTCGCCTCCTACATCACCCTCACGTCGGCCGCTGCGGCGATGGTCTTCTGGACCGGCCGGATCCGCAGCCGCAGCAAGCTGATCTACGTCGGGCTTTGGGCCGGCGCGGTCGCCGCCCTCACGCAGCTGGGCGCCAGCCTGCTCGACGAGCGGCCGCTCGACATGCAGATGCTGCACGAGGCCGGCCGCACGGGCGGCTGGACGATCCTCGCGGGCTTCCTGATGACCGGCCTGCTGCCATTCATTGAACGGACGTTCGGCGTGCTCACCGACCTCAGCCTGCTCGAGGTGGGCGACGTGGCCCACCCGCTGCTCCAGGAACTCGTCCGCCGCGCCCCGGGCACCTACAACCACTCGATCAACGTGGCGAGCCTGGCCGAGGCGGCCGCCGAGGCGATCGGTGCCCGCGGTCTGCTCGTCCGCGTGGGTGCCTACTTCCACGACGTGGGCAAGATGCTCAAGCCCGCCTACTTCGTGGAGAACCAGGGCAGGGAGAACCGTCACGAGTCGCTCGTGCCGGCGATGAGCACGCTGATCATCGTGGCCCACGTGAAGGAGGGCGTCGAGCTCGCGCGGCAGTACAACCTCCCGCAGCCGATCGTCGACCTGATCGCCGAGCACCACGGCACCACGCTCGTGGAATTCTTCTTCCGCCGGGCCGAGGAGCGTTCGCAGGCGGATCCCAACGGCGAGGAGGTCGACGAGCAGACCTACCGCTATCCCGGTCCGAAGCCCACCACCCGGGAGTCGGCGGTGCTGATGCTCTCCGACGCGGTCGAAAGCGCCAGCCGCACGCTCACCGAGCCGACCCCCGCCCGGATCGCCAGCCTCGTCCACGAGCTCGCGATGAAGCGGCTGCTCGACGGCCAGTTCGACGAGTGCGGCCTCACGCTCGAGGAACTCGGGCTGATCGAGCAGAGCCTCGTGAAGAGCCTGACGGCCGTCTATCACGGCCGCGTCAAATATCCCGACCAGCGGACGGCCTAGCCGCGGATGCGGGGAACCATGCCTCCTCGGCCGAAGACCACCCGCCGCCCAGGGCGCCCGCCGCTCCCCCGCCGCTCCGCCGCGGGTGGCGGCGAGACGGTGAGCGTGGAGATCGCCAACCGGCAGCGGATCGTGGCCATCGACCGCAGCTGGCTCGAACGCCTCGTGCGCCGGGCCGTCGCCACGCTCGGCGCGGGGCACGCCGAGATCGGCCTGGCCATCGTCGACGACGCGGGGATCGCCGAGCTGCACGACCGCTGGCTGGGCCTTCCCGACCCCACCGACGTGATCACCTTCGACCTCGGCGACCCCGGCGCCGCTGGCCTGCGCGGCGACATCGCGGTGAGCGCGGAGACCGCCCGCCGGGTCGCCCGCGACCTCGGCTGGCCGCCGCGGCACGAGCTGGCCTACTACGTGGTGCATGGGCTCTTGCACCTGGCCGGTGAAGACGACCTCGACCCCGCCGCCCGCCGAAAGATGCGGGCCCGGGAGCGGCGGGTGATGACCGCGATCGGGCTACCCGCGCCACCCCGGCGCCGGCGGCCCGCGCTGCGAGGCACGCGATGACCGCCGCCACCTTGGGAGCCGAATCGGCCCTCGTGCTGCTGACCGTGGCGAGCGTCGCGGCGATCCAGGCCCGCGCCGTCCGCGGCGCACAGCGGACGACGATCCAGGAACTCTGCGAGCGTCGCGGCCGGCCGGAGCGCTACGCGGAGATCGTGGCCGCGAGCGAGACGATCGCCTTCATCGCCGCCTCGGTGGTGGTGGTGGCGGCGGTCGGGGCCACGCTGCTGGTGTTCCCCAGCCTGATCGCCGCGGGCGACCGTTCGCTGGCGCTGGAGATCTCGGCCGTCGTCACCTGGATCGCGGTGGCCTGGCTGGCGCTGGTGGTGGTCCCGATGCTGCTGGTGCGGTTCGCCGGCCCATGGATCGTGGTGGCGACGTGGGCGGTGTGGCGGCCGGTCGTGGGGCTGATCGCTCCCGTGGTCGGCCAGCTCGGCCGGCTCGCCTCCGCGGTGGGCCGCCGGGGGACCGACGCGGCGGAGCGGCCGCGCGACGAGCTCCGGCTCGCCGTCGACGATGCCCACCGCGAGGGCCGCCTTGCCGGCTCGACCCGCGACATGATCAAGGGCATCATCGGCCTCGACGAGATCCGGGTCGCGGCGATCATGACGCCTCGCACGAAGATCACCTCGATTCCGCTCGGCTCGTCGTGGGACGAGGCCGTCCGCCTCGCCGCGGAGAGCGGCCATACCCGGCTGCCCGTCTGGGACCGGTCGCCGGACGATGTGGTGGGCATCCTCCACACCCGCGACGTGCTCACGCGGCTCGCGGAGCCGGGGGGCGACCGTCCGGCGGACCTCCGGGGCCTTCTCCGGCCGCCCTGGTTCGTGCCGGAGTCGATGAGCGTGCAGAAGATGATGCTGGAGTTTCAGCGGGGCAAGACCCACATGGCCGTGGTCACCGACGAGTTCGGCGGCGTGTCGGGGGTGGTGACGATCGAAGACGCCCTCGAGGAGATCGTGGGGGAGATCGCCGACGAGCACGACGAGGCCTTCACCGACGGCATGCGGATGACGTCGCCCGATGCCTGCGAGGCCCTCGCCCACGTCCGCATCGCGGCGGTCAACGACCGGCTCGGCCTCGACCTGGCGGAGGAGGAGGGGTTCGAGACGATCGGCGGGTTCGTGTTCCACCAGTTCGGCCGCATTCCCGAGGTCGGCGAGCGGATCGAGTCGCACGGCGCCGCCCTGGAGGTGCTGGCCGCGACCCGCCGGCGGATCGACCTCGTCCGGGTGGAACGGCTCGGGAAAGCCGCCGATGGCCGCTGAAAAGACCCGGGCGTTGGTCATCCGGACGACCGCGTTCGGCGAGACAAGCAGCGTCGCCACCCTCTACTGCCGGGACTTCGGCAAACTGCGGGCCCTGGCCAAGGGAGCCTGGCGTCCCAAGAGCGGCTTCGATGGCGCCCTTGACCTGCTTTCGGCCGGTCAGGTACTCGTCCTCCGCAAATCGTCCGGCGGGCTCGATCTGCTCACGGAGGCGGCCTTGGAAAGCCGCTTTCGCGTGGGCACGAGCCTGACGGCGGTGCTCGGCGGCCTGCACGTCGCCGAGTTGCTCGACGCCCTGACGGCCGACGCCGACCCCCAGCCGGAGCTCTTCGACGTGGCGCATGCGACGGTCAGACGGCTCTCGGATTGGAGCGGCGACGAGTCGCCGCTCGCGGCCCTGCTCGTCTCGTTCGAGTTCGCCCTCCTGCGAATCACCGGCCATGGCCCGGTGCTCTCGCGCTGCGCCGAGTGCGACGGCCCGCTGGGCACGACTGGCCGCACCCCCTTCGGCATGCTCGACGGAGGCACGCTGTGCGACGGCTGTCGCCGCGGCCGCCGCGGCGTGGTCTCGATCTCGGCGCCGGCGCTGGCGGCCCTGCGGCTGCTGGCGGACCGGCGGGTGGCGGCCGCCGACGTGCCCCTGCCAGTCGCCGTGGCCGGCGAGATCCGCGGCATCATGACCACCCTCTTGTCCCATCTCCTGGGCCGACCGCTCCGCGTGCCCGCCGCGATCTCGCGGGCAGGACGGAGGCTGCGCCGCACGTGAACCACTCCTGCCCGACACCCCTGCTCCACGGCCGGCACGTCCGCCGGCTGGCTGCCTTGGTCGCCCTGCTGGCGCTCTCGGCCGCCGGCTGCGCCACGTTCCAGAAGCCGCAGTGGCCCTGGTCGAAGACGGACACCACCGAGAAGGAGATCGACCGCCAGCTCGGCGAGGACGCCGAGTCGGAAGTCATCTCGTCCGAATACACACCCTCGTCCGATGACGCCGGCTGGGATTACTTCAAGGGCGAGAACATCAAGAAGCGGTGGAAGAAGATGGTCGGCCGCGGCCCCAACGAGAAGCTGGCCCGCGAGGCACTCGCCGAGGCCGACGCCCTGTTCCGCGAGGGCAAATACAAAGCGGCGATCGCGAAGTACAAGGTGGCCGTGGACCGCTGGCCCGACTCGGTGATCGAGGAAGACGCCATGTGGCAGCTCGCCGAGAGCTACTTCTTCACCGACCAATACCCCAAGGCCGAGGATCAGTACGACGAGCTCGTCAAGAAGTATGCCAACACGAAGTACCTCGACCGCATCGCCCAGCGGCAGTTCGTGATCGCGCAATACTGGATCGCGCTCGATCAGAAGACCCACCTGCCGGTGATCGTGCCGAACTTCCTCGACCGCAGCCGGCCCCTGTTCGACACCCGCGGCCGGGCCCTCAAGGCCTACGACCACGTCCGCATCAACGATCCCCGGGGCCCGCTGGCCGACGACAGCGTCATGGCCGCGGCCAACGCGCACTTCCTCGATCGCCAGTGGCTCGACGCCGACTACTTCTACGGGCTGCTGCGGAGCGAGTATCCCGACAGCGACTTCCTCCTCCAGGCCCACCTGCTCGGGCTGCAGGCGAAACTCCGGGCCTATCAGGGCGCCGGCTACGAGGGGGGCATCCTCGAGGAGGCGGAAGTCCTCGCCGACCAGGTGGTCGTGCAGTTCCCCGACCAGCTCGGCCGTGAAGAGGAGGAGCGGGTCCAGCAGACGCGGGCGGAGATCGCCGCCCAGCAGGCGCTGCGGCACTGGCAGCGGGCCGAGTTCTACGCCAAGGGCAAGCATTACTCCTCGGCGCGGGTCTATTACGCCATGATCGCCGAGGACTACCCCAAGACCCAGCTCGCCCAGCAGGCCCGGGAGAAGTACGTGGCGATCAAGGACAAGGCCGACGTCTCCGACGACCCGTGGCCGCTCCTGACGCGCGTGCTCAATCCCGACGCCCTCAAGGAGGCGGAGCTCGACGCGATGGCCGAGGCCGACACGCAGATCGCCCGCCAGGATGAGTCGGGGATCGCCCCGCCGCGGTTCTGACGCCCCCGGCGAGGATCCCGACATGCGAGACACCGCCCCCCGCCGGCTGATCCTCCTGCTCGCGCCGCTGGCCCTGGCCGCGATCGCGATGCCGGCCGGCTGCGCCAGCTACCGCTTCGGCAACAACACGCTCTACGCGTCGAACGTCCGCACTGTCTACGTGCCGATGATCCAGAGCGACAGCTTCCGGACGACGCCTGCGATCGACATCGGCGAACGGCTCACGGAGGCCGTCTGCAAGGAGATCGAGAAGCGGACGCCCTTCAAGGTCGTCGGCAGCGAGGCCGGCGCCGACAGCGTGCTCACCGCGCGGATCGTGGCCGACACGAAGCGGATGGTGGTGGAGAGCCCGACCGACCAGTCGCGGTTCGTGGAGATGAACTACCAGACGCTCGTCACCTGGGCCGACCGGGGCGGCACCGTGATCGCCTCGGGCGAGGTGCCACTGCCCGCCGCGACAGTGGACGTGGGCCAGTCGGCGGCGCTCGTGCCGGAGTTCGGCCGCTCGGTCGTGACCACGCAGCAAGAGGCCATCATCAAGCTCGCCCAGCAGATCGTGGGGCTGATGGAAGAACCCTGGTGAGTGGCCGCAGGTTTTGAAGTGGCCGCAGGTTCTGACGTGGCCGCAGGTTTTTAACCTGCGGAGAGTGAGGCTGGCCCCGCCGCTCGGGGCTGC
>JBBAVS010000072.1:0-12755 GCA_040397585.1 Pirellulales bacterium
CCACTCGTTTTCCAGCGGGATCCAGTAGATCGCCCCGGCTGACTTGGCGGGGAGAGTTCCGCTGGTGGCCGTGCCGATGGCATAGGCGCCGGTATTCTGCGGGGCCGTTCCCGAGGAGTCGGTCGTCGTTGGCGACACGGGAGAGCCATTTTGCAGCCAGTTTGCCACTCGTGCCACGGAGAAGGACGACAGGAAGTTCACCGGCTTGTCGGCGAAGTCCGTCTTGACGACATACTTGCTGCCGACGGCATTCCCGGGCACCTGGGAGATGCCGCCTTGATTCGATGAACCCATGTTGGCGGCCCACACGCCCTGGGGATTGGTGCCCTCCGGATCGATCGCGTTGAGAAACTCCGCGTAGCGGGTGTTCGTGAACTCATACTTCATGATGTCGAACGTGTACGCCACGTCACCGTACCCGGTGGTGTCAGCGGCGTTGCCGGGATTAGCGACCGGCACCCATTCGATGGGGGCAGCCTTCGCCGGGGTGATCATGAGCCCGCTCGTGACCAAGGCGGCCAGGAACGAGGCGAGGAAACTGCGGTGGAGTGCCATGAACGATATCCTTTTCAAAACTCGGGGGGATCGGGACTGGAAGATACTGGAAGATTTGGGCCACGGCAACGCCGTGGCGTGTGTTCTGCAACGCTCGCGGCGGCTCCAGGATCTGCTGCGGTTTTTCGTGGAGGAGCGGATCGCCTATGGCGACCGGCCGGTGCCGCAGCAGCGATTGGCCGAGGAAGTGCTCGGCAAGGAGGCAGACTTCAGCCCCACGTCCAACCCCCACGTGCGGATCTACCTGCGGCGGCTCCGCCAGCGGGTGGCGACCTACTACGCCGGCCCGGGGGCAGCGGATCCGCTCGTCCTCGGAGTGACGTGCGGACCCTGCCGGCTGTCGGTTGAGCGCCGCAGGCGTGCCGATGCCCCCGTCACCAAGGCGCCACGCCTCAAGGCGACGCCGAACATGGTGGTGCTGATCACGGAACTGGCGGCCAGCGGCCTCGATGGCGAGTTGCACCTGCTGCCAAGCCTGGTGTCACGGAGCCTCGTGCCCTACCTGCTCGGCCAAGACGGCATCGTGGCGATCGGCCCCGTACCACGCCAGCGGATCACGCAACCGGCCTGGCAGAGCCCCGTGGTGCGCAGCTCAGTGGCTGATTGTCTGCTCGACGGCGCCATGACCGTAGAGCCCTTGGGCTCCGACGGCAAGGGGACGGTGGAGATCGTGATCCGGCTGTACGACATCGAGACCGGCGGGCATGTCTGGAGCCGGAGCTGGAGCTGGCCCGGGCGTCCGGAGCCGGTTTCTCGAAACGCCCCGTCCCTTGCAACTCCGCGATCTTCTCGGCGACCACGCCCGCCTCGATCCCGGCTCACCGCGCGTCCGGCGGGCGGGCCGAGTGAGGGGCTGACTCGTCGGAAACCTGCGTCGATCAGGGTGAGACGACGAGCCCTTCGGCCTCAGCCAATTTCTTCTGATTGCCGTCGAACGTGAGAAACGTCGCCGCCCCGATCACCCGAGCCGCGGCGACGTGGAGGATGTCGAAGGCGCGGTGTCCACCCTCGAGGGTATGCCGGGCGGAGAGTCGCCGGCCCTCCTCAATCACCGTGGCGAGATTGCACTCGGGCTGCGAGATTCTTCCGGCAGCACGATCGCCCTCGAAATCCGACCAAAATCGACCCGCCTCGCCTTTTGCGATCGCTCCCCGCCACTCTGCGAATCGCAGGGCATTGGCCAGTTCGAATTCGTTCAAGGATGTGACGACCAAGGAAGCGCGCTGCGAAACGAGCCACTCGAGCGCCCGCTTCGAGTGCACGTCATTTCCGTAGAGGGCGAACAGGAAGCTCGTGTCGACGCAGATCACCATTGCCCGCTCGCGTCGTGGACGATCTCGCTTGATTCGGCTGCCGAAAGGGGACGCGACGTGGTCCGGTCACGTCGGACTGCGGCGCTTTCCGCCCACTCGACTCCGGCAGCCGTCTCCGCCGGCATCGGTACGAGTTTCGCCACCGCCTTTCCGCGGCGCGTGATCACGATCTCCTCGCCCGCTCGGAGCCAGCGGAGGAGATTCGAGTACTGGTTGCGGAGGTCGCGGACCGTGGCTGTTCTCATGTGCTCCATTTTTGGAGCACATTGTCAGCAAGTCAAGGTCGGAGCACATCGTGACCAAGTCGGGCGTCCGGAGCCGGTTTCTCGAAACGCCCCGCACCCCCTGCGGCGGCGTTTTTCTCGCGTCGGCGCAGACCGCGTCCCAGTCGGCCGTTCCCGGGGCTTCGACGCCTCGCGGCTGGCGCCGGTCAGAGGCTGTGGATGTCGATCGCGGGCAGTTCTTGGGGCGACGCCTGAACGATGTCCCGGTCATCATGGACCTGCACGAGCTCGCCCCAGTCAGTGGGCGGGCCACGAGCGGGCGACACCGGGCACCGTCGTCCAACGAGAGCCCAGGCCCCTGACAGGCAACCTACTCGCGAGCGGGTTCTTCAGGCTTCATATCGATTGGACGCATGGACACATCTTCATCGGGCTTGATTCGTTGCCAGGTCTCGATCATGTCAGACCCATCCGGTAACTTCGCGCTTTGGATCCAGAGATCCCCTTCGAATCGGCAATCGAAGGCAAACTCCTTGCCGAAGATACTCTCCTTGAAATTCTCATCGAGTCCGTAACGCATCGTTTCCGTGTACGTGCCCTGAGCGACGTTCCAGCTTCCCCCCGCCGAGCGGAAGATCCGTCGGTCGTCGGGTTGGTATCCGATCCAGATGATGTGGACGGGCGTGATGTGTTTGATGGTGATCGATTTCTCGTGCAACTCGCTCGGGACGCCGCCGAACGATGCCGATACGATCCGCCACGAGCCGATCAACTGCTGTCGGATGTCATCATCCGAGAGTGCGGGTCGACTCGGGGCGTCCTGACCCTGGCCCAGGGCCGATGGATGCGGCGCGAGGTGCCACAGCAAGGCAAGGGTGCACACGGAAATCATTGCAGATCGCGGGAGTTGCATCAGGGGTCTCCTGCACTCGATCGATACGGCAAAAAGATAGGGCGGCCAGCGGCACTTCCGCAAGCGTTCTGCGGCTGGTCGGCTGCGCGGTTCCAGGCCTCGAGCTGGTCGAGCACCCGCGGCACGTCCCGCACGCGAAGCTGGAAGTTTTCCAGTGAGGCCGCGTCCCGCATCGCGGCCATCCGGCGGCCGGGATGTTCGTCGCGCCACACCGCCGTGTCGCTCCCCGGGTGTTGCAGGAACACGGCGACGTAGCCCCGTGCCGACCAGTGTTCGGCGAGGAATCGCGGGCCCGCGCGGGAGCCGCCCAGCCCGTGGCTGAAGAGCACGACGGGAAGGGGCTCGGCCACGTCGGCCGGCGCCGTCGGCAGATGGACGCGGATGGGAATCGTACGGTCACGATCGCCATCCACGACGTCGAGGTCGATAACGCGGGAGGACGAGCCGGCGACGTGGTCGGGCACCGCCAGTGGATCGTAATGGGTTGCGATCTCGGCCCCGGAAGCGGTGCACCACAGCGCCGCGAGCGCACCAGTCATCGCGATCAAGACCGCGGCAGCCCGCGCAGGAACGTGTTCATTGCATGATTCTCCACTCGACACCGATTCAACGTCCGTCCAGGCCGCAGGTTTCGGGCCAGGGCCGAGGTCGGAAACGCGTGATGACCGTTGTGCCAGCCCTCTCCCAACCCCAGCACGCCGAACAGCCAATTGTCGCGGCTGTCTGGAAAGGTTGGCCAGCGGCACTCAGGCGGGATTTGACCGAGCGGAGCGTACCTGTAGAAGCGACAGCCGGGACTGGCTGGGCTGAGCTTCCGCGGTGGCTGCACGAGATCGGCCAACCGGGGGGCTCACCCGGCTCTGGTGCCCTCGAGCGTAAGCGGTCTGGTCCGGCGGGGATTTTCGTATTTCCCTTGGTGTGCCGGGGCGAGGGTCTTACGGACGCCCAGCCACGTAAACGCGAGCCTCACGGCGGCCATCGTGGTGCGGAGCCTGTTGGCCGCGTTGGGGTTCGTCTGGGTTGTCGGGTTGTTGGTGGGTTGGATTGTGGTCCGGCTCGTGGTGCGTTGGCCGGTGTCGTGGGAGGTGGTGGTTGCGGTGGACATAGTTTTCTGTGGTTTCGATGAGGTGGAGTGACGGTACGCGGAGGCTCATTCGGAGCCGAGAACGCGAGATTCACAGGCACATAATGCGGGCAAAGCCGACTGGTTGACGGGCCGCGCATGAGGAGATATCATCCCCCCCTGAATCGGGCGTCTTCCGTCCCCAAACCCGTTACGGGCTACTGCAAGCACCCACCACCGTCGCGACGAGCAATCGAACGCTGACGGCAATCTGACCGGCTCTCTTCTGCCGGTGGTGCTGCATCTGAGACGGCGAAAGTCTGACGTCTCTTTGGTGAAACCGGGATTGCCTGCTGGGCTTCTGTGCTGTTCGCGATGGCGGTGGGGGCTTCATAAACACCCTCTCACTTTGGAGTTCTTGTCATGAACCCTTTCCGCCTGCTGCTGACGCTGTCTGCTCTGTTGTTCTCTGTCGCCGCCCATGCCGCTCCGATCACCTATGACCTCGTGCCGGTCGGCAATCCCGGCAACGCCAACGACACGACCGGCTTTGGCGGCGTGGCGTACGACTACCAGATCGGCAAGTACGACGTGACGATCGGCCAGTACACGGATTTTCTCAATGCCGTGGCCAAGACCGATACCTACTCGCTCTACAACGCGGGCATGGGAACCAACCAAAACATCCGCGGCATCTCGCAGACCGGTGTATCTGGCAGCTACAGCTACAGCGTGATCGGCCCGGACGGAGTAGTGAATGGCCAGTCTGGAGCCAACCGCCCGATCACGTACGTGAGTTGGTGGGATTCGGCCCGCTTTGCGAACTGGCTTGCGAACGGCCAGCCGACGGGAGCCCAGACGAGCACGACGACGGAGAACGGGGCCTACAACTTGGCGAACTGGACGAGCGGCACTGCTCCGGCCAGAAACGTCACGAACCCGAATACGGGAGCGACTCCGACGTACGTCATCCCGACGGAGAACGAGTGGTACAAGGCGGCCTACTACAGTCCGGTGCTCAACTCGGGCTCGGGCGGCTACTACTTGTACGCCACGCAGAGCAACGCGGATCCGGGCAACATCATCGGGAGCGGGTCGAATCAGGCGAACTACGCACCCAACGGCGTGTTTTCCGTGACGCAGTCGGCAAGTTACTCGGGGAGCCAGAACTACCTGACGGACGTGGGCGCGTTCACGAACAGTGCGAGTTTCTACGGCACGTTCGACCAGAGCGGCAACGTGTTTCAGTGGAATGATCTGGACGGCACTCCCGGCTCGTCTCGTGGGCTGCGGGGCGGCGCCTGGTCCGACAACGCGTCCACCTTGTCGTCCTCTGTCTGGTTCACGTTCGGCCCGTCGGGCGAGGGCAACGGCGGCGGTTTTCGTCTCGCAAGTCCGGTTGCCGTGCCCGAGCCATCGACGTGGGTGATGGGACTGGCGGGGCTTGCCTGCGGAGGTTGGGGAGTGTGGCGGCGTCGGCGGGCACGGTAACCTCCGCCCTTTGGCCTTTGTCCCTTTATCCCCTTGAATGTGGGATAGCAGCGGCAAGAGCGTGTGCCTCGGCAGGAGGCTGTCTTCCTGCCGGGGCGTCGCCGTCGCTCTGAGCGGCGGCGATGCTTCGCGTTATTTTTTGGGGTCTGCCATGCTGGCAGGCTGGTTGAATGGCCCGAGCGGTACGCCAACCCGTGGTGCTCATGAAGTGGTACCGGGTCGTGTCGTGGATGCTCGACCGGGTGGATTCTGAGTGTGAAGCGGGTGGACGAATCGTCCTCGTACCCGAACCTTAGGGTCTTTCTCCAGGCAGTCGTACCTGGAGCCAGATCCTTTGCCATATCAGCTATGGAAACGATCCGCCATTGGTAGCCGAAGGCTAGCCCGCTCAATGGCACTTCGGCACCGGTCTTCCGGCTGATGAGCGACTCGTGAGTCTCGGGAGGAGCGGGCCCGGGCGTCCGGAGCCGGTTTCTCGAAACGCCCCGCACCCCCTGCGGTGGCGTTTTTCTCGCGTCGGCGCAGACCGCGTCCCAGTCGGCCGTTCCCGGGGCTTCGACGCCTCGCGGCTGGCGCCGGTCAGAGGCTGTGGATGTCGATCGCGGGCAGTTCTTGGGGCGACGCCTGAACGATGTCCCGGTCATCATGGACCTGCACGAGCTCGCCCCAGTCAGTGGGCGGGCCACGAGCGGGCGACACCGGCGGCGGTTCAGGCGGCCGACCGATGTCGCGCCCGCCGCTGGCTGACGATCCCCACCATCAGACTCAACGGGCGGAGGCCGGCGGCGCCTCCGCGCCGCCGCCGCGCACGAGATCCAGCTCGCAGCGACTCGCGCGGACGCTGAGTTCGGCCGGCAGAAAGCCGGTGTCGGTGTAGTCGATCGTGATCGACGCGTCGTCCTTGTCGAGGACGACCATGCCGGCGAGCGGATCGAGGGCGGAGCTGGTCTCCTTCCAGCCGTCGTCCTGCACTGCCTGACGGATCGCCTTGGCGTGCCTGACGGCAGTCCCCTTGGGCACCGTCCAGCGGACCGAGGCCCCGCGGTCGGCATCCCCCTCGGCCCCGTCCGGGACGAGGATCGCGACGCGGCGGAGGCGCGGAGCCGACTCCTTTTCCTTCATCGCCTTGGCCTGTGCCGCCTGGAACCGCTCGCCCTCGGCCTTGACCTCGGCAGCCGACTGGTGCCGCACCACGACCCGGCTCGTGCCATCGACGTCCCGGTGCTCGAGAAGCAGCAGGTCTCCCGCCGCGTGCCGGAAGATCAGTGATCTCGAGAAGCCGTCTTCGACCCAACGCTCCGTCGTCGGCTTCCAGCCGGCTCCGGCGAGACGCTCCCGGTAGAAGTCGGCGATCGCGGCCGCATCGGCCCGGGCGTCGAAGGCGAGTTGGTTGAGGTCGTCGGCGAACTGGATCTGTTCGGCGTCGGGAGGCGCGGGGATCTCCAGCGCGACCATCCGCGCCGAATAGTGGATGGTGGCCCCCGTCGCCGGCGGCGCGGCGTCGGACACCATCGTCGTGAGGATCACGCCGCGCTGGCGGTACATGCGGCTCGGCCCACCGCCGCCATAAGGCTCCCACCCGGCCTTCGCGAGCGCGCCGTCGATCCACGCGGCCGCCTTCTCCGCCGTCGCCGGCGTGCCCGCGATCAGGCTCGTGGGGCCGCCGTAGACCACCTTGGCGTCGGGGCCCGCCGGGAGCCTGGCGAGATCGACGTTGCCGTGCTGCTGCAGGCGGATCGCCGCGCGGCCGGGAGGGCTCGACGGCATGATCGTCAGCGAGGTGACGTAGCCGTTCCGCGAGAACACCCCGGAGGCGTACTCGTCGGTGACACCGGCCTGCGGCTCCTCCTTCCAGCCCCGCTCGGTGAGCTGCTTTCTGATCTCCGCGTAGGCCGCCTTCAATCCGGCCTTCACGTCGTAGGCCAGCGCCGTCGTCTGCCGCACCGTGGCCGCGTCGGCCCCGTCGAGCAGCGGCAGCTGGGAGAGGTCGAGCTGCCGCGCCGCGTCGGCGGGGGACGCCACGGCGGACGCAGCCGGCTCCCGTGCCGCTGGCGACGTCGCGCCGGTGAACGCGAGGAGGGTGAACGCGACCCAGCCGACGAGGCAACGGTGCATCGGACGACTCCGCGGAATCCAGACGGCTACCCCGCGGACGCCGCGTCCCAGGGACTGCTGCATGGTACCCGCGGCGTCACTTCGCCGCGTCGATGAACACCTCGACCTGCTGGCCCACGAACAGCGGCGGCCGGCCCGCTGGATCGAAGCCGTAGATCACCTGGAGCACGCGGGTGTCCACCCGCTCGGTCGTGTCGCCGGTGAGCGATTTCTTCGGCACCACGAAGGGCTCCACGCGGATGAACTCCAGCGGGTATTTCTCCTGGAGGTTGCCCCGGGGCACCGCGGTGGCAGGCAGGCCCGCGCGAAATCGCGGGATGTCGTATTCGTCGATGTCCACGCGGACATGCAGCTTGTCGGTGTTGCCCAGCACGATCAGCGGCTGGTTCGCGGGCGTGCCCACGAACTCCCCGGGCCGCACGTCGACCTGCAACACGCGGCCGGTCACGAGAGCCCGCACCACCAGGCGGTCGATCTCGATGTTCAACTTCTCGACCTCGGCCTCGGCCAGCCCCAGCGCCGCCTTGGCGACGTCGCGGTCGTACTGCCACGAGCCCGCCTCCAGGAGGTCGAGATCGGCCTGCGCCTTGGCGAGCTTCGCCTTGGCCGAGGCGAAGGCCTCCCGCCGTTCGATCAGCTCTTGCTCGGTCGAGACCTTGCGAGCGAACGTCTCTTCGATCCGCTTGAGGGCGTCGGCCTCGCGAATCACGACCGCCTGCGCCTCGCTGACCAGGGCGGCGAGCACCGGAATCTTCTCCCGCCGCGGCTCCGCCTCGAGCCGCACCAGCTCGCTCTTGGCCTGAGCCACGGCCGCCTGCCCCACGGCGAGCCCGCCGCGGAGGTCGCGGTCGTCGAGCCGAAACAGGGGCGCTCCGGCCTCCACCTCGTCGCCGTCCTTCACGAACACCTGCACCACCACGCCGGATGTGGCGGAGCCGACGGAGATGTTCTCGGTCTGAGCCTCCACGATCCCGGAGGCGGCGAGGGCGTCGGCGTAGGGATTCTGGGCCGGGGCGATCGGCGGCGGCGGGGTGCGGGTGACAGGTCGGGTGGTCCAGACGAACCAGGCCGCGAAGGCGAGCAGGCCGAGCGACACCACGGGCAGGAGCCACTGGGTGACCACGTCGCCCACCGTGCGGGGGCGATCGAGCCGGCGGGTCGCTGCGGTCGGGGCCGTGGCCATCAGAAACCTACTCCAGGGGCCGGCCTTCACCGCCGGCCGCGTCCAGATGGTGCGGACCGGCGATCACGGCGTCAATCCGGCCGTCTTCCATCGAGGCGATGCGGTCGGCGAACGAATAAATCCGGGCATCGTGGGTGACCACGATCACCGCCCGGCCGGGCTGCACCGCGATCCGCTGGATCAACTCCATGGTCACGCGGCCGTTCTCGGCGTCGAGGGCGCTGGTCGGCTCGTCGCAGACGAGCAGCCGCGGCTCGTGGACGAGCGCCCGGGCGATCGCCACCCGCTGCTGCTGCCCGCCCGACAGCTCGCTGGGCAGGCTCGCGAGCCGGTTCTCCATGCCGAGCTGGGCGAGGATGTCGGCGGCGGCCTCGACCGCCTGCCGCCGCTTCCAGCCCGCGATCAAGAGCGGCACGGCAGCGTTCTCGGCGGCCGTCAGCGCCGGCAGGAGGTTGTAGGCCTGAAACACGAAGCCCACGTTCTCGCGCCGAAACCGCACCTTGCGGCCGTTCGACATGGCCACGAGGTCCTGGCCGAGCACGACCACCGCGCCCGCCGTCGGGGCGAGCGTGCCGGCGATGATCGACACCAGCGTGGTCTTCCCGCAGCCGCTGGGGCCGACGAGCATCAGGAGCTCGCCCCCCGGCACGTCGAGATCCACGCCTCGCAGGGCCCACGTGGCCGCGGTGCCGCTGCCAAACTCCTTGGTCACGCCGCGGACGTGCACCGCGAGATCGGCGGCGGGGGGCGCGGCGGCGGGCTCTCGGGGGGGCGTCATGGCGGTGTGGCGGCTCAACCCCTAAACACGATCGCGGGATCGACGACGAGCACCCGGCGGATCGACAGCAGGCTGGCCACCAGCACGATGACGAACACCGCCACGGCGGTGATCGCGAGCACCTGCCACGGCATGAAGAAGGCGAGCCGCGACGCCCCCCGCACCACCCAGCCGAAGACCGCCGCCAGCCCCACGCCGAGGCCGTAGCCGACCACGCCCACCTGCAGCCCCTGGGAGAGCACCATCAGGAGGATCGTCCAGTTGCTCGCCCCCATCGCCTTCAGCGCGCCGTACTGGCGGATGTTCTCCACGGTGAACAGATAAAAGGTCTGTCCGGCGATCGCCGTGCCCACGAAGAACCCGAGCAGGACCGTGATCCCGAAGTTGACCGGGATGCCGGTCTTCTGCAGGTAATAGAAGATCGTCTTCCAGAGAAACTGGTCGCGGGAGAGGGCCTGGAGGCCGGTCCGCTCGTCGATCCGGCGACAGACCTCCGCGACGTCGGTCCCCGGCGCGGGCTGCGCGAGCACGAACGAGAGCACCTTCCGCTCCGGCGGCGCGAACAGCACGGCCTGGCTGTAGCGGGTGTAGACGATCGGAAAGCTCGTGAACGTGCGGCCCGCCTTCGTGATCCCCACCACCACGGCGCGGCGGTCGTTCATCTCGAAGGTCCGGCCCAGCCGATAGGGCTCGCCCGGCCAGATCCGCTTGTAACCCGCCTCGTCGATGATCACCGCATCGGGCGACCGCAGGGCGGCGATCGACCCCATGAACAGGCCCTCGGGCGCGCCCACCAGCGTGGCGTCGTCGAGCCCGAGGAGGATCATCTGCTCGTAGGTGCCTTCCTCGAGCCGGGCCCGGGCGATGCCCTTGTAGAACCGCACCGCCCACGCCACCCCCGGCACGCTCTTGACGCGAAACAGCTGGTTGTCGGAGAGCGGCTTGACGTCGTCCACGTACTGCACGTGGCTGTCCATCACCCAGATGCCCGGTCCCTCCACGTCGCGGATCTGGCTGACGGTCAGCGACATCAGCCCGCAGAAGATCGACGCCTGCTGGGCGATCAGCACCGCGGCGAAGACGACGCCGAACACGATGCCGAGGTACTTGACCCGATTCCCGACCAGCATTTTCCAGGCGATCCAGAGCATGACGCCATCTTATCGCGACAGCCGGCGGCGGCGTCAGGGCACCTCGGCGTCGAGGGCGATCAGGCGGCCGACCGTGCGGATGACCATCCGGTCCCCGACGACCGCCGGTGTCGACCGGCACTCCTCGCCGACCGCCGCCCGGCCGAGCACCTCGAAGGCGTCGCCCGTGGCGAGCGTCACCAGTTCGCCGTCGGCGGAGACGTTGCGGATCGTGCCGCCAACCGCGATCGGCGACGCGGAGTAGGTGCCCCCCACTCGGCCCCGCCAGCGGACCTCCCCGGTCGCGGCGTCCACGCAGCTCACCACGCCCCGGTCGCCCCAGAGGTAGAGCCGCTCGCCCACGGCCAGCGGCGTGGGCACGTAGGGGGCGACGCTGCGGTCGAGCCGGAACACGAGCTCGGGCTCGGCCGCGGCGGCCGGGGCATTCGCCGGCGGCACCCGCACCGCCACGAGCGTGGTGTCGCCGCCGCCATCACCCGATGTGCCGATCACGAGCGGCCCGGCGAGGATCGGCGACGAGACCGCCCGCTTCGGCAGGCAGCGTCGTTCCCAGAGCACGCGGCCCGTCGCGGCATCGACGCCGGTCACGCCGTGGGCGTGGCTCGTGAGCACGATCTGCGGCCCCGCCGCCCCGGGGATCACCAGCGGGGTTGCGTAGCCCGCCTTGCCGCTCGCCCGCGGCAGCCGCCACCGCTCGCGACCGGTCGCCGCGTCGAGCGCCACCACGAAACTCTCTCCCTCCTGATCGTTCGCCGCGATCACCAGATCGCCGCAGATCGCCGCCGACCCGGCGAAGCCGTGCTCGGCGCGATAGGGCCCGAGGTCGACGTGCCACTTCGGCTCGCCAGCGAGCGTGAAGGCCTCCACCCGCAGGCCGTCGCCGGCAGCCCACATCCAGTAAACACCCGTATCGGCCACCGCGACCGAACCGGACGCCGAACTGTTCTGCACGTGATGCCGATCGATCGGCCCCGGGATCTCACGGGTCCACACCGCCGCACCATCGGCCAGCGCGTGGCAGCAGACGAACCGCTTCCCCGCATCTTCGTCGGCGGAGGCAGTGTAGATCCGGCCATCGCGCACCACGGGCGAGGCATGGCCCCGGCCGGGCAGGGTCGCGGTCCAGGCGGCGTCGGCCGCCGACCATTCGATGGGAAACCGCCGTGCCCCTCCGTCTCCGGCCCCGTCGGCCCCACGCCACCGCGACCAGGGCTGCGGGAACTCGTCGGCGAGGGCGGTGGCGATCGTGGCGATCGCGAGCAGGGCGCCAAGCATGATCGTCATCGCAGGTTCCTTTCCGACCGACCCCAGGCAGCGGGGCCGCACTATACCCCACGGTTCGGCGCCGGGAGGCGATGGCACTCGGCGACTCGGGGTGACTCCCCGGGCGGCCGGGTCGCGTTCTGCGGGTTCGACCGCGGGCGCGGGCGCGTGGCTGGGCGCGAAAGCCGCCGCGGCCTCCGGACGATACGCATGAAGGCAGGTCAGTTCCCCCAAACCCCCATCGTGCAGCATGCGCACCTTCGTGATCACGACCGTCGCCACGGTTGCCCTCGTTCCCGTGACGCCCGTCGACGCCGCCAACGCCCGGATCGAACCGCAGATCATCGCCCGGGGTGAGAACCGCGAGCAGGTCCACAACACGCCGATCCTGGAGCGGCCCAATCGGCCGCTGCACGTCTACGGCAACACGGTCCGCCGGCGGCACCACCGCGGCGTCTCCAAGGCCGCGAACTGAGCCCGCATCTCCAGAACGCGTAACCGCGTCAGCGGTACGATCCCGCCCCTCGCGACCATCCCCTCGCCTCACTCGCTTGGCCTTTCCGGGTCAGTTGCGGTAGACTCCCCCCTGGCGGCGGCCATTCGGCCCGCCGCCGTCTCTGGGGAGGGCCAATCATGCTCCGCAGCCCCGTGCCTTGGATCGTCGTGGCGATCCTGCTGCTCGCGTCCCCCGCTCCGGCCGCCGACG
>JBBAVS010000072.1:12855-16153 GCA_040397585.1 Pirellulales bacterium
AGGCGCTCGAGAAGGGCAACCTCGCCGCCGTCCGCGAGCAGGCGGCGTTTCGGGAAGTCAGGTCGATCGCAGCCCCTGCCTCAGCCGGGCAGGTGCTCGCCTTCGCACCACTTCCCGCCGGCGGCCTCGTGATCGCCACGGGGCCGGCGGAGCATTACGGCGAAACGTCGGTGGTCGGCGCCGTGGCGTCGCTGCTGGGCCTCGCCGGCAAGAAGCCGCAGCCGGCGCCCGGCAAGCAGCTCGTCTGGCTCGATGCCTCGGGCGCAGCACTCAAGTCGGAGCCGCTGGCGTTTTCCTGCAAGGGTCTCACGGTCGCGGCCGACGGGGCCATCGTCGCCGTGGGAGATGACCGTGTCGTGGTCTTTTCGGCCGCAGGCGAACAGGTCGGCGAAGCGACATCGCCCCACTTCCAGCCGACCGCCGAGGAGCGGGCCGCGCTCGAAGAGGAACTCGCCGAGCAGCACCGCGAGCAGGCCGAGATGCGGCGGGAGCAGCGCGATCGCTTCATGCAGGCCAAGGCCGACCTCGAGGCGATCCCCGAGGAGGAGCGGACGCCCCGGCAGGTCCAGGAGCTCGCCGTGGCCACGGCGACGGCCAGCGCGTATGACGCGAGCGTGACCGCGGACCAGCAGACGCCGGAGGCCGCCGTCGCCGCACTGTTGGCGGACGCCAGGACGATCCATCGCGTGGCCGCATCCCGCGAGCATCTGTTCCTCGTCGCGCGGGAGCCGGTCGGCTACAGCTACGGCGTGTGGCGCTGCGGCCGCGACTTCTCCGCTCCCGAGAAGATCATCGGCGGCCTCCGCGGCTGCTGCGGCCAGATGGACGTGCAGGTGGTGGGCGACGAGCTCGTGATTCCGGAGAACGGCCGGCATCAGGTGGCGGTGTATGGCTTTGATGGCGTGGTGCGGAGGACGTTCGGGGAAGCGTCTCGGACCGACTTCCGCGCGGGCTTCGGCGGCTGCTGCAATCCGATGAACGCCTGCCCGGGGCCCGACGGCACGATGCTGCTCTCCGAGTCCAACGGGCTGGTGAAGCAGTTCGCCGCCGATGGCACGCTCGTGGAGATCCTCGGTGCGGCCGACGTGCCCTCGGGCTGCAAGAACTCGTCGATCGGCCTCTCGACCGACGGCACCACGCTCTACTATCTCGACGTGCAGAAGGGCCGCGTCGTCGTGCTGGAGAAGAAATCGTGACGGTCGCCTGCCGCTGCTCGCTGCGCCTGGTGCTGCTGCTCGCGACCGCGGCCGTCGCCACGACGACCGCCGCCGCGGAGCCGCTCCGGCTCGCCGTGATGGACCCGCTCGCCAAGCAGCTCTCCTGCCCCTGCGTGCAGGGCTACGCCCAGCGAGACTACGACAAGCTCGCCACCTTCCTCGGCGAGTCGCTCGGCCGCCCCGTGAGCGTCAAGTTCGGCGAATCGCTCGACGCGTTCGCCACGGAGGGCTTCGACATCGTGATCGGCAAGCGGTCGGTCGTGGAGTCCGACGCGGCGCGGCTCGGCCTCGACGTGGTGCCGCTCGCCGCGCTCGCCGGCAAGGACGGCCGCACGACGCAGCGGGGCCTGGTGGTGGTGCGGGGCGACGACCCGGCCAAGGCCATGGCCGACCTCGAGGGATATCGCATCGTGCTCGGGCCGGCCGACTGCGACGAGAAGCATGCCGCCGCCCGCGCGGTCTTCGCCGCCCATGGCGTGGACCTGCCCCCCGACTGCCCGACGGCGGGATCGTGCACCAAGGGCGCCGCGGCCGTGATCGAAGCGGCCGCGAAGGGGAGCCCGCCGACGGCGACCGTGATCTCCAGCTACGCCCAGCCGTTGCTCGAGGGCTGCGGCACCGTCAAGAAGGGCGACCTCCGTGTGATCGGCGAAACCGCGGAGGTGCCGTTCATCACGCTGTTTGTGGCGGGGGACGTCGAGCCCGGCGACCGCATCCCGATCCTCGCGGCGCTGCTCGAAACGAAAACGCTGCCGCTCCTCCAGATGGCGATCGAGTCGCAGGGGGGATTCCAGCGGATCGTGGAGCCCGCCGATGAAGAGCCTGATGCGGAGCCCGCCCCCGCCCGGCAGCCGCCGGCCGCCGACTGGCCCGGATGGCGCGGCCGCCAGCGCGATGCCCGAGTATCGTGGCTGCCCGACACGCTTCCCGCGCAGCCCACCGTGCACTGGAAGCGGCCGCTGCTCAACGAGGGCCTCGGCGGCGTGGCGGTGGCCGACGGTGTCGTGCTCGTCGGCGACCGCGACACGGAGGACCGCCACGATCTCTTCCACGCGGTCGATCTCGCGACCGGCAAACGGCTCTGGACGCTCGAGTATCCGGCCGAGGGCCGGCTCGACTACGGCAACTCGCCCCGGGCCACGCCGCTGGTTCACGAGGGTCTCGCCTTCCTGCTGGGAGCCTTCGGCCACCTCCACTGCGTGAGCCTCGCCGACGGTAGCGTCGTCTGGAAGCGGCACCTGCGGCACGACTTCGCCGCCACATCGGAACTCGTCTGGGGCGTATGCTCGTCGCCGCTGATCGTCGAGGGAAAGCTGATCGTGAACCCCGGCGGCCCCGAGGCCTCGGTCGTGGCCCTCGACCCCGCCACGGGCGCGGTGCTCTGGAAGACGGCGGGAGCCGCGGCCGCGTTTTCCTCGTTCGTGGCGTGCACGCTCGGCGGCCGCCGCCAGCTCGTCGGCCTCGACGCGGCGAGCCTCGGCGGCTGGGACATTGCCAGCGGCGAGCGGCTCTGGACCCTCCCGCCCAAGGTGGCCGGCGACTTCAACGTGCCCACGCCGCTCGTGCTGGACGACCGCGTGGCCGTCTCCACGGAGAACAACGGCACGCGGCTCGTGGGAGCCGGCGGCGAACGGGGTGCTGCCTATGCCGGCCTCGCCCCCGACATGCACACGCCGGTGGTGGCCGGCGACCGCATCCTCGGGGTCGCGAAGGGCAAGGTGCACTGCCTCAGGGCAAGGGATCTCGAGCCGCTCTGGACCGCCTTCGACCGCTCACTGACGGGTCATGTGTCGCTCGTCGCCACCCCCGATCGCGTGCTCGCGTTCACCGAGAAGGGGGAGATCGTGATCCTCGACGCCCGGGCCGACGCGCTCGAGATCCTCGCCCGCCTGCAGGTGTTGCCGCCTGGGCAGTCCACCTACGCCCATCCAGCGGTGATCGGCGACCGGATCCTCGTCCGCGGCCCGCGACGGCTCTCGTGCATCGCCCTCACCGCCGCCAACGAGCGGCTGTAGGAAGCGTGCCCAGGAAGCGTAACCGCGTAAGCGGTACGATCCCGCCCCGCGTAACCGCGTAAGCGG
>JBBAVS010000072.1:16253-20838 GCA_040397585.1 Pirellulales bacterium
AGGAAGCGTAACCGCGTAAGCGGTACGATCCCGCCCCGCGTAACCGCGTAAGCGGCACGATCCCAGGAAGCGTAACCGCGTAAGCGGTACGATCCCAGGAAGCGTAACCGCGTAAGCGGTACGATCCCGCGGCTCACGCCGTCCCCCTCCCTCACGCGGCCGGGCCGTCCGGTTCCGCGGCGAGCGGCTCCACGAACAACAGCCCGTGCACGCGATATTCGCGGCCGCTGCCCACCGCGAAGCACTGCCGCCGCGTCCGCACGAGTCGCCCGGCGCGAAACGCATGCCGCCCGTCGATGCGAAACCACGTCCCCTCGACGAGTTCCTCCACCCGCACGCGGCCTTCGCGGGGCCGGTCATAACGGGCCAGCGCCAAGAGCAAGTCGCGGTCGCTGCACGTGGCCGCGGCGGGGTTCGTGAGCGAGCGGGCCACCGCCGCCGCCACGTCGTCGGGAAACACGCCCGCCGCCACCACCGGGGCGAGCACCTCGGAAAACTCCCGCTTCCACTCCGCGCCGTGGGGCCGCACCCGGCGGCGCCGGAGCCGATGCCGCTCCCAGGTGGCCGCATGCGCCACCTCGTGGAGCAGCGTGGTCAGGAAGGCATAGGGATTGAGGTCGGCGTTGACGGTGATCCGGTGCGGCCGCAGCGGCCCCTGCGGCGGGCGGTGGTCGCCGAGCTTCGTCCGCCGCGGCCGCACCACGCGGAGATCGACCGCGTAGCCATCGAGGATCCGCACAACGTGGTCCAGCGCCTCGGGGGGCAGATAGGGCCGCACGCGGTCCGCGGGGGCAGGTGACGTGGGCTCTTCCATGGCCATGCTGGCGATCCACAGGAACCATCGCGATCTCGGCAGGGCATTATGCTGGCAGTCCACTCGTTTGGACACGCGGCCCGCGAGGGCGTCGTGTTTCGCCACGCGGATGGTCGCCGACAGCTGCGCGGTGGCCGAGGTCGAGTCGCCGTGCGACCCCCCCCTCCATCGACACCGAGCCCCGAAACCAACCCTGACGGTCGCGCCGGGAGGGGCCGCCGACGGTCGATTTGCGTTCCGCGGGGCACCGATCATCCTCTGACGGACGCGCGTTCTCGGCCGCCGCGGCGTCGGCGGCCTCGTCCTCAGGTGGTTTCATGCGGGCTGCATTCGTCACCGGCGGCACCGGGTTCATCGGTCGCAACCTGATCGACGCGTTGCTCGCGCGCGGCGTCGAGGTGCGCTGCCTCGTCCGCTCGCCCTCCCGGGCGGAGCACCTCCGCCGCGCCGGCGTGCGGACCGTGACGGGATCGCTCGGCGACGTCGCGGCCTGGCGATCCGAGCTTTCCGGCTGCGATGCGGTGTTCAACGTCGGCGGGCTCGTGGCGGCCTGCCGCCGGGACGACCTGTTCACGATCAACGGCCGTGCCGCCGGCGCGGTCGCCGATGCCTGCGCGGCGTTCGAGTCGCCCCCCACGCTCGTGCACGTCTCGTCGCTGGCGGCGGCCGGGCCGCCGCCGGTCGGCAAGCCGCTGCGCGACGAATCCGACCCGTTCGCGCCCGTCTCCGACTACGGCGCGAGCAAGCTCCTCGGCGACGGCGAACTCCGCCGCCGCGCCGCACGACTGCCGATCACGAGCGTCCAGCCCGGGATCGTGTTCGGGCCCCACGATGCCCAGGTGCTCACCCTCTACTGGATGATCGACCGCATCCGCCTCCATCTGTCGATGGGCTTTCGCCCGGTGCCCGTCTCGCTGATCCACGTCGCGGACCTCGTCGCGCTCTTGCTCGCTGCCGCCGACCGCGGTGAGCGGATGGCGGCCGACACCGACGACGACACGGCCGCCGGCGTGTATCACGCCTGCGACGACCGCGAGCACCCCAGCTACGGCGAGTTCGGCCGCCGGATCGCCGACGCTCTCGGCCGGTCGGTGATGATCCTGCCGGTGGCGACGCCCGTGGCCTGGCCGATCGTCACGCTCGCCTCGGCCTACTCGAAGGTGGCCGGCACACCCAGTCTGGTGTCGCCCGACAAGCTCCGCGAGGCCACGGCCCGCAGCTGGGCGGCCTCGGCGGCGAAGGCCCGCCGGCAGATCGGCTTCGCGCCCGCCGCCTCGCTCGACGACCGCATCCGGCAGACGGCCGACTGGTTCCGGGCGAACGGGCTGCTGTAGGCTGCTGCCGGTCGAGCACCACCGCCCGGAGGCCCCCATGACCGCCACGCACGGGTTTCGATCCCCGCTCTCCCGCCGCGACTTCGCCGCCGGCCTCACCGCGGCCGCGGCCGCGCTCGCCGCCGCGCCCGCCCTGGCGCGATCCCGCCGGCTCGCCGCCGAGACGATCATCGGCGAGGGGGAGCATCGCTTCCGCGTCAAGCATCACTTCCCCCAGCTGCCCGACCGCTTCTCCTGGCAGACCACGCACGGCGTGGCCCTCGATGAGGCGGGGAACCTCTACGTGATCCACGAGGGCAAGGCCGGCCAGAAGGACCACCCGGCGATCTTCGTGTTTGATCCGGAGGGGAAGTTCGTCCGGGCCTTCGGCAGCGAGTTTCAGGGAGGCGGCCACGGCATCGAGGTTCGCAAGGAGGGCTCCGAGGAGTTTCTCTACGTCTGCGGCTACCAAGACGTGAAGTGCTTCGCCAAGCTGACGCTGACCGGCGAGATCGTCTGGTTCCGCAAGGCGCCGATGGAGGCGGGCTGCTACGCCCCGGGCGAGGACGTGTCCACCAAGAAGAACTGGAGCCGCAAGGGCTTCCTGCCCACCAACGTCGCCTTCCTCGACGACGGCGGCTTCCTGCTCGCCGACGGCTACGGCTCGTTCAGGATCCATCGCTACGACCAGGACGCGAAGTGGCTCTCGTCGTTCGGCGGCGAGGGGGAGGGAGGAGGCACGTTCAACACGCCGCACGGCCTGTGGATCGACCGCCGCCCCGCCGCCGACGGCTCCGCCCGCGAGCCGTCGATCGTGGTCTGTGACCGGGCCCATCACACCCTGCAGCGGTTCGCCCTCGACGGCACGTATCGGGAGACGATCACCGGCTTCGGGCTGCCTGCCAACATCGACACCTGGAAAAACCTGATGCTCGTGCCCGAGCTCAAGGCCTGCGTGACGATCCTCGGCCCCGACGACAAGCCCGTCGTGCGGCTCGGCCGGGCAGTCGAACGGCTTGACGAGATCAAGGACCTGCGGTCGCAGCCCGACCAGTGGCTCGACGGCCAGTTCGTGCATCCGCACGACGCCTGCTTCACGCCCAGCGGCGACATCATCGTGGCCGAATGGGTCGCCACGGGCCGCATCACGAAGCTCGAGCGGGTCTGAGCCATCGTGGGAGCAGGTTTTCAACCTGCTCAGTCAGGACATCGGGCCCTGTGACGTCGCGGGGCGTCAACGGGGTCCTCGGTGCGGAAGGAGTTGGCCAGATGCGACGGTTCGACGTGATCGTGGCAGGTGCCGGGGGCATGGGCACGGCCGCCGCCGCGCACCTCGCCCGCCGCGGCGCCAGCGTCCTGGCCATCGACCGCTTCCGGCCCGGACACGGCCGGGGCAGTTCGCATGGGCAGACGCGGCTCTTCCGTCTCGCCTACTTCGAGCACCCCGACTACGTGCCGCTGCTGCAGCGGGCCCGAGACCTCTGGCGGGCGCTCGAGCACGACACCGGCACGAGCCTGCTCACCGCCTGCGGCCTGCTCTCGTCGGGTCCGGCCGCCGGTCCGGTGATCACGGGCACCTGCCGGTCTGCCCGCGAGCACGGCCTCGCCGTCGAACATCTGCCGGCCCGTGAGGCGGCCGCCCGCTGGCCCGCGTTCCGGATCCCCGCCGACTGGGAGGCAGTGCTCGAGCCGGAGGCGGGGCACCTCGCCGTCGAGGCCTGCGTGCGGGCCCATGCCGAGGTGGCCGCGGGGCACGGAGCCGTGATCGAGGCCGATCACGACATCCGCGGCTGGCGGGTCGAGGGAGACGCCGTGCTCGTGGAAACCTCCCGCGAGACGCTCTCCGCCGGCCGCCTCGTGCTCTGTCCGGGGCCGTGGGCCGCGGATCTCGTGCGGCTGCCGGCGATCCCGTTCACGGTGCTCCGCAAGTCGCTGTTCTGGTACGCACCGACGAACGGCCTCACCGTCTCTGCCGCCGCCGCCCTGCCGGCCTTCGCCTTCGACACGCCGCAGGGCTTCTTCTATGGATTTCCGAGCCTCGACGCCCGCGGGCTCAAGGTCGCCGAACACACCGGGGGCCGCGTCGTGGCCGATCCGCTGCACGTCGATCGGGCAATCGACCCCGCGGAACAGGCCACGATCGAAGGCTGGCTCGCCGCGCATGTTCCTGGCGTCGGCCGCCTCCGCACCGCGCACGAGGTCTGCCTCTACACGATGTCGGCCGACCACCACTTCGTCGTCGGCCTGCATCCGGAGCATCGCCAGGTGGCGGTCGCGGCCGGCTTCTCGGGCCACGGCTTCAAGTTCGCCAGCGTGATCGGCGAGGCCCTCGCCGATCTGGCCCTCACGGGCACCACGCCGTTGCCCACGGGCTTCCTCGCGCCGGGGCGATTCGCGAGAGTGGCCGCAGGTTTGTAACCTGCGGTGCAGAAAGTGGCCGCAGGTTTGCAACCTGCGG
>JBBAVS010000073.1:0-20192 GCA_040397585.1 Pirellulales bacterium
GGTTGAAAACCTGCACCCACTTCGGACACGTGGCCGCAGGTTTTCAACCTGCGGAGTCCCGACGTTGACGCTGCTTCATGGGGAGGTCGCACACCGCGCTCCACTTCTTCAACTCGCCGACGGGCGGTAGCGATTGCGCGGGGGGCGGTGCGAGGGCTGGGCCACGACGCGTCCCGGGGCCGATACGTCGGTCCGCGAGGCACCGATGGCTGGCAGCATCTATCTTCCCGGGCCGACCGCCACGACCGTCCGCACGGCGACCGGGGCCGTGATCGCCGTTCCCGACGGCTGGATCCTCGTGCCACCCGGCGATCCAGGGCTCACGCGGCGGGTGAAGGCGGCGGGCGACCACTGGGTGGTTCAGGAGAAGGTCGGCCGGAAGGTCTTCTCCCGCGGCGTCTGGGCTGACCGCGGCACCGTGGAGGGGATCCGGGCTGAACTCGCCGCCGAGCGATCCACCGAGGCCTATGCGAAGCGGCAGGCGTCGGCCGCAAAGCGGCGCGACGCGGCGCAGCAGGACTACGTCGGTGACTTCCGCGCCGCCGTGCTCGCGTTTCTCGGCTTCCACGCCCTGCATCAGCCGCTCGCCGCGGCGCTCGCCGACGCCGTGACGGCCCACGCCACGCCCGTCGGCAGTGGCACGGTGGCCCGCACCGAGCGGATCCCGATCGAACGCCGGGCCGAGGCGGCCGTGATCGCCTGGATGCGACACCAGACCACGGCCTACGACTCGATGAAGATCCCACGGGTGAAGGGGAAGCGCCGCGAAGTCCGCCGGATGCTCGCCGCCCGGTCGCAGGAGCTGCTCGCCCGCTACCGTCGCGGCGCCGCCGCCGCCACGTCATGCCCGCTGGCGGCGGCGCTGGTCGCAGCCGGGTGATGTCGTGGCCAACCGCTGCGAGCCGCCGCGATCAGCCGGCGGAGAGCCGGCCGCGGTCGGCGAGGGACGTGTTGGCGGCGAACTCCCGCTGCGAGCGGCGGAGCGCCTCCACCGTCCGCGACTTCCGGCGACCGTTGCGGTCGTGGAGCATGCCCTGCCCGAACTCCACGAGGCTTTCGGCGGAGATGTCGTGCGGCGGCCGGGCGAGCGTGTAGGCGGCCACGTTCGTCGCTACGCGGTGCACGAAGCCCTCGCGGGCGAGCTTCTCGAGGATCTCCGCGGCCACCGGTTCGGGGAGGCCCGTGTCCTCCACGAGCGTGGCGAGCGGCACCGCGCGGCCGGCCTCGAACCCCTCGGCGACCGCCTCCATGAGCAGCAGCACCGACGAGGCGTCGAGCAGCGTTGACCGCGGCCGGACCCGCTCCATCTCGTCCACCTCGTGCCGGCCTCCGAGCCGCTGCACGATCGCCGCGACCTCCACGCCGAACAGGATGCAGATCCACATCGCGTAGGTCCAGAGCATGAGCACGGGAACGAACCCAAGCGGGCCGTAGAGGTGGCTGAAGGAGAAGGCGTTGTTGATGTAGGCGGCGAGGCCCACCTTGCCGATGTGGAGCAGCACCGCCGACACGAAGGCGCCGCCGATCGCCGACCGCCAGGAGACCTGCGTGTTGGGGAGGAGCACGAACGTGCCGAGGAGCATGAGCGTGATGATGGAGATGCTCCAGACCACCCCGAGCACGTGGATCAGGCCGGCGCGGGCCTCGACCGAGGCGATCCACCGCCCCACGTGGCTGTCGACGAGGAACAACAGCGCGATGCCGAGCGGCCCCACCGTGAGCACCGTCCAGTAGACCGGCATGCGGCGGAGCCAGGAGCGGCCCTGGGGGGCGCGGTAGATCGTGTTGAAGCAGTCTTCGATGGTCACCATCATCGCCACGGCCGCGTAGATCATGGCGGCGAGGCCCACCAGGCCGAGCGTTTCCAGGTCGATCGTGCCGAACTTGCGGATCATGTCCTCCAGCCAGGTGCCCAGCGACACGGTGCCGGCGGCGGCTGCCCCGTCGGCGGGCATGATCCGGACCTCGTCGAGGCCGGCCGACTGCACGAGCTGGTGGACGAGCGACTGGAAGTCGTCGATGCCCTGGATGCCCTTGAAGAGCGCCGTGCTGACTATCGCCAGCGGCATCAGCGCGAACAGCGTGTGGAAGGCGAGGGCTGCGGCCATCTGCAGGGCGCGGTCGTCCTGGAGCCGCCGGGCCCCGACGCGGGCGAGGTCGTACCAGAACCGCGCCGTCGCCTGCCAGTGCGTCAGCTCTTCGCGGGGATGGTGGATGACGCGGGAGATCCAGTCGGTGGCTTCGCGGATGCGTCGGCGGATCATGAGGCGGCCCGAGGGAGGGTGCGGAATCTCCTCAACTCTACCAACCTGCGGGTGACCAGGACGGCCGGGATCGGCTATTCTTCGCCCACGTCGGCGTCTGGCCGCGACCGCCCGTTTTTCCCCGAGGAGTTCTCTTTTCGATGGACGACACGCTCAGCGAGACCCAGGGCTGCGACCTGCTCATGCGGCTGTTCACCAAGCGCGGATACGCGATCCAGCGGAACCTGCAGTTTCGCGAATACGGCGTGGAGTTCCACATCGACGGCTGGGATCCGCAGGCCCGCGTGGGCTTCGAGTTCCTGACGAGCGAGGACGAGGATCACGACGACCTCACGCTGGATGAATACAAGGCGCTCTCGGCCGCCCAGCGGCGGGGCGAGCTGGCCGTGTTCATCATCGACGAGGTGGAGCCGTTGTCGGCCGAGGCGCTCGCCGCGGAGGCCCACGAGTTTCTCGACGAGGTGGCCGATGCCGCCCACGCCCGACTGAAGGCGGCCGGCCGGCGGAAGCCGGTGGCGAAGAAGAAGGCCGGCTCGACGAAGGTGGCCGGAAAGAAGGTTGGATCGAAGAAGCAGCCCGTTCGGCCTGCGGCCGCGAAGAAGCCGACGGCGGTGAAGAAGGCCGCGAAGGGTTCCAGCCGCGGCTCGGCGAAGAAGGCCGTCGCGAAGCAGGCCGTCAGGAAGGCTGCCAAGAAGGTTGCCAAGAAAGCCAGCGCAAAGGGTGGCCGGAGGTGAGCGCCGTCGCGGGGAGCAGGGGAACGCCGCCTCTGGTCGGCCTCGGCCTCTGGAAGGTCGAACGCGAGCGGACGGCGGACGTGGTCACGGAGGCGATCCGGCTCGGGTATCGGCACCTCGACTCGGCGTGCGACTACGGCAACGAGGCCGAAGCCGGGGAGGGAATTCGCCGCGCCGTCGCGGCCGGCCTCTGCCGCCGCGACGATCTCTGGATCACGTCGAAGCTCTGGAACACCTACCACGAGCCGGCGCGGGTGCGGGCGGCCTGCGAGCGGTCCCTCGCCGACCTCGGCCTCGACCACCTCGACCTGTATCTCGTCCACTTCCCCATTCCGCTCGAGTTCGTGCCGTTCGAGGAGCGGTATCCGCCCGGCTGGGTCCGCGACCCCGCCGCGGCCGCGCCGCGGATGCATCCGATCGCCGTGCCGCTCGCCGACACCTGGGGGGCGCTGGAGCGGCTCGTCGAGACGGGGCTCGTGAAGCGGATCGGCCTGTGCAACTGCCCGGTCGCGGTGATTCGCGACCTCGCGGCGCAGGCCCGGATCCCGCCGGCCGTTCTCCAGGTGGAGATGCACCCCTTTCTCGCGCAGGAGAAGCTCCTCCGCTTCTGCACGGCGGCCGGGATCGCGGTCACGGCGTATTCACCGCTGGGCGCCGGGTCGTACGTGCCGCTCGGGATGGCGACGCCCGACGACTCCGTGCTCGGCCACCCGGTGGTCAACGCGATCGCGGCGGCGACCGGCCGCTCGGCCGCGCAGGTGGTGCTCCGCTGGGGCATCCAGCGGGGCACCGCGGTGATCCCGAAGACGTCGCGGAGCGAGCGGCTCGCCGAGAACCTCGCCGCCGCCTCGTTCACGCTCGACGACGCCCAGATGCGGGCGCTGGCGGGGCTCGACCGGCACCGCCGGTTCAACGACCCCGGCGTGTTCTGCGAGCTCGCATTCGGGACGTTCTTCCCCATCTACGACTGACGCCACGAAAAAGGCCGGCGCGAAAAAGGTGTCAGGCACCATTTGCCGGTCGCCGGAGGCGACACGGCCCCGGCCAAAGGCCGGGGTCTGCTGACAAATGGTGCCTGACACCTTTTTGAACTGCTGACAAATGGTTCCTGACACCTTTTTCAAAAAAAGCTGCCGCCCCTTGCGGGGCGGCAGCCGTAGGAACCACTGATTCGTCATCCGGCCGGAGCGGAGGGGCATGCCCTTCCTCTGCGAACCGCGATGGCGGGATTGGTGGGCTGCGTCAACGGCAGGCCCGTCGACTCGCCGCTATCGGCGCAGCCCTCCGATACAGTCACATTGCGTCACTGAATCACCTCCTTTGCTACGAGGAATCCCAGCCGTCGCGATCACTGCGAGATCGCCGCCGGGCGGTTCACTCCCCAGCCGTCGCCGGGGACCGTCAAAAGATAGTAGAGCACCTGCCGGCCCTGGCCAGCAACGTTTGGGCAGGCCCCTCACCGCGGCCGGGCCAGCCGGCCGAGAAACAGCGTGGTCCAGCCGCCGCCGGCGGCGTGCACGCGGGCCCGCTCGATGGTCACGGCGAACCCGGTCCGGCCCAGACGGTCGGCGAAGGCCGGATCGTCGTCGGCCGACCAGACCGCGAGGCAGCCGCCGGGCCGGAGGGCGGCGGCCGCCCGCTGGAGTCCCCGCAGCGAATAGAGCCGGTCGTTCGAGGCCACGCTCAGGCCGCTGGCCCCATTGTCCACGTCGAGGATCACCGCGTCGAAGCGGCCGGGGCTGGCGCGGAGCACGTCCACCACGTCCCCCTCGATCACGGCCACCCGCGGATCGGCCAGCGCGTCGGCCCCGAGGGCGTAGTCCGGCGTGCGGTTCCAGCGGACCACCGCCGGCATCAGTTCCACGACGGCCACCTCGGCGTCGGCGGCGAGGCGGCCGAGCGCCGCCCGGAGCGTGAACCCCATGCCGAGGCCGCCGATCAGGACGCGGGCCCGCGGCCGCTCCCGCAGGCCGGCGCAGGCGAGTTCCGCCAGCCGCTCCTCGGAGTGGTGCTGGCGGCTCGACATCAGTTCGACCGTGCCGACGCGGATCGTGAACACGCCGTCGTGCTCGTGGAGCGTGAGCGGCTGCCCGTCGGGCGTGATCGCGCGGTCGCGGAGGATCGTGGGCTTCATGGGGCGTTGGCTCGCGGGCCGCGGTTCATTCCACCGGGCAGCTGGCGCCGAAGTAGCCGTTGCGGTCGATCGCCGCCGCCACCGGCGGCGGCACGAGGTCGCGCCACGACGGGTCGCTCGAGCAGATCCGCGACCGCACGTCCTCGCTGGAGTAGGTGCGGAGCGTGGCCGGGTCGCACGCCAGCGGGAGGATCAGGCCGTTGGCCCGGAGGTGTTCCAGGAGGTGAGCGAGGTGCGGCGCCACCGTGAGCGAGTCGGCGGTGACGATCTGGCCCGTGATCACGTCGCGGGTCGGGTAGACATAGAGCCGCACGCCGTGGGTGAACAGCCGGCCGAACGCCTCGAGGATGCCCCCGTCGAGGCGGCGGTAATGGCTCTCGTTGAAGAGCTCGCGGAGCAGCGGCACCCCGAGCACGAGTCCCGTGGCGTCCACCTTGCGGTCGGCGAGGTATTCGCCGAGGGCGTGGAAGGCGCCGATGTCGCTCACGAGCACCATCTTGCCGACGGTGTTGATCAGGTCCACGCGGGCGAGAAAGTCGGCATCCTCGGCGGTGCCGCGGTCGCGGAGGTTGTTCATCGTCACCTCCATGATCTCGCGGATCGGCCCCCGCGGGGCGTTGGGCTTCGGCGCGGTGGCGGACTCGAACGCCGCCCGGGCGCGGTCGAGCATCTCCATGTTGAGGTTCGTGACCGGCGCGAACCGGCCGCGCTCCACGAGCACCCGCGTGTGCCGGATCGACTCCGAGGCGAGCAGCGGCGCGCCGTCGACGTCGAAGAGCACCGCCGGCGTGTAGCCGAGCCGGACGAGGTGCAGGCCGAGGAGGCGGTTGTCCACGTCCTTGAAGGCCGGCCCCGCGACGCGGATCCAGTCGATCTCCAGGCGGTCGCGGCCCACGTGCTCCAGCAGTGTCTCGATCAGGTGTCGGGGCTGCTTCCAGTGGGCGAAGGCGGCATGCACGAGGTTCACACCGAGCCGGCCGAGGGCGTCGGCCTGCTGGGCGTTGGCCGCGTCGAGGAGCCGGGTGTGGAGCACGACGTCGCTCGTGGCCGCGCCGACGGCGTGCTGGAAGCGGATCGCCATCCAGGCGTGGCACTCGTTGCCCCCTGCGAACGACTTCGCCGCGGCGGTGTCGGCCACGGCGAAAAACCGGGTGCGGTCGCCGCGGGCCGCCGCCAGCCGCTCGTGGAGCAAGCCGTATTCGTGGTCGAGCATCCGCTCGACCCGCTCCCGGGAGACGTAGCGGCTCGTCTTGCCGTAGATCGCGTCGCTGACGGTCATGTCGTAGGCCGACATCGTCTTGGCGACGGTGCCGGCGGCCCCGCCGGCGGCGAAGAACCAGCGGGCGATCTCCTGGCCCGCGCCGATTTCCGAGAAACTGCCGTAGACCGAGTCGTCGAGGTTGATGGCGAGGGCGCGCTGGGCGGTGGGATCGACGGCCAGGGAGGGGGGAGGGGGGGTGCCGAGGGTCATGCCGTACTCCGGGGTCACTTTGACGAGGGCAGCCTTCGCCCCCTATTCTTCACGCCGACGGGATCGGTGCCTATCCGGTCCAGCGTCGTTTCACCCGATCACTTCCGCTGGAGCCCCCCACTGATGGCCAAGTCACGCTCGTCCGCCGCCAAGCCCGTCACGACCCTCGACCAGGTTCGTTCGCTCCTCACCTCCGCCGAGCAGAAGGTGCTCCACTCGAGCATGGGGGCGGCGATCGCCAAGGCGTCGAAGGAGCAGGTCGAGGCAGCGATGGCCCGGGCTCGCAGCCTCCGCGACAAGTGGCGCGACCTCCACGGCGACCAGACCCGTTCCACGAAGCGGTCGGCGAAGGCGGGCACCGCCGTGAACCAGCGGACGAAGGCCAAGCACGACGTGTTCGACGGCGCCGTCAAGCGGTTCGAGGCCCGGCTCGCCGAGTTTGCCGCCGGCGTGCGGGCCGCGGTCGGGGGCAAGCCCTCGCGGCTGACGGCCGCGGCGAAGCCCACGAAGGCCGCGCGGACGAAGTCGGCCCGCGAAGGGCGGGCGAGCGTCCGCAGCGCTCTGAAGGAGACCACCGCCGAGATCAACCGCGCCCGCAAGCCCGCCAAGGCGAAGACGTCGGCCAAGGCCGCGGTGGCGAAGCCCGCCGCACCGGTGGCCGTGGCCGTCGTGCCGGCCACGCGGACCGTGAGCAAGAAGCGGAAGAAGCCTGTCGCCCCGCAGGCGGCGGTCGCGCAGAAGCGGTTCGCGCTCGACGCGGCGCAGCAGCGGTCGGCCAAGGCCTCGGCGAAGGCCGCGCGGCTGAAGTTCGACGGGGCGACGACCCGGCGGGCCGGCAACGCCCTCGCGAGCACGAAGCGGGCCCAGGCCCGCCGCGACGGCCGGCGGCGGTAGGCCGGCGGCGCGGACGGGCGTCTGAGCGCACCGGTCAGGCCAGGACCGCCGCGAGAAACCGCTCCAGCACGCGATCGGAGTCGAACTCCGTTTCGGCGAGGTCGCGGGCCGCGCGGCAGTGACGCGGATAGTCGGCTGAGATCGCGGCCACGCCAGCGGCGGCCTCGTGCGCCGTCGTGAACGCGAGCAGTCCTTCCCCCAGAGGATAGAGTCCGGCGAGTCCCGTGTCGCGGGCGAGCACCGGCCTGCCGGAGGCGAGGAAGTAGATGCTGCGGTCGCTCAGCAGACCGCCGCGGGTGGCCACGTACATCTGCTTGGGGATGAGCAGCTCCGCCTTGGACGACGCGACATAGCGTCGGTACGCCTCCGGGTCGGCGGCCACCGCCGTCGGGGCGACGAGCCGCCAGCCCCGGTTCACGAGCGCTTCGATGTCTTGCCCGTCTGCGGGATCGATATCGAGGGCCTGCTCGAAGGTCTCGGCCGGGCAGAGGCCCGGCAGGTCGAGGACGTGGGGAAACTCATGGCAGCGGAGCCCGTAGACCCGGCCTTCGAATGTGACCGGACCGTGTGATCCGCGCCAGGCGCCAATGCTCGTGAACGCGCCGTCGGGTCGCGGCGGGGCGACCGGCCACTGATCGAGCACCACCGGCTGCGGCAGCGTGATCCAGTCGAGTCCGCAGGTCGGGATCGTGCAGTCGGGCCGGCCGATGCGGCGGGCGAGCGTGGCGAATCGGTCGTGGCCCGCGAGCACGTCGCGCTGCCCGAGCGCCCGCCACATCTGCGGAAAGCCCGGGTCGATGTCGAGGAACACGCGCCGGGGCACGGCGTCGAGGATCGCCTGATCCCGGCAGACGCCCATTACGTTGATCAGGCACTCGGCCCCCCGCGCCCGCTCCATGAGCGCGGGGCGGGGAATGCCCAGCACCGTCGCCCCCTGATCGACCGTGAGCGACACGCATGACTCGAGGTCGAAGCGGCGCAGCAGTTCGAGAAACCCCGCGCGCTGGATGGACACGGGAAAGTCGGTGGGCTGGCCGGCGGCATCGGTGCAGTCTGCCGCGTCGAGGTGATCCACGAGGACCACCTCGTATCCGAGCCGGCGGAAGCCAACCAGGAACTGCAGGTGAAACCAGGAGAGCCCCGGATGCCGGATCGTCTGGGCGACCGCACCGCTGTAGAGGATGGTGGCAGGCATGGCTGGCTCGTCGAGGGACGCTGATCGTACCGCTACGGCTGGTTCTCGAGGCAGTAGAGCCGCCGGTCGGTGCGGAGGTAGAGGCGGCCGTCGGCGATCGCCGGCGACGCCATCAGCATGTCATCCTCGCCGAGCAGGTTCGTATGCAGGAGCTCGAATCGCGGGCCGCCGCGGACCACGAACGTCTCGCCGTATTCGTTGGCGCAGAACACGAGGCCGTTGGAGGCCCAGGGCGACGCGGTGAACGCCCGGCCCTCGGGGAGCCGTTCCTTGCGGTAGTGCTGCGTGCCGGTGCGGGCGTCGTAGCAGGCCAAGAGTCCGCGGTCGGCGAGCACGTAGAGCTCGTTCCCGTAGACCAGCGTGGACGGGTTGTAGGGGGCGGCGTCGCGGCGGCACCAGGCGATCGCGGCGCTCGAGTCAACGCCCTCGGGGAGCGTGAGGTCGCCCGTCGCCCCCGGGCGGATCGCCCAGATCGGCCGCGTGCGGTCGAGCACGAAGCCCGAGCTCACGTAGAGCAGCCCATGGGCCGCGTAGGGCGTGGCGATCGTGATCGCGGAGCCGCCGGCGAGTTCCCAGAGCAGCCGGCCGTCGAGGGAGTATGACCGCGTCTTGCCGGTGCCGGGCGTGACGAGCTCGGTTCGCCCACCGCTCTCCCACACGAAGGGCGTGGCCCAGTTGCTCTTCTCGTCACGGGCCACCCGCCAGACCTCGCGGCCCGTCCGGGCGTCGAGCGCCGCCACGAACGAGTCGTCCTCGTTGTCGTTGACCACGTAGAGCCGTCCGCCGTGGAGCACGGGCGAGGCCGCCGCGCCCCAGCCCTGCCGCATCGACCGCGGCCGCCAGTGGTGCTCCCAGACGCGGTTGCCCTCCAGGTCGAGACACACGATCCCGATCCCGGCGAAGGCCGCGTAGATCCGCTCGCCGTCCGTGACCGGTGTCTCCGAGGCATGGGTGTTTTTGAGATGGATCGGCCCCGGCGCGGGGCCGCGGGCGATCACGGTCTCCCAGCGGGTCGTCCCGGTGGCGGCGTCGAGGCAGGTGACCACCCAGCGCATCTCGCCGGCGGGCGGATCGGGCCGCTCGCCGCCGAAGTAGAGGCCCTTCTTCGGCTCCTCGGCCGGAGCCGGCGGAATCGCGGAGGTGAGGATCACGCGGCCCCGCGTCACGATCGGCGACGACCAGCCCCGGCCGTCGAGCGCGGCGCACCAGCGGACGTTTCGCGTGGCGGACCAGCGATCCGGCAGCCGCGGGTCGTCGGCCGCCACGCCCCGCGAGCCGGGCCCGCGGAAGCACGGCCAGTCCGCGGCGCTCGCCGAGGCGCAGGCTGCGGCCACGACCAGGCCGCCACACAGGAAACGAAAGACCATGGAGCACTCCTTTGCTCGACGGTTGAATCATACGGGCCACGCCCGGCTGGCGCCGAATCGGTCGCCACGCGGGGCTGCCCGTACCCTGGTGCCGGACGGTCGCCTCGGCCTCGCTACCGCTTCGCGGCGACCGGCGGAGTGATCAGCTGGGCGAGCAGCGGGAGGAGCTGCTTCTTGCGGCTGACGACGTTCTTGAGTTCGTAGAGGCAGCGGTCGAGCCGCGGGTAGTTGATCTCGTCGAGGGCCTCCGACTCGTGCGAGAGGAGCAGCAGCGAGCCCTGGTCCACCACGTCGGTGATGAGGAGCGCCGAGAAGTCGAGGCCGCGGCGGTCGGCGAACTCCTCGAGGGCCGCCCGCAGGTCGTCCTTCCGTTCCCAGAAGAGGTCGAAGCCGGTCTCCTCGATCTGCGAGATCGAGAACCGCACCCCCTGCTCGACGAACTCCTTGCAGTCTTCCGCGATCACGCCGGCGGGCGGCTTCGTCCGCAGGGCCGAGCCGATTTCGAAGAACTCGCGGGCGTAACGGTCGAGGTCGAGGCCGCACAGGCCGCGGAGCCAGGTAAGCACCTCGCGGTCGATGTCGGTGGTCGTGGGGGATCGGAGGAAGAGGGTGTCGGAGATGATGCCCGAGGCCATGCACAGCGCGATGGCCGGCTCCGGGACCAGGCCCGCGGCGCGGAACTGCCGGGCGACGAGCGTGCAGGTCGAGCCGACCGGCTCGTTGATGAACCGGATCGGCTGCGTGGACTTCAGGCCGCCGCCCAGCCGGTGGTGGTCGAGCACCTCCACGATCTCGGCGTCTTCGGCGCCGGCCACCGCCTGGGTGAGTTCGTTGTGGTCCACGAGCACGAGCTGCGGCTTCGGCGGATTGACGATGTCGGTCTTGAAGCAGTAGCCGACGAGCCGGCCGTCGTCGCCGAGCACCGGAAACACCGGCTGGGACGACCGCTCGACCACGCTGCGGGCGTCGGCGAGGGGGGCCTTGCCGTCGATCGTGATCACGTTGCGGTTGACCACGGAGTCGATGAACTGGGCCGAGCGGATCCGGAGCACGGTGTTGAGCGTGTCGAAGGGGCTGGTGATCACCGACACCCCGCGGAGCTTGGCGAGCTCGACGAGCCCGGAGGAGAGCGTGAAGCCGCCGGTGATCACGAGCACCCGCACGCCGTGTTCGATCGCCGGCAGGTGGATCGTGGGGCGGTCGCCGCAGACCACGACCAGCCGCTCGGCGGCGAACTTCTTCATCCGCTCCGTGAAGCCCTCGGCGCTCATCGCGCCCACCATCACCATCAGTTCGTCGCGCTGCTCCGGATCGACGGCGTGCTGGATGCCGCCCCCGAGGGCGTCGTGCATCTTCTCGAGGCACGTGCTCACCGTCCGCGACTTCACCGGGTCGTTGTCGTTGTCGAAGAACAGGCTCATCACGTCGAGCAGGGAGAGCACGCCCTCGACGCGGCGGTCGGCGTCGACCACCGGAATGGCCCGCAGGTCGTGCGCCTGCATCCGCCGGTAGACCTCGTGAAACGACTCGCCGAACGACGCGGTCACCACCGCCTTGCGGCAGAGGTCCTCGGCCGAGGGCCGCACGTCCATGATGATCCGCGGGGCCGCGATCCCGGCCCGCTCGAGCACGTATTCCGTGCGCTTGTTGGGCGCGCCGCAGCAGGCGGCGACCGCGTCGGGCCGCGTGGTCCTGCGGAGCAGGTCGGCGTAGGCGATCGCGGAGCAGATCGCGTCGGTGTCGGGATTGCGGTGACCGAAGACGAAGACACTCATGGGGGGGCGGTGCGAGGGCGATGGTGGTGGGGGCGACGATGCAGGAGAAAGTGTGGGCGATCGGGGCGCCGGTGTCCATGTCGCCGCGCACGTGGGGGCAGGGAGAAACGTGGGGGCAGGTTTGCAAATGGCTCTCCGTGGGGGCAGGTTTTCAACCTGGCTCGAAGTGGGGGCAGGTTTTCAAGAGTGGGTGCAGGTTTTCAACCTGCACAAGAACCACGCCGGACTCGGACTCACCGCAGGTTGCAAACCTGCGGCCACGGAAAAACCTGCGGCCACTTCCTGGGCTGGAGCCGCTTCGGCCTTTGGTGGCCGGCCGCGTCAGGGGGTGGCGGCGTCGCGGATGCTGCGGACGATCGCGGGGTCGGTGGCGATGCCAAGCACCCCGTTGACGATGAACTGGATGCCGATGCAGAGCAGCAGAAATCCCATCACCTTGGTGAGGGCATTCATCCCTGAGCGGCCGATCAGCGCCACGATCGAGTCCGACAGCCGCAGCGTGGCGTAGGCGATCAGGGCCACGATCCCGATCCCGAGAGCGATCGCCGCATAGTCGATCCAGGTCTTGGCCAGCGACGTGAGGCCGAGGGTCACGGCGATCGAACCCGGGCCGCTGAGCATCGGCATCGCGAGCGGTGAGAAGGCGATGTCGCGGTCGCCGGCGGGAGCGTCGTCGCCCGGGTCGGCCGGCCGCCGATCGGCCGACCCGGTGAGCATGCTCGAGCCGATCCCGGCGACCATCAGCCCACCCGCGATCCGCAGGCCCGGGATCGAGATCCCGAAGAACCGCATGATCAGCGACCCCCCCACGAGGAAGGTGACGAGGATCCCGGCCATGAAGCAGCAGGCAGCCCGGAGCTGGGAGAGCCGCCGCTCCGGAGACATGCGCTCGGTGAGGGCCAGAAATGCGGGCGTCGATGCCGGCGGATTCGTCACCGGCAGCAGCGCAAGCACCGTGCCGAGCACGAGTTCCCCGAAGTGCACGAGCGATGTCATGGCGGGGCCTCGAACGAACGGCAGGCGGGGAGCGACCGCTCCGCGATCGGCGGCCGCGAAAAACGGTGTTTGCTTCGGGAAACAGCCAGAGTATAGATTACTTCAGGAGTGAACAATTCGGGTGGTTCGCTGGCCATTTACGACAGGTGACGTCGATGCAGACTCGGGATCGGATGCCGGGCGGTGCGGCCGTGGGCGGCGGTCGGGGATTTACGTTGGTGGAGCTGCTCGTCGTGATCGCGATCATCGCCACGCTCATCGGGCTGCTCCTGCCGGCGGTGCAGAGCGCCCGCGAATCGGCGCGACGGACGCAGTGCAGCAACCAGGTGCGGCAGGTGTCGCTGGCGGTGATGAACTTCGCCTCGGCGAAGCGCGACAAGCTGCCGGACGCGCTCACGAACGTCGTGCAAACGGGCACGTCGTCCTCAGGGGCGGCCGCGGCCACCTACCCGCTGCACGTCGTGATCATGGCGTATGCCGAGGACGAGGCGCTGCGGAAGACGTTCGCCGGGTTTTCCGTGCTGCTGACCAACAGGACGCCCTCGGTGCCCACGTACAACTGTCCGTCGGATCCCACGAAGGAACTCGTCGACCAGGAGTTCAGCGGCAACTCGGCCATCCCCGGCACCGCCTCCTACCTGTCGAACGGCGCCCTCTTCTCCTCCAGCCCGATGCTCCGCAAGGTGCGGGACGGGACGTCGAAGACGGTCTCGCTGGCCGAGTCCTACGCACGGTCGGTCGTCGCCGGGTCCACGGTGGTCTCGCAGTACAGCGCCCGCACCGGCGCCAGAGCTCCAACCTTCGCGCACCCCGACACCACCACCGCCGCGCCGCTGGGCCGCGCGAATCATCCCGCGAAGTCGATCCAGCCCGGCCAGGCGGGCGCGTGGACCGCTGGCTTCAACGCCTCGGCCACGGGCGCCATGGCCGACGTCCTCTCGCCGCCGATGCAGGACAAGCCGACCCCCTCGGCGGCCGACGGCCTGCGGATCCAGGGAGCCCACCCGGGCACGATCACGGTCGGGATGCTCGACGCGAGCGTCCGCAGCCTCGCCTGCGACGTCGATCCGGCGATCTTCTGGTCGGCCGTGACGCCGGCCGGCGGCGAGGTCGGCGACCTGCCGTGAGCCCGCCCCGCGCGGGATCGATCCATGCATGACGACGTCCGGACGCGCCGCCTCAAGGGGCTGCGACCGATGGTCGGCCTCACGCCGCTGCTCAGCGTGCGGCTGCGGTATCGCGGCCGGGAGTGCGTCGTGCATGCCAAGGCCGAATACCTGAACCTCACCGGCAGCATCAAGGACCGGATGGCCTACCACATCTGCCGGACGGCCATCGAGCAGGGCGTACTCCGCCACGGCGACACGATCGTGGAGGCCACCAGCGGCAACACGGGGATCGCCTTCTCCGCCCTCGGCGCGGCGCTCGGGCATCCGGTCGTGATCTTCATGCCCGACTGGATGAGCGAAGAGCGCAAGGCCGTGATCCGCTCGTTCGGGGCCGACATTCGGCTGGTATCGCGGGAGGCGGGGGGCTTTCTGGGGAGCATCGAGAGCGCCGAAACGCTGGCCCGGGAACTGGGGCGGGTGTTTCTGCCGCGGCAGTTTGACAACCAGGCGAACGTGCAGGCCCATGCCACCACCACCGGCCCCGAGCTCGTCGCCCAACTCGCCCGGCTCGGGCTCTCGCCGGCGGCCTTCGTGGCGGGCGTGGGCACCGGGGGCACGGTGATGGGCGTGGCCGCCGCGCTTTCCCGCGTGGGCATCGCCGCCCGCGTGCATCCGCTGGAACCCGCCGAATCGCCCACGCTCTCCACGGGCCACAAGGTGGGCCGGCACCGCATCCAGGGCGTGTCCGACGAGTTCATCCCGAGCATCCTCCGGCTCGACCACCTCGCACCGATCATCCAGGTGAGCGACGGCGACGCGATCCTGATGGCCCAGAAGCTCGCCCGCGAACTCGGCCTCGGCGTCGGGATCTCCTCCGGGGCGAACCTGCTCGGCGCCCTGCAGGTGCTGGAGCGAGAAGGCTGGAACGCGACCGTGGCCACGATCTTCTGCGACGACAACAAGAAGTATCTCTCGACCGATCTCGCCCGCGTGGAGGAGGTCCGGCCCGGCTTCATGAGCCCCGACGTGGAGCTGCTCGACTTCGAGACCACGCTCGCCTGAGTCGCCGCCGGGGCCGCAGGGTTCTGACCTACGGAAAAGTGGCCACAGGTTTTCAACCTGTGGGAAAGTGGGTGCAGGTTTTCAACCTGTCGGGAAGTGGCCTGAGGTTCTCAACCTCCGAAAGTGGCCACAGGTTTTCAACCTGTGGAAAAGTGGGTGCAGGTTTTCAACCTGCACAGGAAGGATCCGCAGGTTGAAAACCTGCGGCCACTTCAAAACCTGCGGCCACTTAAGAACCTTCGGCCACTTAAGAACCTTCGGCCACTGACATCTCTCCGCCCCCGCGTGGCTGTTTGGCACGGGATTCGCAGATGTTTTCCCGTTGGGGACGGATCCGACGCCTGTCGTCGTTCTTTCGGCCTCGCCATCAAAAACACGCGGACTCGATTCGCAATTTCCGGGAAACATCTCGCAGAAAGTGCGAAGGCGTTTCGCAATTACGGCGAAACGTTTCGCAAGAAGTGCGAAACCGGAAACACCGCACCACGGCCCCCTCACAGGGGTTGATAGTGGTGTTTTGCCGCAGAGAAACATTATCCCCACGGAAATCTTTCCGGGGGTGGTGATGTTTGGCGCGTGATTTGCACGCGGTTTTTGCGTCCCCGAAGGAGTTTGGGGGGCCTTCCAGGTGTTGGAGGCCGCGAACTCCGCCGGGCCAGTCGCAAGGAGTCGTCTGATGCGTTCGTTCGCTATTTCCGCCGCGGTTGCCGCGGCCCTGCTCACGGGCCTTGCGTCGAGTGCCTCGGCCCAGACCACGATCTCGCAGTGGAACTGGAACTCCACCGTGAGCGGTTCATACAATCGCCCCTCTGCCGGCACGGTGCTGACCGGTACCGTCCTGGGCTACGGCCAGGGCGCCCCGGCGGCTCCGCTCAGCAGCGTCCTCGCCAACGGCGCTGCGACCGATCCCGGCACGGTGATCACCGGCACAACGTACAACCGCTCGGCGACGATCAACCCGCCGCTTCTGACCGCGGCAAACTCCTCGGTGGGCGTGATGATCCAGGCTCCCACCACCGGCATGAACGCCGGCGAGGCCGTGAAGCTCTCGTGGAGCCAGACGGTGGGCTTCCGGTCGAGCCGCTACTGGCAGCTGCTCGTGAGCACAAGCGGCACCTCGGGAACCTTCTCGGCTCCCTCGGGCGGCACCGGTTCGTCGATCAGCCAGTTCGTTAACGGGCTCACTTCCGGAACGGCCCCGATCTCCGGTACGGCCACGGTCAACGTGAGTTCGGGCGGCATGGTGGACTTCCGCACGATCAACGGAAACTGGCTCAGCCAGGGGGTGACGGCGACCGGCACGCTCACGGCGCCCCTTGCTGCGGGATTCGTCGACAACATCACGTACACGCTGCCGACCGGCCAGGGCTACGAGAACAACGCCAACTTCGCGTTCGCGATCGTCGGCCTCTGGGATCCGAACCTGTCCGCCACGAGCGGCACGGCGGGCCTCGTGTCGTCGTTCGCCGGCACCGACTCGACCGACCTGACGAATGGCTACAACCGCTCGTTGACCAGCGGCGGCAGCATGCGACTCGACCTGATGACCGTGTCCGCCGTCCCCGAGCCCACCACGGTCGCGATGCTCGGCACCTCGGCGATCATCGGCGGCTCGCTCGCCTGGCGGCGGCGGTTGCGTCGCCGCGACGATGCCTGAGCCAGCGGCCCAGGAAATCACGACTCTCCGACGGGCCTCGAGGCGGTTCCAGCCAGCTTCGAGGCCCGTTTTCTTGATCCTCCCGAAAGACACCATGCCTCGCTTCACCACGCGTCCTGCCTCGCTGCTGCTCCTCGCCTGCCTCGTCGCCGTCGCCCGCCTGGCCGCGGCTGCCGAGACCGACGACGACCTCCTCGAGCCCGTGAAGGTGCGGCTCACGCTCAACCCCACGGCCCTCGACATGGAGAGGCTCAAGGCCAGTCGCATGGGCTACATGCCCACGGCCCTGAAGCTCGTCGCCGCCAAGCCGGCCGGCGTGGCGAAGGAGCCGGCCTACGAGGGCACGCCCCGCTACGGCATCATCCGGGTGGGCAACGGACCGAAGAGCGACACGCTCGTCGCCGTGGACGTCCGCGAGGCAGGGAGCCGGCTCTACATCGACTCCAACCAGAATGGCGACCTCTCCGACGACGGCTCCGGGGAGTGGGACGTCACGAAGGAGATCAACGGTACCAACGTGGAGTTCGCCACGCGGCCGGTGCGGGTGTCGTGGGGCACGCTGATGGAGGAGACGGAGAGCGGTGACTACCGGATCTTCATCTTCCGACGCCCGGGCATGGAAGGGTTTTCCTACGCGAAGATCTCGGGCCGCGAAGGGAAAGTGGAACTCGGCGAGACGCCCGAGGCCGACGGCAAGGAATACCCGATCGTGCTGGTCGAGCACACCAACGACGCGCTCTTCACCGTGCCGGCGAAGGGCGACCTCACGCGGCGGATGGTCGAACTCTGCGTAGACCTCGACGGCGACGGCACCTTCAAGGGCGTGATCTCCAAGGAGGGCGACAAGGAGTTTCGCTCGCCCGAGCGGTTCAATCTCGCCGATCCCTTCCGGATCGACGGCCAGTGGTACATCGCCCGGCCCTCGATCAGCGGGGCCGAACTCACGATCACGCCCGTCGATCCACCCGGCAGCGACGTGGCGTCGCTCCAGAAGCCGGTCGAGGTGCGGCCGCTGCTCGAGCCGGGCACGACCGCACCCGCCTTCACCGTCGAAACGCCCGAAGGCAAGCCGCTGAGCCTCGCCGACTTCAAGGGGAAGGTGGTGATCCTCGACTTCTGGGCCACCTGGTGCGGGCCGTGCCTGTCGTCGATGCCGGGCCTGGAAAAGCTCTACCAGAAGGTGAAGGACCAGAACGTCGAGGTCCTGAGCCTCAATGTCTACGATGACAAGGACTCGTTCGCCGAATGGATCACGGCGAACCGCGGCACGAAATACACCTTCACGTTCGCCTTCGATCCGGCCGAGAAAGGCTCTGCCGACAGCGTGGCGGGGCGGAAGTACAACGTGCCGGGTCTGCCGACGCTGTACCTCATCGACCGCGAGGGCATGGTGGCCGCGGCCTTCGTGGGAGCCCAGGAGGCGAAGCTCGTCGAGGCGCTTGCCAAGGTGGGTGTCGAGGTGAAGGAAGACAAGTGAGCGGGCCGCGGAATCGCGATTTCCAGAGGAGGATGCCTGAGATGACCAAGCACAACGCCGACGTGATGCGGCGGATGGCGGTCGCCGTGCTGGTGGCCGCGTCGGCCGCGCGGCCCCTTCCGGCTGCCGTGACGTTCGACTGGGCGACCGTCGGCAATCCCGGCAACGCCCCCGACACGCTCACAATGACCAAGGTCAACGGCACCCAGCCCGGCGACGGCACCAGCGGGTATGGCTCCGTCGGCTACACGTATCAGATTTCGAAGGTCAACGTGACGAACTCCCAGTACGTGGAGTTCCTCAACAAAGTCGACCCGAACGGCACGAGCAGCACGCTCTACATCGGCAACATGTCGAACTTAACGATCAGCGGGCAGGCCTACCCGGCGTTCACCGGCGGCATCGACCGAAATCTCGCTGCGTCCGCGGGAAGCCGCTACAGCGTCAAGTCGGGGCAGGATAGCTTCCCGGTTGTGCACATCAACTGGGCGAGGGCGGCGAGGTTCGTGAACTGGCTGGCCAACGGCCAGGGTTCGGGCGACACCGAGAGCGGTGTGTACGACATGTCAGTGTTCACCGGGAACTCCTTCGCCACGCCCCCGTCGCGGGCCGCCAGCGCCCAGATTTTCCTGCCGAGCGAAGACGAATACTACAAGGCGGCCTACTACGATCCCACGAAGAGCGGCACCGGCGGCTACTGGCAGTACGGCACCCGAAGTGACACGGCGCCGGCGAGCATTGCACCGCCGGGCACATCCAATAGTGCGAACATGGGCGCCGGCACCAACGGCGGGTCGGGTGGCACGTCTGCCCTCACGTTTGCCACGACCGGATCGACGCTCGACAACAACACCACCTATCTCACCAACGTCGGGGCGTATCCGGCGGCGAAGAGTTACTACGGCCTCTTCGATGCCGACGGCCTGGTTTACAACTGGACGGAAGCATCGAGAGAAAACAGGTCTTTTGCCGGCCAGATGCTGCCCGTTTATCGCGGCGGCGCCTGGCAGTTCAACGAAGGGGCCTCGGGCGCTGCGTTTCGCAACACCGGGAACGGAGCGGGCGTCAACAACGGGCAGTTTCAGTATTGGGGCTTTCGGATCGCGAGCCTGCCGTCCGCGCCGCCGTCCACGATCACGATCAACGTGGCCAGCGGCACGCAGACGCAGACCCAGGCCGGGTATCCGAGCCTGTCGGGCACGACGCCCGTGTTCAAGACTGGCGCCGGCACGCTGGTGGTGGACGCCGCCAACACGCTCACGGGCAGCACGAGCGTGGTCGGTGGACGGCTGCAGCTCGCCAACGGGGCGGCGCTGGCGTCGAGCCGGATCGTGCCGCTCGCCGGCGGCACCGTCACGCTCGCGGCCGGCTTGCAGACCACCGTCGGGGGCCTGGCGGCTTCTGCGGGCGGCCTCACCGACGTGGGCAGCGGCATGGTGACCGTGGCGACCGGGCTCTCTGCCACGAGCATGGTGGCGGCGATCGTCACCGGGCTCGGCGACGGCTCGTGGAACGGCACGAGCGGCATCACGTCGAGCGTGGCCGCGGCCAGCGGTGGCGACCGCACGGTGGGCTGGCTCGACAATGGCGACGGCTCGGTGACCTTCGCCTTCGCTGCCGCCGGCGACACGAACCTCGACTGGCAGGTGGACATCCTCGACGCCGCCAACTTCCTCTCCGGCGGCAAGTTCGACAGCGGTTTGCCGGCGAGCTGGAACGAGGGCGACTTCACCTACGACGGCGTGGTCGACATCCTCGACGCCGCGAGTTTCCTCTCCACCGGCCTGTTCGACGCGGGCCCCTACAACGCGGCACCGGGGATCGTAAACGCCGTCCCAGAGCCGACGGGCCTGGCCGCGTGGGCCGCGGTGGCGGCTGGCACGTGGCTCTTCAGTCGGCGACGTGAAAGAGCGGGTTCCGCAGGTTGAAAACCTGCGGCCACGTGCTGCCGACGTGGGTGCAGGTTTTTAACCTGCACAGGAACGACCCCGGACCTGGACGCTCCGCAGGTTGAAAACCTGCGGCCACGTGCTGCCGACGTGGGTGCAGGTTTTTAA
>JBBAVS010000074.1:0-18580 GCA_040397585.1 Pirellulales bacterium
TGCCCGCGGTGAACACCAGGTTCAGATCGTTGCCGCTCTGGGCGATGGAGAACGTCCCGGTGCCAAAGGCGTTGGCGAAGCCGCCCGTGCCGTTGGTGGCCGACGTGGTGATCAGGAACTTGTTGGCGGCGAAGCCCGCGATGCCACCGGCAGCGCTGGCGATCTTCCAGGTGGAGTTGCTCGACGCGTTGAAGTTGGCCGCCGAGCCGCTCACGTCGGGCGCGATGCCGGAGAGCGTCCAGAGGTTGATCTTGAAGGGATCCGCGGAGGTCGACGCGATGGTCAGCGTGCCGCTGGCGGCGACGAGATCCCAGGCCGACGCCGACCCCGCGGTGCCGGTTGCCGACAGCATCTGCCAGTTGTAGTTGCCCCCGGAGCCAAACGTGAGGCCGCCGGTCACCGTGAGGGTGCCGGGGCTCGACCCCGGGGAGAGCGTGGCCCCGGAGGCCACGACCATCGCTCCCGCGACCGTGCCCGATCCGCCGATGGTCTGCGTGGACGGCACCGTGTAGCTACCGAGCGCGGACACGTCGAGGGTGGCGGCCGCCGACACGGTCACCGAGGTGGCCGCCGCGATCGCCGCCGCTGGTCCGAGGACGAGCCTGCCCTGCTCGACCGCCACGCCTCCGGCATAGCCGTTGCTTGCGGTGAGCGTGAGCGTGCCGCCGCCGGTCTTGGCGAGGAGGCCCGAGCCGGAGACCGGCCGATCCATCGTGAGGTCGCCTGCGCCTCCCAGCGCCGCGGTGCCGCTGAGGGTCACGCTGTTCGCCGTGCCGCCCCAGGTGGCGGGGCTGGACGCATTGGAGTTGATCAGCGACACCCGGCCCGCCGTGCCGGTCATCGTCAGCGCCTCGTCGTTGATCGAGTAGCCGTTGATGTCGACCGTACCCTGGCTCCACTGCGTGGTGATGCCCGTGGCCGTGTTGGTCACGGCCACGGCGCCGATCGACACGCCCTTGAACGTGTCGCCGAGCGCGAGCGCGTTGCCGAGTTTGAGGGTGCCAGCGCTCACGCTCGTGAGCCCGGTGTAGTAGTTCGCATTGTTGAGCGACACCGTGCCGCCGTTCTGGCCGGTCGTGTTGGAGGTGACGATGACGCCGAAGTTGTCAGCCGCGCCCGTGCCCCCCCCCGAGACCACGCCGTTGATCTGCACGTCGCCACCCGGATAGAAGATGATGCTGCGATTCACGGTCGAGCCGCCGGCGGTGACGTCGCCGTTGAGCACCACCGTGGCCTGCTGGTTGACCTGCATCTTCTTGTCGGCGTTGCCCGTCAGCGCCGACCCGCCGGCGATCGTGAGCGACACGCTGCCGGTGCCCGTGGTGCCCACGCGGAGCATGGAGCCGAACGAGTTGATGCTCGCCATCGGGTAGTCACCGGGGGCGACGAGGTCGAGGCCGGCGGAACTATTGCTCTGGAACCACTGCAGGTCCACGTTGGGCAGGGCCGCCTGGTTCATCACCCGGACGGTTCCGGTCGTGATGTAGAGCGTGCCGGAGAAGGAGTTGGTACCGGCCAGCGTCACCTGCCCTTCTCCATACTTGTAGAAACCGCCGCTGCCGGCGATGTTCCCCGAGATCGTCGTGTTGCCAACGCCGCCGATGCCCGTCTGCGCCGAGTTGACGACCACGGAGCCGCCCCACGACGCCGGACTCGTGGTGCTGGTGTTCACGAGGGCTCCGCCCGACGAGATGCCGGTGCCGAACAGCGAGAGCGGCTCCGCCGCGACCGCCTGGCCGTTGAGATCGAGCACCGCGCCGCTCTGAACCGTGGTTCCGCCGTCGCCCGATCCGAGGGCCGTAGCGCTGCCCACCCTCACGGTGCCTGCCGCGACGGTGGTCTCGCCCGTGAAGGTGTTGTTGCCCGAGAGGATCAGGGTGCTGGTCGTGACGCCGGATTTCGTGACTGAACCGGCTCCGGAGATCGTGCCCGCCAGCGTCTGGGCCGCGGCGCTCGAAAACACCAGCGCTCCCTCGTTGACGATCGCGCTGGAAAACACGCCCGCCGGGCCGAGGGCCCCGTTGCTGGCGATCGCCAGCGTGCTGCCGGCCGCGGTCTCGAGGGTGCCGTTGAAGGCCGGACTGACGGCGGTCAGGGCCACGCTGCCGCTGCCAAGTGCAGCGAGCCTGCCCGTGCCCGAGAGCGTGGCGCCGATCGACTGGTTGGCGAAGCCCGTGTAGGCGATGCGGGCGTTGTTGGCCAGCGTTCCGGAGACCGTGAGCGTGCCGCCGCCGCCGACGGCGATGGAGCCCGAGGTGACCGTCGCGTTGACGGCCGTGATCGTCGTATCGACGTCGAGCGCGCCGGCTCCCGTCTTGTTGAAGGTCGTCGCCGTGATCGTGCCGCCGCTCAGGGTCACGGCGCCCGCGGCGTTGCTGACCGTGAAACCGTCAGCCACCACGCCCTCCGGCCGCACGGTGATCGCAGCCGCGGAGTTGATCACGGCATTGTCGCCCGCGTAGAAGTTGGTCGCACCCGCTCCAGCCGTCCAGTTGGCGGTCGATTCGTTCCAGGCATTGTCCACGGCCCCGGTCCACGTGAGCGTCAGCTGCGTGCCGGTGACGGCGAGTTGGAGCGCGGTAGGCGTGCTCTGGAAGGTGTACTGCGTGCGGCCGATCGTGCCCGTGCTGCCGAGCGTGAGCGTCTGGTTGCCCACGGCGGCACCGCCGAGCGTGATGTCGCCGGCGTTCACCAGGCTGCTGCCCTGGAGGATCGTGTAGGTGGTGCCCGGCGCTGCCACGCCCGAGAGGAGCACCTGGTTGTTCGTGCCGGCAATGCCGACCGAGCCGCTGGCGAGCAGGCCGCTCGACACGGGAAGCGACAGGGTCGTGAAGCCGCCGAGCGTCACGCCGGAAACGGAAAACGGGGTCGTGGTGAGGGTGCTGAAGCTGCCGCTCGACACGGCATCGCCGGCCACGGCCAGGGCGCCGGTCGGAAGCGTGGCGGAGGTGAGGCTGCCGCCGGGGCCGATCGTCACGGCGCCGCTGCCCGCGATGTTCTTTTCGACGGCGGCCCGGAGGTCCAGGGTGCCCGCCGCAGACACGCTCGTCGAGCCTGTCGAGAGGGCGGAGCCGTGCGTGAGCTGAAGCGTGCCCGAAGAGACCGTGACTCCGCCGGTGAAGGCGTTGGCCGTGCCGAGCACGATCAGGCCGGGGCCCTCGGTGGTCAGGGCCGCACTGCCGGACACCGCGGCGGTGACGACGAGCGGAAAGGCGGTGCTGTTGTTCTGCCACTTCTGGCTCGTTCCGAGCGTCATCTTCAGTGCCGACGAGGCGCTCGTCGGCGTGAACGACGTCGTGCCGGTCACATCCGCGTTGATGATGATCCCGTAGCCGGCGGGCACGTCGGCACCGCCGGTGTTGAGCGTGAGCGTGGAGCCAGGATTCCCGGTCGGTGAGCGGAAGGTGTAGCCGCCCGTGCCGCCGGCCTGGAAGAGGATCGTGCCCACAGCGACGTTCCCGGTTGCAGGATTCACGCTGTTGCCGATCGACACGATGCCCGCGGTGCCCGTGTTGGCAGGGGCCGTGCCGAAGCCGAACCGCACCGACCTCGATCCGTAGGCGGTCGTCCAGATCGCGGTGGTGAGGGTTCCAGACGACGACGTCGAGAAGTTGGGGTTGTTCGTCGATCCCGTCGTGCTCTGCCAGCTTCCGCCGGCGTCGCCATTGATCGTGGTGCCGTTGCGATCCCAGTAGAAATCGGTCGCCGTGACCCCCTGGGCCAGCGCCGAGGTGACGAGAGCAGCGGCGACGACACAACACGCGTGAAACCGATGCGAATGCATTCGACGACCTCCCCAGAGATAACGATTCCCCACCACAGCGGCGAAAGCCTAACGGCCCGCCCCCCGCCCATGCAAGCGGCTCCCCGCCGGGTTCGTCTGCCCGCGCCGGCGACCTGGTGCCGCTGCGGCAGGGAGTTTGGAACTAGGCCGGCATTCGGTGTCACGCTACACTCGGCCGCCGGGGAATGGGAATCAAGCCAGGAGTCGCTCGACGTGAACCATCGTCGCCTGAGTCCTATGCAAGGGAACGCCGCACTTCACGCCGCGATGCCGCAGGGCCGCAATCCCAGGGGCTTCACCCTCGTCGAACTTCTCGTGGTGATCGCGATCATCGCGACGCTGATCGGCCTGCTCTTGCCGGCGGTGCAGACGGCCCGAGAGGCGGCCCGACGCGCGGCATGCTCCAGCAAGCTCCGGCAGGTCGGCCTGGCGATGGCGGGGTTCGAGAGCGCGAGGAAGCGGCTGCCCGCGGGACACGTGTTCGTCGCCACCACACAGCCTGCCTGGGGCTGGGGCGTGTACGTGCTCCCCTTCATGGAGCAGACCCAGGTCTTCGACACCCTCAACCCGAACAAGACGTCGTTGACGGTCGCCTGCAACATGCTGAAGACCTCGACGGGGCGCACGCAGCCCGTAGGACGGGCTCTGATGGCTCGCATCGACACCTACCGCTGCCCGTCGGATATCACGTCCGACCAGAACATGCTCATCGACTTCGGTGGCGTGAGCACGGGGCAGTCGGTGCTGGCCTGTCAGACCGGGAGCGATCCGGGGCTGAGCACCTCGAACTACATCGCGTCGGCGGGGAGTAATCCTCCGTACAACGACTGCGATTGGAGCAATCGTGAAGAGTCGCAGTGCGTCAACACCGGGAACGATCCGGCGGATGGGGCGTTCTACGGCTTTACCACGTCGACCGGCCTGCGGATCAAGGACATCCGGGACGGACTGTCGAAGACGATCTTTCTCGGGGAGCGTTGCGGTGCCGTGGACTACGAGGCGGTGAAGGCCGGCCTCGGCACCTACGCCGCCGTCTGGGCAGGCAATGGCCGAGCCAACGGCGGCACGGGGCCGAAGGGGGCCGGCCGCATCTACGGCCGGATGGCGTTCTTCATCAACATGTTCAACATCCCGCCCGCGGACCCGCTCACATCGAGCAACACGGGCAAAGGCTATGCGAGCTACCACGCCGGCGGGGCGCAGTTCGCCTTCGGCGACAACGCGGTCCGATTCATCTCGGAAAACTGCGATTTGGAGATTCTCAAGAAGATCGCGAAGCGTGACGAGGGTCTGCCATCGCCGAGCATCGCGGCGTCGGTGCCCGACATGCCTCCATGAGGGGAGCGTGGTCAGGCGAGGCCGCGGCGGGTGCGGCTGAATCACCCGAGGAGTCGATACCAGCATGAAGAATCCTGCCACCGCGAAGAGTGCGGTCCGCGGCACGTTTCGGGCGGTCTCGCTGTGTGGGCTGGCGGTCGGCGCCATGTCGCTGGCCGGTTGTCAGCGGATCGTCGACGTGACCGGCTCGGTGCGCGTCGACGGCAAGCCGACCAAGGGGCTGATCGTGATGTTCGATCCAGCCACCCAGGACATGCCGCGGGGCGTGGCGATGACCGACGAGAACGGGGCCTACAAGCTCCGGCGACTCGGCCCCGGCAGCAAGCCGGGTGTCCCGGCCGGCGCCTACACCGTCAAGGTGATGTCCGACATGGATAACCCCGGTGCGGGGCGGATTCCCGACAAGTATTTTCGCAACTCGCAACTTACCCGTGAGGTTCGGGGGCCGAGCCCGCACGTCTACGACATCGAGATCTCGACCAAGTAGCGCGTCCGGGGGCGAGCCCGTTCGGCCGGGTCCAGTTGAACCGCGCGAGGAGGAGGTCGCCGCGGCCCCCGGCCAGAAACGTCCGGCGGCGCATGGGAGTGGCTCCAGGGTTGCGGATGGCGGTCAGGGCCGGCTGTCGGCGGCCAGTATTCGCTCCGCTTCGACACGGGGCTTCCGCGGCTGCCGCCCGGCGACCTCGGCACCCGCGGCGTCAGCGGAGCCACAGCAGCGGCTGCGTGATCGGCACGTTGCGGCGCACCTCGGGATCGGCCGGATCGGCCGGGAGCCGCTTCCAGAGATCGAGGTAGGCGGGCTCCCGGAAGGCGAGCCCGGCGAACAGGAGGTGCGGCTGCCGCACCGGCCAGCCGTCCCAGTGCTCGACGTCGGGCGGCTTCGGCCAGCTCGCCTTGTCCGCGAGGTAGGGATGCAGCCAGGCCACCGCCGCCCGCATGCCGCGGCCATCCGGGAGCGCGAACTGCCAGAGGTCGTCGCCCCGGGCCGAGAGGATCTGACAGAGCGTCGCCATCTGGTCGAGCTGGAAGATCGAGTAGCCGTAGGGCTTGGTCCGGCCGAGCTCCGCCGGAAACGAGCCGTCGGCTGCCATCTGGTTCGGCACGAACACCTCGCGGAACTGCCGGCGGCACTCGGCCAGGATCGCCTCGTCGCCCGTGAGGTCGGCGAAGGCCGCGAGCTGCACGACATAAGCCACGGCGTGGTTGTTTTTCGCGGCGGCCTCCGCGCGGCCGTTCTCGCTCGTCGTCATCCAGGTGCAGAGGTCGGCGAACCAGCGTTTCAGGGCCGCGACCGTGTCCGCGGGCAGGGCCTGCTCGCGGTCCAGCACCTTGACGGCCCTGGCGACCTCGGCGAGATGGAGCCCGTCGATGATGCCCGCCGGCCGCCCCGGCGAGACGCCGGGCACCGCCTGGGCGTGGGCCAGATTCGGGTTCATCCGCGTGGCCGGATCGAGGAAGAACACCCGCAGGAGCTCGTCGGCCTTGGCGGCGTAGCGAGCGTCGCCGGTCACGAGGCGGGCCGCCGCGAGGGCGGCGACGCGATCGCGGAGCGTGTTCACGGCCTGCCGATGGGCGACGAAGTTGTCGGGATTGGTCTCGCCGTCGCGACGGACGTAGGGCAGGCCGTCGGGCTTCGCGGGATCGGGCCACCAGTAGTCGCCGTTGGAATGGAAGTCGTGCGGGGAGCCCTCGGCGTGCGGGGCGCGGTGAGCCGTGATCGTGAGTGGCGGCAGCGCGAGGGCGGCGTCGGCGGCCGCGAGGATCCGCTCGCGGTCGAGGCCGGCCACGTCGATCGCCACCGAAGGTGAGGCCCATGAGGAGGCGACCGGAGGCACCGCGGCCGCGGCGGCCGTGTCGTTGGCCGGCTCGGCGTCGAGCGTTACGAAGGCCGACCGCAGGCCCGGCGAGGTCACCGCCGCCACCGCCTTGCGGCCCGTGAGCCTGACGCGGATCCGCGCCCGGCCGTTGGCCAGCTGCACCACCCGCGCCCCGTCGGGGGTGCCGAGGTTGTCCACGAGTTCACCCTCGCCGGCGAGGTCGAACCGCACCGCGTTGGCAGCGTCGAGGCACGGGCCGCCGTCCTTGTCGAAGGCGCGGGCCTCCAGCCACACGCCCCCGTCGTCCCGCGACGTCTCTCCGAGCGTGAGCTTCACCGCCTTGCCCCACTTCGCCGTGTGGTAGTCGAAGGTGATCTCATCGGCGAGGTCGCCCGCAGGCGTGCGGGCCACGGCGCGGACGACGTTTCTCCCGGTGGCGAGCGGCACGCTCCAGCGCAGGCCGGCCGCCGGATAGTCGGCGATGTCGCGCCGTTTCGTGCCGGCTGACGTGCCGTTGACGAACAGCTCGACCTGCGGGCAGTTGGAGTAGACGCGGATTTCCCTGGCCTCGCCCGGCTCGCCCCAGCGGTCGCGCCAGCCGTGGCCGAGCACGTGCACCATCGGCTTCTCCGCCCAGTAGCTCTGAAAGACGTAGTAGCTCTCCTTCGGCGTGCCGTCGCGGGTGACGACGCCCTTCTGGTTGACCCGCGGCACCGGGTTTTCGGGCCGGAGCGGCGTGGAAAAGTCCTTGAAGATCCAGGCGGCGGCGCCGGTGAGATCCGGCATCCGCTCCTGCTCGTGGAGGTGCCAGTCGAAGAGGTTCACCATGTAGCTCTCCGACCAGTCGCCGTCCTTCGACATCCGCACCTTGCCGCCCGACGACTTGTAGGCCTTGCCCACTTCCGCGGTCCCCTGCCCTTCCGCCACCTGCTCCAGGATCCGCTCGGGATGCTCGGAGAAGCGGCCGGCGTGGCTGTCGCCCCCCCACTCGGCATGGAAGAAGTGGGGCGTGTCGGCGATCGCCTTCTCGGCGGCCTGGCGATACTCGCGGTAGCGGCCGGAGTACCAGCCGGCCCAGATGCTCGGCGCGTAGACATCGACGACGTCCTTGCAGAAGTCGCAGCGGCGGATCGCCGTCTTCCGCGCCGGATCGAGCTCGTGGGCGAGGCCGTTGAGCTCGGCCATGAACGACCGGATCGCCTCCTTGTCGAACTCGGGGAAGTCGCCCGGCCAGTCGTTCTCGTTGCCGAGCCCCCAGAGGATCACGGAGGGGTGGTTGCGATGCTGGTCGATCAGGGCCCGGAGCATGCCGCGGCACTGCTCCCGGTAGCGGTCGCCGCCGAGGCCGCCACGGCACCAGGGAATCTCCTCCCAGACGAGCAGGCCGAGCTCGTCGCAGAGGTCGAGGACGAGCGGTGCCTGCTGGTAGTGGCCGAGGCGGACGAAGTTGGCCCCCATGTCCTTGATCTGGGTCATCGTGCGCCGGACGACGTCGTCGGGTACGGCCGCGGCCACGCCCGCGTGATCCTCGTGGTAGTGCGTGCCGCGGAGGAGGAGCCGCTCGCCATTGAGCTTGAAGGGCCCGCGGGGCACCCACTCCACGCTCCGCAGGCCGAACCGCTCGTCCACGCGGTGCGGGCCGTGTGGCGAGGCGAGCGCCACGGAGCAGGCATAGAGGCGGGGCGCCGCCGGCGACCAGGTGGCCGCTGCGGGGATCGTGAACGAGTCGAGCTCCTTGTCGCCTGGCCACGGGGCGGTTTTCAGTTCGCGGCGGTGGACCACCGCGCCGGCCGGATCGCGGACCTCGATCACGAGCCCGAGTTGGTCGGTGAGCTTCTCCGGATTGCGGAGCCGGCCGCGGATCGTGACGCTCCCCTGGCCGTCGGCGAGGACCGGCAGCACGTGCACCCGCTCCAGCGACACCGCCGGGACGTGCCGGAGATGGACGTGCCGGTAGAGGCCCCCGTAGCGGTTGAAGTCGCTCAGGTCGGAGGGGATCGACTCGGCGTCCCGCGAGTTGTCGCAGCGGATCGCCAGCGGCACCTTTCCCTGGCACGACTCGTCGGCCAGCGCCCGCGCGGCGGCGTCGGTGATGTCGAGCGTCCACTCGTCGTAGCCGCCGAGGTGCCCGCCGACCTCGGCGCGGTTCACGAACACCGCGGTCGCCTGGCCGGCCCCGTCGAAGTGGAGGAGCGTGCGGCCGCGCGGGAACGGGTTCTTCGCTTCCAGCCGCGTGCGGTACCAGCCGGGGCCCTGGTAATACCGCTCGTCGGGATCGACGGCGTCACGGGCGTTGAAGCAGTGCGGCAGCGCGACCTTCGTCCAGGCGACGTTGTCGCTCGCCTTCTCCCCCCGCCAGACCTCCCAGACGCTGCCGAGCGTGCCGCGGTAGTGCTCCCAGCCGTCCGCCAGCCGCTGGTCGTGCTCGGCCGCAGCGCCGGGCCAGGGCCAGAGCGACCCCGCCGTCGCGAGGACCAGAGCCAGCAGCCATCCGCGCTGGCGATCGATCGAAATCATGCGTGTCGCTCCCTGCCCGAGTCGCGGTCAGTCCTCGACGAACGTCAGCCGGATCCAGCCGTCGCGGTCGCTCGAGAATCCGTCGACCAGCGCCGCGTACGTCGGGTCGCGGTAGACGATGCCCGCCCGCCAGAGGATGGTGGCGAAGTCGTCCGGCGCCAACCGGCTGATCTGCTGGTGCGGCCAGCGCTCGGGCGCCGGCACGTAGGGCACGAGGAAGTCGATGGCCCGGCGGATCGAGCGGCCGTCGCGGGTCTCGTGCCGCCAGAGATCGACATCCACGTGCTCCGCGAGCGTGGCGAGGTGGCAGAGCGCCTCGAGGTTGAAGGCAGAGTAGCCCAGCGACTTCGTCCGCACCAGTTCGTGCGGCTGGCTGCCATCGGGTTCGATCTGCACGGCGATCCGCCGCGGCCCCGCTTCCTCCAGCACGCCGACGGCGAGCCCGCGGCGGCCGGTCATGAGGGCCAGCTGAACCACCTGGGCGTCGAAGAAGCTGCCATGGTTGTTGGCGGCGGCCCGCTCGCGGTGGCCGGGGTCGCTCTCCAGCAGCCAGTCGAGGTAGCCGCCCGCCCAGGCGTCGATCGCGGCGCGGTCGGCGGCCGAGAGCACGCCCGCATCGTCGATCAGCGCCACCGCGTCGATCGCCGTGACGAGATCGCGTCCTTCGATGATGCCGGCGCCGCGGCCCTCGTTGGTGCCGCGCACGGCCTGCGCATAGCGGAGCTGGGGGTTCATTCGCGACGCCTCGTCGATGAACCAGGTGCGGACGAACGCGGCGGCGTGCTCGGCATACCGCTTCCGGTTGGTAAACCGCCAGGCGAGGCCGAGCGTCTCCACGGCGGAGCCGAGCCGGCCCGCGCGGTCGCGGTCGGTGAACCGCTCGTCGTCCGCCTCGGGATTCCGCCGCCCGTCGCGGCGGACGTAGGGAAGGCCGTCCGGCGTCGAGGCATCGGGCCAGTAGTAGGGCGCGAGGCTGCAGTAGTCGTGCGGATCGCCGCTCGGAGCCGGCCGCCGCTTCTGGGTCACGCTCGGCGGCCGCACCGCGAGCAGCTTGTCGGCCTCGCGGACGAGCGTGTCGAGCACGCCGCGGAGCTTGGTATCGCCGGCGGCCAGCCGCCGCTGTGCCTCCGCCAGCGACCCGGGGCGGGCCGCATGATAGACCCGCGCCGGCAGCGGCTCGTCGGCCGCGTCGCAGGCTCCGAGGCCGAGGAGACAAGCCGCAAGACCGAGGAGACAGGCCGCGAGGAACGCGGGTGGCAGGAGCCTTCTCATAGCGCCGCCGGCCGGGCCTTTTTCTTGCCTCCCGACTTCGTCGCCTTCGGCGACGCGGGGCCCGGCGGCGGCAGATGGGCCGAGAGGCGGTCGATCACCTGCTTGAACTGCGGGTCGGACGCGAGGTTGCGGGTTTCGTGCGGATCGTCGCGTTCGTCGTAGAGCTCCTGCGCCACGATCCTCGAGCCCCCGTCCTCCCGCCAGGCCGTGAATCGCCAGCGGTCGTCGCGGATGCTGTAGCCCATCACCGCCGTGTCGGCGCCGTCGGCCTTGGCCCGCGGATACTGGCTGACGGCCACGGCCTTCACCGAGCCCGTCGGATCGCGGAGCAATGGCACGAGGCTCGTGCCCGCGAGCCCCGTCGCCGGCGGCAGGCCGCAGGCGTCGGCCAGCGTGGGATACACGTCCACGAACTCCACGGGGGCGGCGGCCGTCTTCCCCGCGGCGCAGCCCGGCGTCGCGATGATCAGCGGCGCCCGCGTGGCCAGCTCGAAGTTGGTGTGCTTCTGCCAGAGGCCGTGGTCACCAAGCTGCCAGCCGTGATCGCCCCAGAGCACGACGACCGTGCGATCGGCGATGCCGGCCTTGTCGAGGGCATCGAGGAGCCGGCCGATCTGGGCGTCGGTGTAGCTGATGCAGGCGTAGTAGCCATGGCGGAGCCGGCGGGCCACGTCCTTCGGGATCGGATTGCCCTGGGGAATGTCGAGATACTGGTGGAGTTCGCCGTTGGCATGCCCGGCGAACGCGGGGGCGCCGTCCGGCAGGTGGTCGATCGTCGGCTCGGGGATCGCGGCGGGATCGTGGAGGTCCCAATACTTCTTCGGCGCCACGAACGGGAGGTGCGGCTTGAGGAAGCCGACGGCGAGGAAGAAGGGCTGCTCAGCCTTTGCGAGCGTGGCGATTCGCCGGGCTGCCTCGGCGGCCGTGAAGCCGTCGGGGAGCTCGTCGTCGGACTTCATGCTCACCTCGGTGGCCGGCCCCTTGCCCGACTCCGCCCGCGGCGTGCCGGCGGCGTATTCCTCGACTCCTTCGCCGACCTTCTTCGTGACCTGGGTCGACCAGTCGTCGGGAGCGGTGTCCACGGTCCGCCCGTTGGGATACCAGTGCGGCTCGCTCCACGAGCGGCCGTCCTCGTAGCCGCGGTGATACACCTTGCTGAGCGCGGCGCAGTGATAGCCGTGGGCCTTGAAGTGCTCCGGCAGCGTCACGCAGTCCGGCAGCGCCGTGCGGAAGTGCGTCTTGAGGTCGAAGACCCGCGTGACGTCGGGCCGCTGGCCGGTCAGCAGTGACGTCCGCGACGGGCTGCAGACGGCCTGCTGGCAGTAGGCATGTCCGAACACCACCCCGTGGGCGGCGAGCCGGTCGATGTTGGGGGTCTTGGCGAGCGTGTTGCCGTAGCAGCCGATGTCGGGCCGCAGGTCGTCCACGGCGATCATCAGCACGTTGAAGTGGCGGGCAGCATCCGCATCCGCGGCGGGCGCAGGGGCCGCGGCCGACGCCACGAACAGGCAGACGAGTCCCCACACCGGCATTCGTTCACCAGGCATGCTCCACCCCCGGGGTCGATCGATCAGTCAGCAGTCTCTTCCGGCTGGACAGTATCCCATGCGGATGCGGTGGACGACAACAACGAACGCGGCGCTGACGACGGGATTGCGCAGCGCGTTTATGACACGCGTGCTCGCGGAGGAAACTTTGCATCAGGGCGAGCGTGGGGAGTCGCGGCCGCCGAGCCAGCGGGCCACCGCCTCCGCCTGGGTGCGGACGTGGAGCTTCTTGTAGACGTGCTCGAGATGCGTGCGCACGGTGGCGAAGGAGACGCTCAGCCGCGCGGCGATCTCCTTCTTGGAGAGCCCCTGCACGAGCATGTCGAGCACCTCCCGCTCGCGTGCGGTCAGCATGGACGCCATCGCCGGTGCCGCGTGTGACGTGCGGGTGAAGGCCTGCACCGCCTTGCGGGCCACGGCGCCGGTCATCGGCGCGCCGCCGGCGGCGAACTCCTGGGCGAACTCCGCGAGGTACGAGACCAGCTTGTCGAGCGAGTCGTTGGCCGGATTCACCGCCCAGACGATCTCGTCGAGCGACCGGGTGAGCCCGGTGGTGGCCGTGCAGATCCGCTGGAACAGCGCCCGCGCCGCGTCGTGATCGTGGCCCTGGTCGTGGTCGTGGTCGTTGTCGGCCGCCATCGCCGAGAGATGGGCCACCTGCGTGAGCCCCGCCCCCAGGTCGTCGTGGATGTCTCGGGCGATCCGCTCCCGTTCCTGCTGCAGTTCCCGCTCGCGCGACAGGCGGCGGCGATACCGTTGCCGCACCACCACCAGCACCACCGCGGCCACCGCCGCCGCCGCCCCCGCCCCGCAGGCGGCGACGAAGTCGGGCCGCTGCCAGAAGTGGGCTTCGACATCGAGCGTGGCCGCCGCTCCCTCAGTGGCATATTTGCCGTCGAGGCTCGCGCGGACCTCGAAGGTATGACGGCCCGCCGGCAGGCCGCGGATCACCACGCGGCGGTCTCTCCCCACGCGGGTCCACTCGTCGTCCACGATGGGTGACTCGGGAGGGAGCCCGCGGGACACGCGGTAGCGGAACCGCAGCGCCTCCGGCGCCGCCATGTGGAGCGCCGTGAACTGCACCACGACCGACGTGGCGTCGGCCGGCACGATCATCCCGGCCGGAGTCCCCGCGACGATGCTGCCGTCCCGCCGGGTGGCGGCCAGGCTCTCGATGAGCGTCCGCGGGGCCGTCCGCCGCAGGACCGTGGCCCCGGGGTCGAGCACCACGAGCCCCTGCGCGGACGGAAAGACCATTTCCGTCGAGCGCTGCACCTTGTTGATCCGCCCCGTGCAGACGGCATGCGCGAGCGGACCCTCGGCGTCGAACCGGCGGAACAGGCCGCGCCGGGGCGGGGACCGCTCGATCGCCGACAGGTCACCGGCGAACAGCCCGTCGCGGGTGCCGAGCCAGAGCAGGCCTTCGCCGCTGCCGATCCAGAGCCGCGTGAGCGGGTCGCCGGCGAACGCCGCGATCACCGCCATGCGCCGCGCCTCGGCAGCGAACCGCGACTGCTGCAGCGGGCCTCCGGGGACGCCGTGCCAGAGGCCGGCACCGTCGGTCCCCAGCCAGAGATCACCGGCCGACCCAGCTATGCCCGGGGCGGCGGCTTGTCGTACGAGGTCAAGGGGGGGCAACACCTTCGACATCGACATTTCGACGAACTAGGAGACGAGGGAACCGGCCCAGTGCCTCGGGCCGATCGTGCGGTCGGCTGCAGGCCGCCGCCCATGGTGAACCGGCGGCTGCCCCCCGGACAGGGTTCGACGTACAATCGTCGCTCGCTCGGCTCGGTTCCTGGGGCGTTTGGGGCGTTGGTCGTGGCCACAGCAGCAGCGTTGCAGCGTGTCCTTTCCGCCCGCGGCTTGGCTGCGGTCGCGGCGCTGCTGGCGCTTTCCTGTTCGGTCGTTTGCGGGGCGACGAGCACGTGGGTCTGGCGGGGCGCCGACGGCTCGCTTGCCTACCGGTCGCAGTCAGACGGCGACCGGATTCCCGACTTCTCCATGGTGGGCTACGGCGCGGGCTGGACCGATCTGCCTGCCACGCCGCCGGTGGTCGTGACGGTGACGGCCACCACCGGCGACGCCACGTCGCGAATCCAGACGGCGCTCAACTCGGTCGCGGCGTTGCCGCTGCAGGCAAACGGCTTCCGCGGCACGGTGCAGCTCGGGCCGGGCGACTACGAGATCGCCGGTCAGCTGAAGATCTCCGCCAGCGGAATCGTGCTGCGGGGCTCGGGTCGCGAACTCGCCTCCGGCTCCGCGTCGCGGCTGATCGCCACCGGCACCAGTACCCGCGACGTGATCTCGATCGGGAGCACGTCGGCGTCGCCCAACTACTCAGGGTTCGCGAAGATCGCGATCGCCGACACCCGCGTGCCGGTCGGCGCCACGAGCTTCACCGTGGCGTCCACCACCGGCCTCACGGTCGGCCACACGGTCAACGTCAACTGGACGAGCAACCAGGCGTGGATCAACGCCAACAACATGAACCTCCTCGTGAATCCCTGGCAGCCGGGCGACCGCCAGCAGAACTCCGACCGCGTGATCACGCGGATCGAGGGGAATCGCGTGACCGTGGACGCGCCGCTCACCTCCGCGATCGAGACGATCTACGGCGGCGGCACGATCCAGCGGTACAACGGCTTCACGTCGGGCGGCCGGATCACCAACGTCGGCGTCGAGAACCTCGTCGGGCAGTCGTTGGCAACCCGCGACGAGCTCAACGAGGCTCGGGCCTGGAGCTTCGTGGGCGTTGAAGCCGCCGAGAACGTGTTCATCCGGCAGATCGAGGCCCGCTACTTCCCCTACTCCGCCACGCTCGCGGCCGCTGATTCGAAGTTCGTGACCACGAGCGAGGCCCGATCGGTGCTCGCCACCGGGACGATCACGGGCGGCCGCCGCTACACCTACAACGTCGAGGACGGGCAGCTCGTCCTGGTGACCAACTCCACGGCGTCGGAGGGGCGGCACGACTTCGTGACCGGTTCGAATGTCACGGGACCGTCGGTGTTCGTGAGCGGGACCGCTACCTCGGCCAACTCCGATGTGGGGCCGCACCACCGCTGGGCGAGCGGGATTCTCTTCGACAACATCTCCGTGTCGGGCGACCGGATCAACATTCGCGACCGCGGCAACATGGGCACCGGCCACGGCTGGGCAGGGGCCAACTCCGTGGTCTGGAATGCCAAGGCCGATGGCTTCATCGTGCAGAACCCGCCGACGGCGACCAACTGGCTGATCGGCTCGGTCGGCACGCTCGTGACCGAAGGGGGCAAGGTGGGCACTTACGACTCGCTTGGCGCGCGGGTGAGCCTCGGCGACGCGACGAACAACCCCACCGACAGCCTCTACAAGGCGCAGCTCGCCGAGCGGCGGGCCTCGGGCGTCGATCTCCGCTTCTGGGTGGGCGACCAGGGGACAAACTGGACGAGCGGAACGGGCGGGTGGACGAACTGGTCGCGAACGCTCGGCACGCGGACCAACTCGTCCGCACCGTCGGCCCGGACCGACGTGGTCTTCACCATGACGGGCTCCACAGCCCTGACCATGCGGCCCGGGGTGAGCACCACCGTGAGCAGCGTGCAGTTCGACGCGCCGACGGCGCCGCTGACGCTCCGGGTGGGGGGAACGAACGGCCAGCTCACTCTGGGCGGCAACGGGATCACGGTCTTCTCGGGGAGCCAGACGATCACGGGCGACGCGGGCGGGTCGGGGGCGGCGGCCGACCTGATCCTGGGGGCGGCACAGGACTGGGAAGTGCGGGGCACGAGCCAGCTGGTCGTCGGTGCGCGGCTCGGGTCTGCGATCTCGATCGGCACGCTCACCAAGCTCGGCAGCGGCACGCTCACGCTTGCCGCCAACAGCGGCGGCGCGAATGCCTTCAAGGCGAGTTGGTCGCTCGCCGAGGGCACGACGCGGCTCACCAACGCCGACGCCTTCGGCTGGTCCTTCAACGACGCCCGCGTCGCGTCGGGAGCCACGCTGCAGCTCTCGGGCGTGGGCCTCGGCCTCGCCAACGGCACGCTTACGCTCGCCGGCTTGGGAGTGAGCGGCAGCGGCGGGGCGCTCCGCAGCCTGTCGGGAACCGGCGCGCTCGCAGCCGGCACCGGTGCGGTCGTGCTGGCGTCGGGCTCGACCGGGATCGGCGTGGATGCCGGCACCCTGACGATCGCCCGCACGATCAGCGGCTCGGGCGGCTTGGTGAAGACCGGTTCGGGGCGGCTGGTGCTCGCCACCGCCAACTCGTACGCGGGTGGCACCACGCTGCTCGCGGGAACGCTCGAGGCAGCGTCGGCCGCCGCCTTGGCGTCTGGGTCGTCGGCCGGCGGGATCACGGTCGCCGGTGGCACGCTCACGCTGCCGGCGGCCCGCGCGGACGTGCTCACGCTCACGCTGCTTTCGGTCGCCGAGACGAGGGGGGCGCGGCTCGACCTCGGGGCCGCTCGGATCGACATCGCGGCCGGCGGCATCACGGCTGCCGCCCTCGAGGCCGATGTGCGGGCCGGACGGGGGGCGGGCCTCTGGACGGGCACGAGCGGGATCACGTCGTCGGCGGCGGCGGCGGCTGGCCAGGGACGGGCGGTTGGTTGGCTCAGCAATCCTGATGGCACCCTGAGCGTGGGCTTCGCAGCCGCCGGCGACACCAATCTCGATGGCGTCGTCGACATCCTCGATGCGGCCAACTTCGTCGCCGGCAGCCGATTCGACGCCGGCATCCCGGCGGACTGGCAGGATGGCGATTTCAACTACGACGGCGTGCTCGACATCCTCGACACGGCCGACTTTCTCGGCGCAGGGCTCTACGACGGCGGCACCTACCTGCCCGGCGCGACGGGGCAGATCGCGGCCGTCCCCGAGCCGGCCGCTTCGTGGGGGTGGCTTGCCGTCGCCGCGGTCGCGGCCGGCGTCCGTCGGCGGCGGGCAGGAAGCGTAACCGCGTGAGCGGTACGATCGCGGCTCGGGTGACGCCGTCCCCATCGCTGACGCGATTGGGCTTCCGGAGGCTGGCAGGGGTGCGGTTGTGCGGGATCGGACACCGGTGCGGTCCCGGGGGGCTGGAGCGAAATTGACGCTCCATGCGGCCGATAGCAATCTTCCAGGGGCGGTTTTTCTCCCGGGATCACGCCGATGGGTTCGCGCATCCGCCGCGACGGCTTCAGCCTCGTCGAACTGCTCGTCGTGGTGGCGATCATCGCGGCGCTCATCGGGCTCGTGATTCCGGCGGTGCAGCAGGCGCGCCAGGCCGCGGCTCGCTCGAACACCCAGAACGACCTCCGGCAGATCGGGATCGCGATCACGGCGCACCACGACGCCAAACGGTCGTTTCCCTATGCGTCGGGGCGGCCGCGGCCGGGAACCGTGTCGCACAAGGAGAACACCGCGGCGCACTCCGCCGGCGACGCCGACGGTTTCATCCGGCCGCAGCCGTGGTCGATCTCGATCCTGGGCTTCATCGAGGAGCCCGTGCTTGCCACCGTCTACGACGCCTACTGCCTTGCCTGCCCGCCGGAAGCGCAGCCAGCCGACGTGGTCGAGGCGCGGGTGCGGCTCTACAACGGCCGGTCGAACGTGGGCGGTGGGCTCGACTTCGCCGCCCTGCTGGGCTCGGGCCCGGCCCTGCCCGACCCCGAGCGGCGGGTCGATCGCTGGTATTACGCCTCGTCGGTATCCGCGCAGGAGTTCACCGGGATGCTCGTCCCCGAGGGGCTGGGCTGGATCGAGGATGGCTCGAGATACACCGTCGCGATCGCCACCGCACCGACTCGGGCAAAGCACGTCACGGACGGTCTGTCGCGGACGCTGATGATCGCCGAGAGCGGTGACTACACGACCGATGGCGGCTGCACCTGGGTGGCGCCCCGCTATTCGTGGCCTTATGCCTCCGACTGCGGACGGTTCACCGGGAGCGGCCTCGGCTCGACGGGCGACGCGCTGGAGCAGTCGCTGAAGCCCCGGTCGAGGATCGGCGGCGGCATGGTGCAGGCGCTCGCCGGCGATGCCTCCGTGCGACCAGTCGATGACACGATCGAGCCCGCGGTGCTCGGCGCCCTGGTGAGCCGATCCGGCGGCGAGCCCATCAGCCGCTGATGCAGCCGACTTGATCCGCAGTAGCCGGAGGGCTTCGCGAGTGGCCGCCGGTGTTCAAGTGGCCGCAGGTTTGCAACCTGCGGTGATGCCCAGCCCGGGGTGGTGCTTGTGCAGGTTGAAAACCTGCACCCACGTTCGGACCGGGGTGGCCGCAGGTTTGCAAGTGGCCGCAGGTTTGCAACCTGCGGTGATGCCCAGCCCGGGGTGGTGCTTGT
>JBBAVS010000074.1:18680-19990 GCA_040397585.1 Pirellulales bacterium
GCAGGTTGAAAACCTGCACCCACGTTCGGACCGGGGTGGCCGCAGGTTTTCAACCTGCGGTGATGCCGCGCCCGGGGTGGTGCTTGTGCAGGTTGAAAACCTGCACCCACGTTCGGACCGGGGCCGGCGGCTCAGCCGGCGCCGAGTCGGCCGGCAAACTCCTCGAACTGCCGCGCGTGGCGGGCGTGCGACGTGTGGAGGTGCTCGCCCTGCGAGATAAACCGGATCCGATCGTTTCGCTCCAGCCCCCTGCCCTTGAGGATCCGCTCGAAGGGCGGACGGGACTGGGCGTAGACGACCAGCAGTTTGTGCTCGTCGAGCTGGACCTCGAGCGAGAGTTCCGGGTGCATGACGGCGATCGACGTGCAGCCGTCGTTGAGCAGGAGATCCTCGTATTCCCAGAGCATGCTCTCGAGCACCAGCCGCTCCACGCCCTCGCGGGTGAGTTCGCGACGGTGGGTGGCGGAGTCGTGCGTGGATTCGAGGACCACGTCGCAGCTGTCGCCGAGGGGCTCGAGCAGGTCGAGGAACGTGGCGAACAGGTCCTCGCTCGAGACGGCGGCGATCACGGCCGGCATCCGGGCGCCGGTCCGCGGATCGACGTAGGCGTCGTGGCGGAAGCCGGCCTGGGGGACCACGTCGAGGTGCCAGCCTGGGCGGATCGCTTCGGTGAGCGTGAACCCGCCGTACCGGCTGCGGGCGAGGTGGGCTTCCATCGTGGCGCGGTCGGGGGCGGCGGGCTGTTCGCGGGGGGCGGGAATCGCCCGCAGGACCGGGGTGGAGAGCGTCGAGCCGGAGTCGTCGAGGAAACGCATGGATGGACCGGAAGGGACGGTGGCTGCCTCCGGCGAGCGCCGGAATCGAAGGGCACCACAAACCTAGGCCACGCTTTCGCGCCGTGCGGCCCCGCCGCCAGCCCGAGGAAACCGGCCTGCGCCGCCCCCCGCGTTGCCGACCCGGAGGCCGGGGCCTCATAATCCGCGGCTTTTCCAGATCTGCGATCCGCTGCACGGGAGGCCTCATGGACGGCAAAATCGTCGCCACCGGAATCACCTTCGATGACGTCCTCCTTGTGCCCCGGTTTTCGGCGGTCGTGCCCTCGGAGGTGGACACGACCACGCGGCTGACGCGGGGGATCGAACTCACGATCCCGATCGTCTCCTCCCCGATGGACACGGTGACGGAGAGCGAGATGGCGATCGCCCTGGCCCAGGAGGGCGGTCTCGGGGTGATTCACAAAAACCTCTCCATCGAACGGCAGGCCGAGGAGGTGGACAAGGTCAAGCGGAGCGCCAACGGGATCATCATGG
>JBBAVS010000075.1:0-2940 GCA_040397585.1 Pirellulales bacterium
AAAACCTGCACCCACGTCGGGAAAGTGGCCGCAGGTTTTCAACCTGCGGGGCAGGCATGTGCAGGTTGAAAACCTGCACCCACGTCGGGAAAAGTGGCCGCAGGTTTTCAACCTGCGGGGCAGGCATGTGCAGGTTAGAAACCTGCACCCACGTCGGAAAAGTGGCCGTAGGTTTTCAACCTGCGGGGTTAGGCATGTGCAGGTTGAAAACCTGCACCCACGTCGGAAAAGTGGCCGCAGGTTTTCAACCTGCGGGGCAGGAATGTGCAGGTTAAAAACCTGCACCCACTTTTGCACACCTGCCCCCACTTTTGCACACCTGCCCCCGCTTCCCGAAGCCGGGCCGGCTTCAGGCCGAGCGGCGCTCGGCAGCGACGTCGAGGACCGGCAGGCGGATCGTCATCGCCGTGCCCCGGCCCGGAGCACTCTCCACGCGAATCCGGCCGCGGTGCGCTTCCACGATCTCGCGGCAGGAGGCGAGCCCCATGCCGCTGCCCCCCTTGCCCGTCTCGTCCGGGCCCGCCTTGGTCGTGAAGTGGGGTTCGAAGATCCGTCGCATCACCTCGGGCGTCATTCCGGAGCCGGTGTCGCGGACCATCACGTCCACGAAGCCGGTCGCCTCGTCGTGCGCGAGGCGGAGGATCAGCCGGCCGCCGTTCGGCATCGCCTGCCGGGCGTTGACCATCAGGTTGATGAGCACCTGCTGCAGCTGGCCGGGGTTGGCCGACACGCGGGGCACCGGGGCGAACTCCCGCTCCACCTGCACGCGATACTTCATCATTTCCCGTTCCAGCAGCACCAGCACGTCTTCGACGAGCACGGTCATGTCCACCGGCTCGAACCGCGTGGCGCGGTTCCGCGACATCGAGAGCACGCTCGCGGTGATCTTCGCCGCCCGCGTGCCGGCCGAGAGAATCCGCTCGAGCGCCTTGTCTCGCGTGGGTTGATCGCGATGCCGCAGGCCCAGGCGGGCGTAGTTGAGGATCGTCGTGAGGGCGTTGTTGAACTCGTGGGTCGTGGTGCCGAGCAGTTCGCCGAGGCTGGCCTGCTTGCGGGCGTCGAGCAGCTGGCCGCGGAGGGCGGCGAGCTCGGCGGCGTGGCGGGCCCGCACGGCCTCGAGGTCGCGGCGGAGACGGGCGGCCTCAGGCTCCGCCGCCGGCGCGGCGGACTGAGAGACGGGCGCCGGCGCCAGGAGCGGCCCCGGGGCCGAGAGGGCCGGGGGGAGCACGATGAGCCCGCGACAGGAGGGCTCCCCCTCCCGCTCGTCGGCGCGAACTCCGCTCTGGATGCCCTCGGCCATCGATTTCCCCAGCGCCCTCCGGCCCGGCCGGCAAGGTCCCCGCATCGCGCAGGATCGAGCCGACCGGGAGCCTTTTCCCCGTCCCCTTGCCCAAATCCCGACCCCAAAAGGACTTGCGTCCTCTTGGCTGGTATCGTCGGACGGCTGCGCAGGGCTATACAATTCGGTGCGGTGAGCCCTTTCGATCTCTCGACCGTTCAAGATTCCGTAGTTCGCCCCCCGTCCCCTAGCGGTTCAGGTCAGCCATGACACCCTCCTCAAGCATCCGCCGTCCCGCCGGCCGGTCCGGCATGACGCTGATCGAACTGCTGGTGGTGATCTCGATCATCGGGCTGATGCTCGGGATGCTCCTCCCCGCCGTGCAGAGCGTCCGCGAGGGGGCCCGGAGGACGCAGTGCAAGAGCAACCTCAAGCAGATCGGCTTGGCGATGACGATGTACCTGGACCGCAAGACGAAGGGCCGGTTCCCAGTCGCCGCCGGCCTGCCCAGTTCGGAGATCCTGCTCCGCTGGCCGACCGAGCCGATCCGGCCGAGCATCGCCTCCGCGCTCGGTCCCTACATGGAGAACAGTCGGGCGGCCTTCCGCTGCCCGTCCGACACCGTCTACTTCGAGCGCGATCCCGGCTCGGACAAAGGCCAAGAGATTCAGCAGAAGCTCGCGCAGATCCCTGCCGCCCAGCGGCCCGCCGAATACAAGGACGTCCCGTACGAGGGCACGAGCTACGAGTATCCCGTCCGCCGCCTGCTCGTGACCACCGGCACCGACAGCGGCCTGAAAGGTAAGACGCGGGAGGAGGCGCTGACCTCGAGCCGTTCCGGCAGCAATCTCGCCTCGTCGAAGCTCTGGGTGCTCTACGAGTTCGGCCCGTTCCACATGTCAGGCTATACGGCAATGTTTGCGCCAGATGAACTCGAATCGAACGCGTACGATAACTGGACGCCTCCGGAGGGTTCGCGGAACTTTCTCTACTTCGACGGCCACGTCGACAACCTCTGATTTCGCATCCCTCCCCCGTTTCCCGATCCGGAGATCCCACCGATGAGCACTGCAGCAGTTCGTGCATCGAGAGCAGCGCAGCTTTCGGGGCGTGACGACGAGAAGACTGGCCGGGGCTTCTGGCTCGCCGTGCTGGGCGGGATCGCCGCCCTGGCGCTCCTTGTCGCCTGGCTGCTCGGCTGGATCAGCTTCGGCACCGACCCGCGGGTTGCCGAGATTCAGAAGATGCAGGAGGAGGCCCGCACGAAGTTCGCCGAAGGGGGAGGGCCGAAGACCATCGCCGAGGCGACGGCGGCTGTCACCGCCATGAACACCATCCGGGCGAAGGTGGAGGCGCTGCCGCCGAACCTCCGGCCGCAGGTCGAGCGGCAGGGAAGCTCCGTGTTTCGCACCGCCATGCGGGCGCGGATCGATACCTACTTCACCACGCCCCCCGAGAAGCGGAAGGCGGAACTCGACCGGCAGATCGACCAGGAAGAGATGATGCGGAAGGCCTTCGAAGCCGGCCGCACGGTCGCCGGCATGTTCGGCGGCGGAGCAGCGGCAGGCGGTCAGCCAGCCGGGCAGGGCGGGGCGGGCCAGGGCGGGGCGGGCCAGGGGGCTTCCGGCCAGACGGGCGGCGGTGCCGGTGGTACGGGTGGA
>JBBAVS010000075.1:3040-19536 GCA_040397585.1 Pirellulales bacterium
GGCGGGCCAGGGGGCTTCCGGCCAGACGGGCGGCGGTGCCGGTGGTACGGGTGGATCGGGTGGCCCGGGCGGCGGCGGTCGGCCGGGCGGTGGTCCCCCGCAGACCAGCTCCGAGGAAGACCGCAACCGCTGGCGGAAGTCGATGATCGACTCCACAACGCCGGAGCAGCGGTCGCGCTACGTCGAGTATCGACGGGCGATGGAAGAGCGGCGGGAGCAGCGGGGACTGCCGTCGGGCTGGGGCAGGTAAGCCGGTGGCGGACACGCTCGGCCTGCTCGAGGAGGCCAGGCAGCTCGCGCAGGATCTCGGCTACCACGTTCGCGAGGAGGCGCTCGGTGACCTGCCGGGCGGGCCATGCACGGTCGCCGGTGTGCGGCACGTGCTCCTGAATCTCGAACACCCGGCCGCCGAACGACTCGACCGGCTGCTGGCCGCGATCGCGGCGGATCCGCGGCTTGCCGCCGAACCGAAGAGCCGGCTTTTGGAGGCGCGACTCCGGCGGTTCGCCCGCGGCGAGGCGGCGGATTGAAGTCCGGGCTCTCGCCGTGCGGAGCGCCGCCGCGTTCTCACCGCGGCAGGTAGAGCCCGTGCGTCGCGATGGTGGCCTCGACGGCGCGGGGTGTGCGGAAGCGGATGCTGCGTCCGGCCGCGACCGCGGCGCGGAGGTCGCTGGCGCGGATCCCGATCGCCGGCATCCGCACCCGTGACTCGATCACGCGGGCTGCGCCGTCTGGCCCGAGCAGCGCGGCGAGCGCCGGCTCGCGGACGATCGCGGCCACGTCGTCGAGCCCGGCGCGTTCCACCGCGACGATCTCCCAGCCGTCGAGGATCGCCCGCGGCGAGCGCCACGTCGGCAGCTGGGCGAGGCTGTCGGGGCCAAGGAGCAGCACGAGCGTGTCGCCGGCATGCCGCTCGGCCAGCGTTGTGAGCGTGTCGATCGTGTAGCTCACGCCGCCGCGGTCGAGCTCCACGGTCGAGACCGCGAAGGCGTCGTGGCCGCCGATCGCCAGCGTGAGCATCGCCACCCGGTCGGCCGCATCCGCGAGCTCGTGGTCTTGCTTGTGCGGCGGCACGGCCGCCGGCACGAACAGCACCCGCTCGAGGCCGGCCTGCTCCCGGCAGCACTCCGCCGCGATCAGGTGACCGAGGTGCACCGGGTTGAAACTGCCGCCATAGACTCCGATCCGCATCGTCACCTCCGCTCGTCGCCCGCGCCGCGGCCGGCCGATGGACCGGGTGGCCTCCGGGCGGGTCTACTCGGGGAATGTCAGAGCAGCATACGTCGCAACGCGAACTCTTCGAGAGCCGGCCCCAGTGGGCCGAGGACGACGCCCGGCGGGGCACGATCGCCACCGTCGTGTTGCCCGAGGGCGTCGAGAAGCCGCTCGACTACCTCGTGCCCGAGTCGCTGGCCGCCGACGTCGAGCCCGGCCGCCGCGTCCGGGTGCCCCTCGGTCGGGCCAACCGCGAGACGCTCGCCTACTGCGTGGCGGTGCGGCACGGCGAACTGCCCCAGGCGCCGCTCAAGAGCGTGGCCGGCGTCGAGGACGGCAAGCCGCTGCTCTCGCCGCGGATGATCGAGCTCACGAAGTGGATGGCCGACCGCTGGATGGCCCGCTGGGGCGAGGTGCTCGAGGCGGTGCTCCCGGCCGGCGTGCGGCTGCGGAACCGCGTGCGGCTCGCGCCGCTCCTGGTGGCGACGGGAGCCGAGCCGCCGCGGAAGCCGACGCCCGCCCAGGTGAAGGTGCTCGCGGCCGCGGCCGAGCCGCAGACCGCCGACCAGCTCGCCGCGGCCAGCGGCGCGAGCCGCGCCGTGGTGCAGCGGCTGGTGAAGCTCGGCCTGCTCGCCGAGGCAGGGGCCGTGGAGCGGCCCGGCCGGGCCAGGGCAGAGCGACCGGCGATCATTCACGACCGACCCGCGGAGCTCTCCCCCGCCCAAGCCGGCAGTCTCACGGCCATCAAAGACGCGATGGCCGCGAAGCGGCACGAGACGATCGTGCTCTTCGGCGTCACCGGGAGCGGCAAGACGGAGGTCTACCTCCAGGCGGTCGAGGAGACGGTGTCGTATGGCCGGCAGGCGATCGTGCTCGTGCCCGAGATCAGCCTCACGCCCCAGACATGCGACCGCTTCCGCGCGCGGTTCGGCACCGTTGCCGTGCTCCACAGCCACCTCACGGCGGCCGAGCGACACGCCCAGTGGCGGGAGATCGCCTCGGGCCGCGTGAACGTGGTGGTGGGCGCGCGATCGGCGATCTTCGCCCCGACGCCGCGGCTCGGCCTGATCGTCATCGACGAGGAGCACGAGAGCTCGTTCAAGCAGGCGACGGCGCCCCGTTATCACGCCCGCGACGTGGCCGAGTGGATCGCCAAGGCCGAGGGCGTGCCGCTGGTGCTCGGCTCGGCCACGCCGGCGCTCGAGACCTTCGCCCGCTGCCTGTCCGGCGAGTGGAGGATGTGCCGGCTCGCCGACCGTGTCGGGGGCGGACAGCTGCCCGCCGTGATCACGGTCGATCTCCGGGAGCGGAGCAGCCGCTCGCGGGGCGCCGTGAGCCCGCGGCTCGCGGCCGGCATCCGCTGGGCCCTCGACGCGGGCGGGCAGGTGATGCTGCTGCTCAATCGCCGCGGCTTCGCCACGCACGTGCAGTGCCGGGCCTGCGGCCATACCGCCCGCTGCGATCAATGCGACCTCGCCCTCACGCTCCACCAGCCGGGCCACCGCGGCATCTGCCATGGCTGCGGGCTGGTCGCCCGGCTACCGGCCGACTGCCCCGATTGCCATGCGCCGGGACTCGTCCACTCGGGCACCGGCACGCAGCGGCTCGAGGAGCAGGTGCGGGCCGCGTTTCCCGACGCGGCCGTGGCCCGGATGGACACCGACACCATGCGGACCCGCGGCAGCCACGAGCAGACGCTCGACGCCTTCCGCAACCGGCAGATCGACATCCTCGTGGGCACGCAGATGATCGCCAAGGGGCTCGACTTCCCCTCGGTGATGCTCGTGGGCGTGGTCAACGCCGACGCGGCCCTGCACCTCGCCGACTTCCGCGCCGCCGAGCGGACCTGCCAGCTCGTCACGCAGGTGGCGGGCCGCAGCGGCCGCGGGCCGCTCGGCGGCCGGGTGGTGGTGCAGACGAGCACGCCCGACCATCCCGCGATCCGCGCCGCCGCGACCCACGACTACGAGGCCTTCGTCCGCAGCGAGCTGCCTGCCCGCGAGGCGCTCCTCTATCCGCCCTTCGGCAGCATCGTGCGGATGGTGGTCCGCAGCATCGACGAGCGGGCGGCCTCGGCATGGGCGGGGCACCTCGTCGAACGGCTGCGGCGGGCGGCGGAGGGGATGCCGGAGATCCGCGTGCTGGGCCCGGCGCCGGCGCCGATCGCCCGGCTCCGTGACCGCTTCCGCTGGCACCTCCAGGTGCACGGCCCCGACGGCGTCGCGCTGCGGCCGCTCGTGGCCCGGGCCACCGCCGGACTCAAGACCCCCGACGACGTCGCCTGGATCATCGATATCGATCCGGTGGATATGCTGTAGTTCGCCATGGCCTACCGATCGATCACCGACATCCTGGGCGAGACAAGCCTGGAGCGGAAATGCCGCTTCCTGTTCGGGCTCTGCCTGTTCGTGCTGATCGCCGGCAGCTTCTGGTGGTATGGCAGTCGCACCGAGCAGCTCGTCTACGCCACCACGCGGAGCACCGGCCGGCATCTCGTCGATGCCATCATGCTCCAGTACCACTGGAAGAGCTTCGAGAAGGAGCAGTTGTACGCGGACCTGATCGAGAAGCTCGGCCGCGTCCTGCAGAACCAGCCCTACAGCTGGCGGCTCCTCGATCCCGACGCCACGCCCGAGGAGCGGGCCGGGTACAAGCGGCTCGACGCCGCGGTGCTCGACTACTTCCGCGACCGTCCGGCGGCCGAGCCGGCGATCGGTCCGAACGGCGCCCCGGTGGCCGAGTATCGCGAGTTTCGCACCGAAGACGCCTCGGAATACCACTACTACCAGCCGGTGCGGGCCAAGAAGAGCTGCCTCGACTGCCACCGGGTGCGGGGGATGATCGGCGACCCGCCGGCGGGCTTCGACGAGACGCTGCACCCGCGGCAGGCGGAGAACGACCTGATGGCCGTGGTCAAGGTGGTGATGAACGACGCGGCCACCCGCAAGGCGATCAACTGGAATCGGGCGATCCTCCTCGCGACCGCGATCATGACGGTCTTCCTGGCGATGCTCGTGGCCTACGCCATCGTGCGGTATGTGATCGTCAAGCCGCTCGACCACCTGCGGAGCGTGAGCGAGGAGATCCGCCGTGGCAACCTCGACGCCCGGGCCGACATCCACACCGCCGACGAGTTCGAGGAGCTGGGGCTGGCGTTCAATCGCATGCTCCGCGGCCTGATCGACTCGCAGGAGGAGCTGCGGAAGACCAACGGCGCGCTTGACGGGAAGGTGGACGAGCTCGCCCAGGCCAACCTCAACCTCTATGAGATGAACCGGCTCAAGGGGGATTTTCTGGCGACCATGAGCCACGAACTCCGCACGCCGCTCAACAGCATCATCGGCTTCTCCGAAGTGCTCAGCTCGATCGAGTCGCTCGACCCCAAGCAGAAGCGCTACGTGGAGAACATCCGCTCCTCCGGCCGGATGCTCCTGGAGATGATCAACGACATCCTCGACCTGGCGAAGATCGAGGCCGGCAAGATGGAGGTCCGGCCGACGGTGTTCGCCGTGGAGTCGGTGGTGTCGGCCCAGTGCGACATGGTGCGGCCGCTCGCGGAGCGGAAGCGGATCGACCTCTTCCACGACGTGGGGCCTGGGCTCGAGGCGGTGGAGCAGGACCAGGCGAAGGTGCAGCAGATCCTCGCCAACCTGCTCTCCAATGCCGTCAAGTTCACGCCCGAGGGGGGCCGCGTGGACGTGATCGCCCGCCTCGACGAGGCGGAGGAGCCGGCCCGCAGCTTCACGATCGACGTGGTCGATACCGGCGTGGGGATCGCGGAGGAGGAGCGGCAGACGATCTTCGAGAAGTTCCGCCAGGGGCACGTGTTCCAGGGGGACGACGCGATGACGCGGGAGTTTTCCGGCACCGGGCTCGGGCTCTCGATCGTTCGCGAGCTCTGCCGGCTGCTCGGCGGCGACGTGTCGGTGGAGAGCCAGCTGGGCCGGGGGAGCCGGTTCACGATCCGCCTGCCGATGCGGCTGTTGGCAGACGAGCATGGGGCGGCACTGCTCGAAGCGAGCGGCGTGCGGGAAGTGGCCTGAGCGGCCGACGGACGAAACGCGGGAGGCGGCGGAGATGGCGAAGGATCGTGACGACGCGGAGGTGGTGCTGTTCACCGACGGCGCCTGCAGCGGCAATCCCGGCCCGGGCGGCTGGGCCTACATCCTCCGGCATCCGGGGAGCGGCCGGGAGACGAAGGATTCCGGTGCCGAGCCCGACACGACGAACAACCGCATGGAGCTGACGGCCGTCGTCGAGGGGCTCAAGCAGCTCAAGCGGCCGACGGTGGTGGAGCTCGTGACCGACAGCAAGTATGTGGGCACCGGCCTCTCCGAGTGGCTGCCCCGCTGGAAGCAGCAGGGCTGGAAGCGGAAGGAGAATGGGAGGCTCGTGCCGGTCAAGAATGAAGACGTGTGGCGGGAGCTCGACCGGCTGGCCGCCGCCCACACGATCCGCTTCACGTACGTGGCGGGGCACTCCGGGCACGCCGAAAACGAGGAGTGCGACCGCCTGGCCGTGGAGGCCTACAAGGAGCTGCAGCGGAATGGCGGGTGACGCGAGCCTCGCCACCCGCCTCGAGCGGCTGCCGGGGGTGGGGACCGCGCGGGCCGAGAAGCTCGTCAAGCTCGGCCTGGTGACGGTTCGCGACGCGCTCATGCACTTCCCGCGGGAATACCGCGACTTCTCCGGCGCGCATGCCTTCGCCGACCTCCGCGAAGGGGAGCACGCCTCGATCGCCGGCGAGGTGATCGACGCCGGCTCGCGGACGCTCGCCTCCGGTCGCACCATGCTCAGTGTGTCGCTTGCCTGCGGGGCCGGCCGGGTGCGGGCGGTGTGGTTCAACATGCCCTTCATGGCGAAGCGATTCGCCAAGGGGATGAAGGTGGTGATCGCCGGCCAGCCGCGGCTCTCGGGCGGCGTCTGGGAGTTTGCCCACCCGGAAGTCCGCTGGCTTGTCGGTGGCGAGCAGGCGCATGCCTCCGACTGGCTCGCCGTCTACCCGCTCGCGGAGGGCGTGCAGCAGTCGCACGTGCGGCTGGCGGTGGCTGCGGCCCTCGATCACGCCGCGGGCGTCTGCCCCGAGGCGATCCCTGAGGAGATGCTCGCCGCCAAGGGTCTGTTGCCGATCGAACGGGCCTTTCGCGAGATCCACTGCCCGTCGAGCCGCGAGATGATCGACGCGGCACGGCGGCGGTTCGTCTACCAGGAGCTGCTCATGCTCCAGCTGGCCCTGCGGATGCACCGCAGCCGGCAGCAGCAGGCGAAGGCGGCGCCGGCGATCGCGGTCGACGCCCGGCTCGACGCCCGGATCCGCGCCCGGTTTCCCTTCCCGTTCACGGCAGCCCAGCAGCGGGTCTGCGGGGAGATCGCCGCCGACATGGCCAGGCCTGAGCCGATGAACCGCCTCCTCCAGGGAGATGTGGGCAGCGGCAAGACGGCGATCGCGGTCTACGCGATGCTCGCCGCGGTCGGCACGCGGGTGTCGTCCGACTCGGCCGAGCGATTCCAGGCGGCGATCATGGCGCCCACGGAACTGCTCGCCCGCCAGCACCACCAAACGCTCGCCCGGCTGCTCGCCGGCAGCGGCGTCGAGGTGGAAATGCTCGTCGGCGGCCAGACGGCGAAGCAACGGGATGCGGCACTCGCCCGGATCGCCGCCGGCACCGCGGGCATCGTGGTCGGCACGCAGGCCCTCGTCGCGGGGGCCGCCCAGTTCAAGCACCTCGGCCTCGTGGTGATCGACGAGCAGCACCGCTTCGGCGTGCTCCAGCGGGCGGTGCTCCAGCAGGGGCAGGCCGAGCCGCACACGCTGGTGATGACGGCCACGCCGATCCCGCGGACGATCGCCCATGCGGTCTACGGCGACCTCGACGTGTCGGTGCTCGACGAGCCGCCCCCGGGTCGGCAGCCGGTGGCCACCTACCGCGTGGGCCCCGACGACCTCGACCGCTGGTGGGGGTTCGTGCAGAAGAAGCTCGCCGGCGGTCGCCGCGGCTACGTCGTCGTGCCGGCGGTGGAAGAGTCGAAGCGCGACCTCGCGAGCATCGCCTCGGCCTACGAGTCGCTCGCCAACGGGCCGCTGGAGGCGTTTCGGCTCGGCCTCGTTCACGGCCGGCTGAAGGCGAAGGAGAAGGCGGCGGTGATGGAAGACTTCCGCGCCGGGAAGCTCGACGTGCTCGTGGCGACGAGCGTGATCGAGGTGGGGATCGACGTGCCCGAGGCGACCATCATGACGATCCTCGACGCCGAGTCGTTCGGCCTCGCGCAGCTCCACCAGCTCCGCGGCCGCGTCGCCCGCGGGGCGACGCAGGGGATCTGCGGGGCGGTGACGTCGTCGCAGGCCGACCCCCATCCCCGCGTCGATGCCTTCGTGGCCACGACCGACGGCTTCCAGCTGGCCGAGAAGGACCTGCTGCTGCGGGGCCCGGGCGATCTCGTGGGCACGAAGCAGAGCGGCATGCCGCCGCTCTACCTCGCCGACCTCCTCCGCGACGGCACGGTGGTGGCGGAGGCCCGCCGCGACGCGCTCGACCTCTTCCAGCGGGATCCGGATCTGGCCGATCCGGCGCTCGAGCGGCTCCGGAAGCTGATCCTCGACCGCTGGGGTGAGACGCTCGGCCTCGGTAAGATCGGCTGACGCTTCTCGACACCACGACGCCCTTCGGAGCCATCCCGTGTTCGCCTACGCCGCCGCGGTCAAGACCTACCTCCCGCCGCTCAACGCCCTCGACATCGCCCAGCAGCTGCTCATCCAGTCGGGCTTCCAAATGTTCGACCCGCTCCAGCCGGGCAAGGTCACGGTCTGCGGCGAGCATCCCGCGGGCGTGATCGTGACGGTGGTGTCGATCGATTGCGAGGGGGGCTCGGCGACCGTCGTCAACTCGTTCAGCCCCACCGACGCCGGCGCCGCCCAGCAGATGATGGTGAACGTCTATCAGACGATCCAGGCGTCGTGACGCCGCAGGTTCCTGAAGTGGCCGTCTGCTTGAAGTGGCCGCAGGTTTTCAACCTGTGGTTCGCGCCGCTCGCGTCTGCCCGAAGTGGCACAGGTTTTCAACCTGTGGTTCGCGCCGCTCGGGTCTGCCCATGCCCGTCGCCGGACGCTCGCTCCGCCCCTCCAGGGCTGCGCTCGCTCGGTGCTTTCTCCGCTTCGCCATCCTGGCTCCGCGGAGAAAGCAAACGCCGGCTCTCGGGCACGGGCAGACCCTCGCTCGCCCTTCCCAAGTGGCCGCCTACTTGAAGTGGCCGCCTGCTTGAAGTGGCCGCCTGCTTGAAGTGGCCGTCTGCTTGAAGTGGCCGCAGGTTTTCAACCTGCGGAGCCTCCCCGCGTGGGTCGGCCCTCGCTCGCCCGAAGCTGGCGGAGGTTGCCAATCAGCGTGTCGGGATGCAGCATGACGGAACAGGAAGCCCAATCGCGTGAGCGATGGGGATCCGCTCCGTGGGACGCGATCGTGCCGCTGACGCGATTACGCTTCCTGCAGATCAGCCCACGGTGACCGGCTCGCTCGACCGCCACGTCGTGCCGTCGCGAACCACGCGGTGGTAGAGGGTGTCGCGCTCCACCGGCTCGCGGCCCGCCTCGCGGATCAGCCGCTGAATGTGCTCCACCGACAGCACCTCGGGCGTGGTGGCGCCGGCGTCGTGGTAGATGAGCTCGTGGCGGACCGTGCCGTCGATGTCGTCGGCGCCGTAGGCCAGGGAGGCCTGGGCGGTGCCGATGCCGAGCATGATCCAGTAGGCCTTGATGTGGTCGAAGTTGTCGAGCACGAGCCGGCTGATCGCCATCGTCCGCAGGCTCAGCGCCGGCGACGGCTTGCCGAGATGGGCCAGCCGGGTGTTGTCGGGGTGGAAGGCAAGGGGGATGAAGGTCTGAAAGCCACCGGTCTCGTCCTGGAGTTCCCGGAGCCGCAGCAGGTGATCGGTGCGGTGGTAGGCGTTTTCGATGTGGCCGTAGAGCATGGTGGCGTTGCTCCGCAGGCCGAGTTCATGAGCCGTGCGGTGGATCGCGAACCACTCCTGCGTGTCGGCCTTGTGCTCGCAGATCTTGTCACGAATCTCGGGATGGAAGATCTCGGCACCGCCACCAGGGAGGCTGCCGAGCCCGGCCTCCTTCAGCTCCACGAGGATGTCGCGGACCGACCGCTTCGTCAGCTGGGCGAACCAGTTGATCTCGACCGGCGTCCAGGCCTTGAGGTGGAGCGTGGGGTAGGCGTCATGGAGAATGCGAATGATGTTGAGATACCAGTCGTAGCCCTTCTGGTGGTGCAGGCCGCCCACGATGTGCATCTCGGTCGATCCCGCGTCCACCGCCTCCCGGCCCCGGGCCAGGATCTGCTCGTCGCTCATCGTGTAGCCGCGGGCCTCGCGGAGGTCGGCGCGGAAGGCACAGAACGTGCACCGATAGATGCAGACGTTGGTCGGATTGAGATGGATGTTGATGTTGTAGTAGCCGAAGTTCCCGTTCTTTCGCTCGCGGACGAGGTTGGCCAGTTCGCCAAGCTCGTGGAGGTCGATCGTGGGATCCCAGAGCATCTCCGCCTCGGTGGCGTTGAGACGCTCGCCCGCCTCGACCTTCTCGCGGACATGCTCGAGCGACGGCGTGACGGCACGGATCATGGCGGGCATCCTGCTAGAGGCGGAGGGATACGGCGGGGGCGGGTCGGGATCCGCCACCAAAAGAACCGCAGCCGGCGGGTTTCTGCAACAGGCCTTTTTTCGGGCCCGGCTGGCTCTTACCGGGCGTCGTCGCGGGGGGGCTGATCGGTGTCCCAGGCGTGCAGCGGCGGGCCGCCCCGCTGGTAGGTCGTGGATTTCACGAACGCGAGCCAGTCGAAGTCGGTGAGGCAGTCGCCCGTCCAGGGGAAATAGGTCGGGTTTCTCGTGCTGCCGGTCCGCGGCGTGAGGCCGGCGACCAGAGCCGCCGGGGCGGCAGAGGTGGGCACGAGCACGGCCTCCGTAAACCGGGCCTCGAGCGACCCGGCCTCGGGTGCGGCGATGCCGTTCTCATCCGACACCCCCACGCCGGAGCCGATCACGGCGTATCGCCCGCCGAGCGACCGCGACACATGCGCTCCCGCCGGCCACCACGCATGCGTCACGTCGCCCATCTGCCAGTGCATCCGGCCCCGCTTCAGGTGGCCGTTGTGGGCAAACACGAGCACCTTCCCGCGGCTGCGTTCCTGCTCGACGATGAACTCCAGGTTGTCGGCCATGATCGTGTCGCGGATGCCGAGCACCGCGGCGTAGCCCGCCTTGCGGGCCATCGCGGCATGCGCCCCGAGGAGCTGTCGGGCGATCTCGGCGGCATGAAGCGCCTCGCCGCGGCGGGGGTGGTCGAGTTCCGGGCCGCGGCGGCAGAGGTCGGCGATCACTTCCTCGACCTCGATCCGCAGGTCGTTGGCCCGGGGCGTGCCGCCGACGCCCTTGGTGAGGTCGCCGATCACCGCCGGGTTTTCCCAGTCGCCGTCGCCGCCGAACAGCGACTCAATCCGCTCCCGCCGTTCGGGCACGAGATCGTAGAGCCCCTCGAGCACGAGCCGGGGGCTGGCGAACGCCATCTTCCCGAGCGGCATGTCGAAGCCGTAGAAGTGCACCTTGTCGTCATGCGTGGCATTGTGCTGCCGCATCCACGCGATGAGTTCCCGATTGGCTTCGAGCAGGCCCATGCCGTTGCTGATCCAATCGGCAAAGTTCGGGGCGTCGTCGCCGCCGCCGACGTGCTCGTTGACGAACCGCGACTGGGGGAAGCTGCTTTCGATGGCGATGGCCCGGAAGCCGTGCCGCTCGACGAGCCGCCGGAAGAGCCGGTTGCGGAGCTGGAGGATCTCCTCGCCGCCGTGGAGCGCCTCGCCGAAGCCGAGTAACTCGACCTCGGGGATCGTCGCGATCATCCGATCGATGCCCTCGTCGGTGAACGGGACCGAGTCGCGGGCGATCCACTCATCGATGGTCGGGTGCATGGGCGTCTCGAGGCGGAACTCGGGGGCGGGAGCGACTGTGGGCGATTACTCAGAATCGCCAGACATCGAGCACGATAACCGTCGGCGGCCCTTCGAGCACATCGAAGAGCACAGCGAGGGGCGCACGACTCCGAGTCGAACGGTCTCGAAACGCGACTCACCACAGTCGAGTGGGTTGCGGGCAGCCAGAAATCGATCTCGCGAACGGTGCGAATCAGCTCGTTTCTGTCGTCCGCCGCTTCGATCAGTGCCTGGAGCTTCTCATCGGCGTCGGGCACCCAGAAAACGTGATGCCTCATCGAGAGTCGAGGCTACGCAGGATTTCATCGAGGGTGCGGCCGGTGCGCATGCTCCGTCGCCGCTCTATTTCTTCGGCCGACAGAGTTGAATCAAGGCCGGCGGGGGGAAGCCCGTGTGTGTCTCCCTCGGGAAGGAAGAACCCGATCACCCTGCCTTCACCGTCGCACAGTTCGACTGCTTGCGTGGCTTCACCCAGCCGACGGCATGTTTCTCGGTCCAGTGTGAATCGCACCACAAAAAGTTCTCCGGCCGAGCATGAAGTGCACCAAAGTTAGGATAGGTCGGCCAACGGCACTTCGGCAAGCGACGGCCGGGCGGATCGCAGCTGACCTGCCCTCGGCGGTTGCGGAAGCGCGGCCGCGATGTGTTGAAACTCGCTCCCGCCCCCGATTTCTCGCTCACACAACCTCCTGCATGGGCCGGATACGAGGAGGCGGTAGTGTTCGTCCAGACTGCTCGAAATGGGCGACAACGTCCTCGATAACTCGGGCGAGATCCGCGTACACCCGCACGGGATCATCACCGTGAATACCGGAGATAAGGTCGGGGCATTTTCCGATATAGGCTCCGTCCTCGTCGCTCCATTCGACCCATTTGTGGTAGGCGTCAGTCGTCTTCATGAATGGCATCCATCGCTTTCTGGATCTGTTTTTCCTGGTAAGGCTTGGCGTCGTCGCCCGATTGTCCGCTCAGCGTTAATGCTCCGCGATATCGTTCATGAACGAACTTGCGGTGCGAGCCCTTGCCGCCGCCGGCAATCTCGGCGAAGCCATTGGCCAGCAAATCGGCAACGAGCTCACGGATCTTTCGCGGCATGAGTGACCGATCCCTGCTCCAAACGGCTTACCGTGAGTATATCTCGGCCCCCGTTGGTTCACGTCACCGGCAGGGGTGGAGGCGCAGGCCCAGAAACACCGTCGGGCAGAGCATCGTGCGATGCCCTGCCAGGCGTAGCGTGCGAGTCGTGACACTCGTCGCTGAGGTCAGCGGAAAATCGGGGACGGGAGTGAGTTTCGGAAACTCGCTCCCGTCCCCGATTCCACCTCACGCCCCCCAGGGTAAAATAGGAGCATGGAAAGCGAGTCATCTTCCACTCTGCCGCAGTTCCTCGCGGTGCTTTTCTGGGATGTCGATCCACGTGGTCTTGATGCAGAGACGGATCGCGACTTCGTGATCGGTCGGATTCTCTCGGCCGGCACGTTGAAATCGATCCAGTGGGCTCGGTCACGCTACGGCGACGATGCCCTCCGTGACTGGATCGTGCGGCATGAGGGCCGCCAGCTTTCCGGACCCCAAATCAGGTTCTGGGAGACTGTGATCGGGTTGCCGACTGCGAGCGTGAATGGCTGGCTCGCGACTCCGGAACGACGTATCTGGGAAGGCAGAGCCGCATCGTGATCCACGCCGAGGTGCTGCCCGAAGAGCAAGTCACCTGCCTGCGGATGCTCGCGCCGGTCGCCACGAGCCTGGGCTTTCACCTTGCTGGCGGAACGGCCGTGGCGCTCCATCTCGGTCATCGCCGGTCCGTCGATTTCGACTGGTTCGCCCCCCGGTTCCCGGGCCAGCCTGTCAATCTGTCCGAATCTCTCGCGGTCCACGGCGTCGTGCTCGAGCCCACGGCGCTGGCCGAGCAGACGGTGCATGGGCAGATCGGCGGAGTGAAGGTGAGCTTTCTCGAGTTCCGGCCGCCGCTGCTGGAATCGCTCGTGGAATGGCCGGAGTTCGGCTGCCGGCTGGCCTCCTGTGCGGATCTTGCCGCCATGAAACTTCTGGCCGTCGCTCAAGGGGGAACAAAGAAAGACTTTATCGACGTCCACGCCCTGAGCCACCAGATGCCGCTCGCCCGCATGCTTGAATGCTATGGAAGACGGTTCGGCGTGACCGACATGAGCCGCTTGCTTGCCGGCCTGTGTTTCTTCGACGATGCGGAGGCAGAGCCGATGCCGCTGATGCTGGCTCCGCTTGACTGGGAATCCGTCAAGGGAGACCTGCGAGACATGGTTCGCGAGGTTGTCAAAGGATAACCTTGGCCATGCCATCCGCGTGACGACCGCCGAAGATCTGGTCCTCTTGAAAATGGCGTTGCACCGCCAGAATGACCCGCTCGACATCAGGGGCATCCTGCACGGCCAGAAGGGCCGGCTCGATATTCCGTATCTCCGTCATTGGAGCGGCCAGATGCTGAAAGAACCCGCAGTCCGCGAACTCGACGAACTGATTGCAACCTACGAAGCCGACCGCCCTGCTTGATTGGGACTCGCTCCCGCCCCGATATCCGTCTCTGGAAACACCACCGGGCAGAGCATCGTGCGATGCCCTGCCCGGCGTGGCGTGCAAGTCGTGACACTCGTCGCTCAGGTCAGCGAACGCGGCGACGGCGGAAGAGCGAGTAGCCGCCGCAGGCCAGACCGGCGAGGGACATGGCGTAGGTGGAGGGCTCGGGGACCGCGTTGATCGCAAAGTTGTCGAGCGTCATGGAAGACCCACCAGAGATTCTCTCTCTGAACGTGGTGCCGTTTAAGGGGGGCAGGTCACCGCCTGACCATTGAGCGACGTTGGAGCCTCGGTGTAACCACTGAAATCATCCATGGCGATCAGGTCGGCATTCGCCGTACTCACAAGCCCAGCCACTGCGCCCAGCACGATGGAAGCCGCCACGCCGACGGCAAAGCCAACGCGGGGCAGACGGACGCACGGACTCAAAAACCTCTTCATGAGAGAATCTCCTTTGGTGGGATCGACAACGAGTTGAAAGGGAACGAAAAACCGCGCAGACGGGTATGGAGCAGCGGCCCGCGAACGGTCGCCCCAGTGGCCCTCGTAGCCCCAGTGGCAACCGACCTCGCGGCTCGGCTCATGGCAGGAAGGAAATGCACGTTGCGTGCCAAATCCGAAAAGCGCACGAATCGGGAATAGCGCGCACGAACCGGGAAAGAGTGCCCAGGCGCTGGAGCGATTCGCTCCACTCGAGGCCGGGGGGGTGGAGCGATTCGCCCCAGGGGGTGGAGCGAATTGCTCCACGTGGCAGCCCGGGGCCCCCCTCGACCCCGTGCGCTATCTCGACGATCACGTTCGCACCTTCATCGAGAAGGACGTCGCCGCGACCGCCGGAATCGCGAAGCTGCGAGAGTTTCGTACCTTTCTCGGTTTGTTGGCCGCCCGCTCCGACCAACTGCTCAACGCATCCGAAATCGGACAGCAGGCTGGTGTCAAGGAATCGACCGTTCAGGAGTGGATCTCGCTCCTGGCCCAGAATGGCGTTGTCGCGTTCGTGCAGCCCTATGCCAGCAATCTCAACAAGCGACTCGTCAGGACGCCGAAGGTGTTTTTCGTCGACGTGGGTGTCGTCACGCGGCTTCAAGGCTGGCGGAGCCTCGAGCCGCTGCTCGTGAGCCCGCAGATGGGACCACTCTTCGAGACGGCGGTCTTTGCAGAGCTTGTCCGCTGCCGCGATCATCGCCTGCTCGGCATCGAAATCTTCCTGTGGCGCACCCGCGATGATGGCGAGGAACTCGACTTCCTGGTGCGGCTCGAGACATGCCATCGAGGCCCGTTATGGATCCCGATCGAGGCGAAACTCGGCGGGCACGCTGCCCTTGGGGCCGCGATCCCGCCCGGCCCCGATTTCTCGAACTCTGGGGCGGCCGTCGCAGGAGACTGGCGCCCCGCTGTGGAAGGTATAATCCGTTTGTATTCTTGGAGCTCGCCCTATGGACCTGTTGCCCTATCCTCAACGCAGCGATCGTGACTCGATCGTTGCCGATGCAAGGCATGCGATCGGCATGACTCCCGAGGAGCGGGCGGCGGTTTTCGTAGGCTTGGAACGAACCATGGAGGCGATCCTCGCCCACCTTTCGCCCGAGGAGCGCCGGCGCCGTCGGGAGGCATCTCGCCTCCTCGATCCCCGACCGACTCCCTGGTGGAAAAACCTTCGCCGCTCCGCCTGGCCACACGACGATGCAACCCCCTGACCTGCCACCGCTGGCCGATGTCGTCCTGCGGTTGGCGGATGTGTTTGGACAGCTTGGCGTGCCCTACGCCATCGGCGGAGCCGTCGCCACGAGTTTCTGGGGCGTGCCCCGCACGACACAAGACGCCGACTGTCTTGTCGCCGTTCCTGCTGTCGCCTACCAGCGGCTTGCCGATGCCTTGAACGCTGCTGGCTTCGCAATTGACCAATCTCCAGCCCCGCACGCCGTGACCGTCGAAGCCCTGCTCCAGCAGGTGCGTGAAGACAGATACATGACGCTGGCATGCCGGGCGACGAGCGTGGAACTGTTCATCCCGGTCGTACCGCTGCAGCACTCGATCCTGAAGCGGGCCGTTGAGCGGCCTTTTCACGGCCATGCCATCCGCGTGACGACCGCCGAAGATCTGATCCTGTTGAAAATGGCGTTTCACCGCCAGAAGGACCTGCTCGACATCAAGGGCATCCTGCACGTCCAGAAGGGCCGGCTCGATATTCCGTATCTCCGTCATTGGAGCGGCCAGATGCTGGAGGAACCCGCGGTCCGCGAACTCGAAGAGTTGATTGCAACCTACGAAGCCGACCGGTCGGCTTGATCGGAATTCGCTCCCGTCCCCGATTTTCCTGTGACGGCCCGCGAACAGTATGCAGTGCAGGCGTTCCAGGTTGCCGCCCTCGACTATCTCGTGAAGCCCGTCGACCCCGAGCGGCTCGCCGATACGGTGGACCGCATCAACAAGCAGGCCGCGAGCAGGCGGGGCCCCGCGGGTGGTGCTCTTCCGCCGCCGACTGAGCGGCTGGGACAGGATTCTGCCTGGCGGGGCGTTCGCGCGGATCGGGAGATCGTACCTCGTCCAAATCGCCTTGGCGGATCAGGTCGAGTGGAACTCACGGCACGAGACGCGGGTGACGTTTGGTGACGGCGTGGAGCCCCTCGCCCTCGGACGCCTGCCCGCCATGCGACTCCGCAAGATCCTTGGCGGCACCGCGTAGCCGGGGCGGCCGGGGATCAGAGCCAGAGGTCGGCGGCGATCGCGGCCAACAGCACCAGG